>NZ_LATD01000028.1 GCF_000981895.1 Streptomyces odonnellii | reverse complement strand
GGTCTCGTGGTGTCGGAGATGTGTATAAGGGATTGGTGGGGGGCCCGGCAGGGGTGGTGACCGGTGTGGGGGTACGTGCGGGTTGAGACATGGTGACCGTCCTGGAAGGTTCGCGAGCGTGTGCTGCCGCGACGAGCGCGGCGAGCGAGTGAAGACAAGGGGGCGAATCAACAGGACGTACGACACACGCAGCCCGCATAGCGGACCAGGTCCATATGGACCCTCCGCCACAGGCGCACATCGGTGTCAGTCACGTTCCGGAGTACACCATGTGCGCCCGCGTCGGTCAATTGATGTTCACAGTGCGGTCGGTCGTCGGCGGCCCCGACGTCCGGGATGAAACGGAAGGAGTACCTCCGCGCGCCGCGTCGGCCGCTGCGTACAGATCGGCGGGGCGCACCCCGCCGAAGGCCGTGACCAGGTGCCCGTCCGGCCGTACGAGCAGCACACAGTGGGCGGCGGCGCCCGGATACGCCTCGGTGACCAGCAGCTCCGCCCGTACCGGCAGGGCCTTCACCGCGGCGGCGAGCCGCGGCATCACCCCCGCGGACACCCAGTGCCGCCGGTCCCACACCCCGGTGCCCGGCGCGACCAGCACCACCAGGAGCCGGCCCCGCCACAGCCGGTCCCTGAGCCGCGCGGTCGTCCCGTCCGGCGCCATGACCAGCACATCCGTGACCGGACCGCCGGGCGGTGTGCCCACGGCCGTCTGCGCCTCGGCGTACGGAGGCGCGAGGGGGGAGTGCGGATACGAGGGCGGTGCTCCCAATGGCCCGTGCCCCAGGTGCCCGTCGGCGAGGAGCGTGTCGTACCCGCGCGCGCCCGGCATGTACGTACGCAGCCCGCTGCCGCCACGCAGTATCGGCAGCGACTGGTCGGCGGCGCGCAGCCGGGAGGCGACGGCGGTGCGCCGTTCGGCCTGATAGCTGTCGAGCAGGGTCTCCGTCGCGCCCCGGTGCCAGTCCTCGGCGATCTTCCAGGCGAGGTTGGCGACATCACGCAGCCCCTCGTCGAGTCCCTGCGTACCCACCGCGCCCAGCAGATGGGCCGCGTCCCCGGCCAGGAACGCCCTGCCGACCCGCCACCGCCTGGCGAGCCGGTGGTGGAGCGTGTAGACGCCGGTGTCGAGCAGCTCGTACGGCGGGGTCTCGCCGCACCAGCCGGCCAGGGTGTCCCGTAACCGCGTCACGAGGGCGTCGGGCGTGACCAATTCGCCGCGCGCGGGCAGCAGCCAGTCCAGCCGCCACACGCTGTCCGCGAGGGGCCTGGCCGACACCTCCTCGCCACCGCTGGGCCAGGGCGGCTGACGGTGCAGCAGCGCCTGGTCCGGCCAGGGGAGTTCGACGCGGAGCGCGGCGACGGCATGCCGCTCCACGGCCGTGCGCCCCGGGAAGCGGATGTTGAGCAGCTTGCGGACGGTCGACCTTGCGCCGTCGCAGCCCACCAGATGGCTGCCGCGCCACCAGGTCGCGCCGGGGCCGCGCGTGTGCACGGTGACGCCGCGCTCGTCCTGCTCCAGCGAGTCGAGCCGGCTGCCGGTGGCGAGCCGTACCAGCTCCTGGTCGGCGATGGCGTCCCGCAGCCCGCGCGTGAGGGCGTGCTGCGGGATGTGCAGGGGGGCGGGGGCGCCGTTCTCACCGCCGAGCGGCAGCTCCCGCATGAGCTGCTTGCGCCGCATCAGCCGCCAGCCGGTCCAGTGGGTCCCCTCGTCGCCGAGGGTCGTACAGCCGAGCCGGGCCACCAGGGCGGCGGTGTCGGGCCGCAGTATGGCGGTACGGGCGGGACGCTGCTCGTCCGCGCCCGCACCCTCGTCCAGGACGACGGACGGGACTCCCTGCGCGGCGAGGGCCAGGGAGAGCGCGAGTCCGACGGGGCCCGCGCCGGCGACGATCACCGGGTCCACGGCGCGACCCCTCCGGCCCGTGCGGTCTTGCGGTCAAGGGCGGTAGGAGCCCGGTACGTGATCACAGAACGTATGCAACCCACTGGGGGTGCTTGCGTCAAGCGACGGCCTGAGCGGCGCGTACACCCCCTGTCCCGTACGCCTCAGGCGCCTCCGCCGTCCGGGGTACGGCCCGGCGCACTGGCCTGTTGCACATCATCGGCGGTCAGCACGGCGCCCGTGCTCTTCTTGCCCTGGCGCAGCCGCTGCTCCAGCCATCCGGCCAAGGTCGTGAGCAGGAAGTTCAGCGCGATGTAGATCAGCGCGATGACGGCGAACGTGGCGATGGTGTTGGCACCGTAGTTCGCGGTGATGGTGCGGCCCTGCGAGAGCAACTCGGAAAAACCGAGGATCGCACCACCCAGTGCCGTGTCCTTGACGATCACCACGAGCTGGCTGACCAGGGCCGGCAGCATCGCCGTGACCGCCTGCGGCAGCAGTACGTACGACATGGTCTGGCCCTTGCGCATGCCTATGGCCTTCGCCGCGTCCGTCTGGCCCCTCGGCAGGGAGAGGATGCCGGCCCGTACGATCTCGGCCATTACCGAGGCGTTGTAGAGCACCAGACCGGTGACCACGGCGTACAGGGGGCGCAGATCCGACGAGACATCGGTGTACTGCGTGTAGAGCTGGGCGGCGAACACCATCATCAGCAGTACCGGGATGGCCCGGAAGAACTCGACGACGGCACCGACCGGGACCCGGATCCAGGCGTGGTCGGAGAGCCGGCCGATACCGAGCAGCGCGCCGAGCGGCAGCGCGATCACGATGGCCAGCGCCGCGGCCCTCAGGGTCTCGCCGAGCCCCGGCAGCAGATAGGTCGTCCAGACCTTGGCGTCCGTGACGAACGGGCTCCACTTCTCGGACGCGAGCTGCTGCTTCTCGGCCATCACCGCCAGCACCCACCAGGCGGCGAGCGCGAGGACCACCAGGAACACGATCGTGTAGATGATGTTGCGCCGCTTGGCACGTACCCCGGGGGTGTCGTACAGAACGGACGTGGCACTCATCGCTTCACCGCCACTCGCTTGCTGACCCAGCCCAGGATCAGACCGGTCGGAAGAGTGAGAACGATGAATCCGAACGCGAACACCGCGAATACCGCGAAGAGCGCGCTGGTCTCGTTCTCCAGCATTGTCTTCATCAGCGCCGATGCCTCCGCGACACTGATCGCCGAGGCCACCGTGGTGTTCTTGGTCAGCGCGATCAGTACGTTGGCCAGCGGTGCCACCACGGAGCGGAACGCCTGCGGAAGGACTATCAGCGTCAGCACCTGGAAGAAGCTGAGCCCCAGCGCACGGGCCGCCTCGGCCTGGCCGACCGGCACGGTGTTGATACCGGAGCGCAGGGACTCGCAGACGAAGGTGCCGGTGTAGGCCACGAGTCCCAGGACGGCGAGCCGGAAGCCCATGGCTTTGAAGTCCTGGCCGCCGAGCGTGATCCCGAGGGTCAGACCGAGCCCCAGTGAACAGGCCACGAGGACCAGGGTCAGGGGCGTGTTACGGACCAGATTGACGTACGCGGTACCGAAGGCACGCATCAGCGGCACAGGACTGACCCGCATCCCGGCCAGCAGCGTTCCCCATATGAGAGAACCAACTGCGGAGTAGAGGGTGAGCTGCACCGTCACCCAGAAGGCGCCGAGCAGGTCGTACTGCCCGGAATCAAGAAAGTCGAACACGATGCTCCGCGCTCTCCCCTGGTTGGCTGGTCGGTACGCGCCGCCGGGCGGGCCGGCGGCGCGTCACTCCTGTCTGGCCCGGCCGGGCCTGTCCGGCCCCGCCAGGCCGTGTCCTAGGGCCTCTCGTTTGGATCTTGCTGGGCTCGCGTGCCCTGGTGCCGCCAGATCCGAACGAAAGACCCTAGCTGCCTTCGGTGATCGCCGGAGCGGGCTCGTTCTTGTAGCCGGACGGGCCGAAGTTGGCGGTCACGGCCTTCTGCCAGGAGCCGTCCGACTCCATCTTCTTCAGCGCGGCGTTGATCTTGGTCTGCAGATCGGTGTCGCCCTTCTTGAGACCGATGCCGTAGTTCTCGTCGCTGAGCTTGAGGCCAGCGAGCTTGAACTTGCCCTGGTGCTCCTGCTGCGAGGCGTACCCGGCGAGGATCGAGTCGTCCGTGGTCAGGGCGTCAACGGCCTTGTTCTCCAGGCCGGTCAGGCACTCGGAGTAGCCGCCGAACTCCTGGAGGTCGGCCTTGGGGGCGAGTTCCTCCTTGACGTTCTGCGCCGAGGTGGAACCCGTCACGGAGCAGAGCTTCTTGGAGTTGAGGTCCTCGGCCTTGGTGATGGCGCTGTCGTCCGAGCGGACCAGCAGGTCCTGGTGGGCGAGGAAGTACGGGCCGGCGAAGTCGACCTTCTGCTTGCGCTCGTCGTTGATCGAGTAGCTGGCGACGACGAACTTCACGTCTCCGTTGGAGATCAGGTTCTCGCGCTCGGCGCTGGGCGACTCCTTCCAGACGATGTCCTTGGCGTCGTAACCCAGTTCCTTGGCGACATAGGTGGCGACATCGACATCGAAGCCCGCGTACGTGCCGTCCGGCTTCTTCAGGCCGAGGCCGGGCTGGTCGAACTTGATACCGATGGTGATCTTCCCGCCACCGCTGTCGCCGCCGGCGTCGTCGCTGCTGTCGCCGCCGCACGCGGTGGCGGTCAGGGAGAGGACGAGAGCCGCGGCGGCGGCCGCGCTTGCCTTGTGAAGCTTCATGCGTGAACTTCCCTCGGGTGAGACGTGGACGAACGGGTTCTGCCGAACTCGGTGCCGTGTGAAGAGCCGTGTTCAGTGAAGTGAAGCGCCTTGTTCAGTGATGAACGGTCAGTGATGCAGGATCTTCGAGAGGAAGTCCTTGGCGCGGTCGCTTCGCGGATTGCTGAAGAACGCGTCGGGCGTGGCCTCTTCGACGATGCGGCCGTCCGCCATGAAGACGACCCGGTTCGCCGCGGAGCGCGCGAAGCCCATCTCATGGGTGACGACGACCATCGTCATACCGTCACGCGCGAGTTGCTGCATGACTTCGAGCACTTCGTTGATCATCTCGGGGTCGAGCGCCGAGGTCGGCTCGTCGAAGAGCATGACCTTCGGATCCATCGCCAGAGCCCGTGCGATGGCGACGCGCTGCTGCTGGCCGCCGGAGAGCTGGGCGGGGTACTTGTCGGCCTGTGAACCGACGCCGACCCTGTCGAGCAGCCCGCGGGCCTTCTCCTCGGCGCTCTTCTTGTCCGTCCTGCGGACCTTGATCTGGCCCAGCGTCACATTCTCCAGCACCGTCTTGTGTGCGAAGAGGTTGAACGACTGGAAGACCATGCCGACATCCGCACGCAGCCGGGCCAGTTCACGGCCCTCCTGCGGCAGCGGCTTGCCGTCGATCGAGATCTCGCCCGAATCGATGGTCTCCAGGCGGTTGATGGTGCGGCACAGTGTGGACTTGCCGGACCCGGAAGGTCCGATGACGACCACGACCTCGCCACGGGCGATGGTCAGATCGATGTCCTGGAGCACATGCAGCGCGCCGAAGTGTTTGTTCACGTTGCTCAGTACGACCAGATCGCCCGTCGCGGGCACGGCGTCCTCGGCGCCCTTGGTCACTGACACTCCGCTCATCGGCTTCTTGCTCCGTCCTCCTCGGTTGGGAGGACCCTAGTCACGCCCTGCGACCAGCGTCATCACATCTGAGCTGAAATTGAGCATAACGATCCGGCTGCAACCGGACACTCCGTGTGAAGAGGGCGGTGCGGGGAGTACCGGGTGGGTAACGGAAACCTTGGCGTAACGGGAAGACTCTTGACTGGCACGGCCACATCGGAATGGATGCCCGGATACGTTGTGCGATCACGACCGCGAAGGGGGCCCGTGAGACTGCTGCTCGTGGAGGACGACGATCATGTCGCGGCGGCGCTGGCGGCCGTGCTCGCCAAGCACGGCTTCCAGGTCGTGCACGCCAGAAGCGGCGAGGAGGCGCTCCAGGCCCTGCTGCCCGCCGCCAACGCGGGCAAGGAACCGTTCGCGGTGGTGCTGCTCGACCTCGGCCTGCCCGACCAGGACGGCTACCAGGTCTGCGGGAAGATCCGGCGGATCACCTCGACCCCGGTCATCATGGTGACCGCGCGGGCCGATGTCCGCTCCCGTATCCATGGCCTCAACCTCGGGGCCGACGACTATGTGGTCAAGCCGTACGACACCGGTGAACTCCTGGCGCGTATCCACGCGGTGAGCCGGCGGCGTACGGGCGGCGAGGAGGCGGGACCGCCGGCCGAGGCGGCCCAGCGGCTCGGGCGTCTCACGCTGGAACTGCCCACGCGGCGGGTCACCGTGGACGGTACGCCCGTCCAGCTCACCCGCAAGGAGTTCGATCTGCTGGCCCTGCTCGCCCAGCGGCCCGGGGTGGTCTTCGGGCGCGAGCAGATCATCAGCGAGGTGTGGCGCACCAGTTGGGAAGGTACGGGGCGGACCCTGGAAGTCCATGTGGCGTCGCTGCGCGGCAAGCTCGGCATGCCCGCGCTGATCGAGACCGTCAGAGGCGTCGGCTACCGGCTGGTCGTCCCGGCCGCGCATCAAGGACCGTAACGTCCCGTGAGTTCCCGACTGCTGCCGCTGCTCATCATCCTCATGGCGGGTGTGCTCGTCGCGCTGGGCTTCCCGCTCGCGATGAGCCTCGCCGCCGCGCAGCAGCAGCGTGTCGTCGTCGACCGGATCGACGACACCACCCGGGTCGCGGCCCTCGCGCAGTTCGTCGCCGAGGGCCGGGCGGGCGCCGACGAGCGGCGCGCGCTGCTGGAGGAGGAACTCACCCGCTACCACGAGGTCTACGGGATCAAGGTCGGCGTCTTCTACCGTGACAACGACTACATGGCCCGCGCCCCCAAGGACTGGACGGTGCCCGCGGAGGGGGAGGGGCGGCAGTCCTTCCAGGAGGCCCTGCTGGGCCGCCGCAGCGACGATCCCGAGCAGGTCTGGCCCTGGCAGAACAGCAGGCTCATCGTGGACTCGCCGGTGGTACGGGACGGCGACGTGGTCGCGGTCGTGGTGACCGACTCGCCCACCGGGCAGATGCGTTGGCGCATCCTGAAGGGCTGGCTGTTGATCGCCGCGGGTGAGGCGCTGGCCATGCTGCTGGCCGTTGGAGCCGCGATCCGGCTGACGGGCTGGGTGCTCAGGCCCGTACGCGTACTCGACGCCGTGACGCACGACATCGCCACCGGCCGGATGAACTCGCGGGTGGCGGCGGCCGGGGGACCGCCCGAACTGCGGCGGCTGGCCGGCTCGTTCAACGAGATGGCCGACAACGTCGAAGAGGTGCTGGAGCAGCAGCGCGCCTTTGTCGCCGACGCCTCCCACCAGTTGCGCAATCCGCTCTCCGCCCTGCTGCTCCGCATCGAGCTGCTCGCGCTGGAACTGCCCAAGGGGAACGAGGAGATCGCCTCCGTACGGACGGAGGGCAGGCGCCTCGCGCAGGTCCTGGACGATCTGCTGGACCTGGCGCTGGCGGAGCACGCCCCCGCCGATCTTCGGCTCACGGACATCGGGGAACTGACGACGGAACGGGTCGCGGCATGGCGGGCACTGGCCGAGGAGAAGGGCGTGAGACTGACCGAGCACCCCGCCGCGGTCACCGCCTGGGCCGACCCGACCGCGCTCTCCAGCGCCTTGGACGCGGTCATCGACAATGCCCTGAAGTTCACTCCGGCGGGTGAAGAGGTCACGGTGACGGTCGCCCGTAATGGTGAAACGTCCACGATCTCGATCAATGACGGCGGGCCGGGGCTCACGGACGACGAGATCGCCCGGATAGGCGACCGGTTCTGGCGCAGCAACCGTCACCAGAACATCAAGGGGTCGGGTCTCGGCCTGTCCATCTCCCGGGCGCTGCTGGCGGCGGGCGGCGGCTCGATCACCTACGCGCACGGCGAGCCGCGCGGGCTGCGGGTGACGCTGAGTGTTCCACGGTCGTCGCCGATACCCTGAGGTGCCGGCTCCGGCCCGATACGGACCGGGGCCTGACGCGATACGGGCTGGGATCTGGCATACGGACCAGGGCCTGACGTGATACGCCCTAGGGCTTGACCGAGTGGTAGTAGCGCATCGCGCCCTCGTGCAGCTCCAGCGGCGCCGTGTAGATGGCCGTCCTCAGGTCGACGAGCTGCGCCGGGTGGACCTGCTTGCCGATCCGGTCCCGGCTGTCGATCACCGTACGGGTGAAGCCCTCCGTCAGCCCGGCGCCCATGCGGTCCGTGGTGACCAGCAGATTCGCCACCGCCACCGTCGGCACGGCCGCACCGTCGTTCCGCACCTCGCCATAGGCGTCGGCCGGTATCGCCGCGGAGCGGTAGTAGCGGGAGGCCGCCTCGCCCGAAGCGTGGAGTCCGGCGATGAGCTCCGGCTCCAGGGGGATCAGCCGGATGTCGAAGCGCTTCGACAGCACGTCCACGGCCGCGGTGGGCAGCCCGCCCGACCAGAAGAACGCATCCAGACGGTGGTGTTCGAGCAGGTCCGGCATGGTGTCTATGCCGGCCGGCACCGGGGTGATGTCCCGCTGAGGGTCGAGGTGCGCGGCCGTCATGATCCGGTCGGCTATCAGCCGTACCCCGGAGCCCTGCTGCCCCACGCCCACCGTCCTGCCGCGCAGCCCCGCGACGGAGCGGATCGGCGAGTCCTTGGCGACGACGAGCTGCACATAGTCGTCGTACAGCCGCGCGCACCCGCGCAGCCGGTCCGCGAACGGCTTCCGGTCCTCCTGGTACTTGGCGACGGCATCGGCGGTGGCCACGGTGAAATCGGCCTTGCCGGTCGCCACCCACGCGAGGTTCTGCTGCGAGCCCTCGCTGGTCTTGAGCTGTATCGAGACATCCGGCAGATCGCGGCCGAGGTCCTCCTTGAGGAGCGTTCCGTACCGCTGGTAGACCCCGCTCGGCACGCCCGTACTGAAGGTGACCGACCCCTTGGGCGACGCCGGCCCGAAGGGCACCAGCCACCACACCAGCAGCCCGAACACCACCAACGCGGCGGCGCCCTGGAGGACCCGGCCACGGCCGATACGGGACAGCGCCGCGAACATGCCGCGATCCTGCCAGCTCACCACCCGCGAAGACCAGGCCCGGTTGTCGCCGCGGCCCGGGCCGTCGCCCGGCCGCTGTCGCGCACAAGCCAGGGGCGCCGGTCCGGAGGGACCCCGTACTCTGGTGGGCGAGATGAGCGCGAAGACCTACGAGGTGCGCACCTACGGGTGCCAGATGAATGTCCACGACTCCGAGCGGCTGTCGGGCCTGCTGGAGGGAGCCGGGTACGTCCGGGCGCCCGAGGGCTCCGACGGGGACGCCGATGTCGTCGTCTTCAACACCTGCGCGGTGCGGGAGAACGCCGACAACAAGCTGTACGGCAATCTCGGCCGGCTCGCCCCCATGAAGACCAAGCGGCCCGGGATGCAGATCGCCGTCGGCGGCTGTCTGGCGCAGAAGGACCGCGACACCATCGTGCGGCGGGCGCCCTGGGTCGATGTCGTCTTCGGGACGCACAACATCGGCAAGCTGCCCGTCCTCCTGGAGCGCGCGCGGATCCAGGAAGAGGCGCAGGTCGAGATCGCCGAGTCGCTGGAGGCGTTCCCCTCCACGCTGCCGACCCGCCGCGAGTCCGCCTATGCCGCGTGGGTCTCCATCTCCGTGGGCTGCAACAACACCTGCACCTTCTGCATCGTCCCGGCGCTGCGCGGCAAGGAGAAGGACCGCCGCCCCGGCGACATCCTGGCCGAGATCGAGGCACTGGTCTCCGAGGGCGTCTCCGAGATCACGCTGCTCGGCCAGAACGTCAACGCGTACGGTTCCGACATCGGCGACCGCGAGGCGTTCTCGAAGCTGCTGCGGGCCTGCGGGGCCGTCGAAGGCCTGGAGCGGGTCCGCTTCACGTCACCGCATCCGCGCGACTTCACGGACGACGTGATCGCGGCGATGGCCGAGACGCCCAATGTGATGCCGCAGCTCCATATGCCGCTCCAGTCCGGCTCGGACACCGTGCTGCGGGCGATGCGCCGCTCGTACCGGCAGGACCGTTACCTCGGCATCATCGGCAAGGTGCGCGCCGCCATCCCGCACGCCGCCATCTCCACCGACATCATCGTGGGCTTCCCCGGCGAGACCGAGGACGACTTCGAGCAGACCATGCGGGTGGTGCGCGAGGCGCGCTTCGCGCAGGCCTTCACCTTCCAGTACTCGAAGCGCCCCGGGACCCCGGCCGCCGAGATGGACGGACAGATCCCCAAGGACGTGGTCCAGGACCGCTATATGCGACTGTCCGCCCTCCAGGAGGAGATCTCCTGGGAGGAGAACAAGAAGCAGGTCGGCAGGACGCTGGAGGTCATGGTCGCCGAGGGCGAGGGGCGCAAGGACGGCGCCACCCACCGGCTCTCCGGACGCGCCCGCGACAACCGGCTCGTGCACTTCACCAAGCCGGACGGGGAAGTGCGCCCCGGCGATGTGGTGACCGTCGGGATCACCTACGCCGCCCCGCACCATCTGCTCGCCGAGGGGCCGACCCGGGAGGTACGGCGCACCCGCGCCGGGGACGCCTGGGAGCGGCGTAACGCCGCCGAGGCCGCGAAGCCGGCGGGGGTGCTGCTGGGGCTGCCCACGGTCGGTGTACCGGCTCCGCTGCCCGCGGCGACCGGCGGATGCGCCGCCGGCTGACGGCCGGCCCCGGGGCGCGGCGCCCGCGTTAGGGTTCGATCATGCTGGTCGCCGCTGCCGTCTGCCCCTGCCCACCGCTGCTCGTGCCGGAGGTGGCCGCGTCGGCGGCTCCGGAACTGGACGAGGCGCGTGCGGCGTGCGAAGACGCGCTGGGGGTGCTGGCGGCGGCTCGGCCCGATCTGCTGGTCGTCGTGGGGCCCACGGGGCAGGAGGGCCGGGGGGAGTACCCGGAGGGCGCGACCGGCTCGTTCCGGGGGTTCGGGGTGGCCCGCGATGTCGTACTGGGCGGGGCGCGCGCCGGAGCGGATATACGGACGGACACGGCGGCGCACGCCGGAGCGGGCGCCGGGCGCTCCGAGGGCGGCAACGCCCAGCGCGAGCTGCCGGCCTCGCTCGCGGTCGCGGCCTGGCTCCTGGAGCGTGTCCGCTGGTCCGCCGCCCCGGTCTGGGGGCTCGGCGTCGGCGAACCTCTCGCCACTGACCGGTGTGTCCAGGCGGGCAAGGAGATCGCGGCCCGCTCCGACCGCGTGGCCCTGCTGGTGATGGGCGACGGCAGCGCCTGCCGCACGCTCAAGGCGCCCGGATATCTGGACGAGCGTGCGGCCGGCTTCGACGAAGCCGTGGCACGGGCCCTGGCGGCGGCCGACGCGGCGGCGCTGAAGGCGCTGGACGCGGAGCTGGCGTACGACCTCAAGGCCGCGGGCCGCGCGCCCTGGCAGCTTCTTGCCGGTGCCGCCGACGACGTGGCTCTGAGCGGTGAGCTGCTGTACGAGGCCGCCCCCTACGGCGTCGGATACTTCGTCGCGGCCTGGACCTAGGCCGTGTCTGCCACATCCCGTCTGGCGCGCGACGCCTGGCACGCACGCTCGCGGCGTTGTCGGAGTCGCCCGAGTACGTCCAGTACGCGGGCGGTCCTCCGCCTTGCGATCGCACGCACCAGCCGCCGCGCGCCCCGCCCTGCGGGCGGACGACGCTATGCGTCAGACACGGCCTGGGCCCGGCTGCTGCATAGGCGCGGCTGGTGCTCGGGCTGGTGCCGAGCAGGCCCGGAAACGCGGCGGCCGCGCGGTGCCCGGAGGCGCCGCGCGGCCGTCCACAGCCGTTGCCGAGGATCAGGAGGCGGGCGGTGGCGGCGGCGGAGTGCTGCCGTCGTCCTTGTGGGTGAACCGGCCCAGGGCATCCTTCGCCTTGCCCGTCCCCGCGTCGATCTTGTCGCTGTACTTGCCCTTGGTTTTCTGATCGACCGTACGGGCGGCCTTCTCCAGCCCGTGTTCGATCTTGCCTCCGTGCTGCTGCGCGAAGTCCGAGACCTTGTCCTTGGCCGGAGCGATTCTGGCCTTCAACGTATCCATGAAGCCCATGGCCCACCTTCCCTCGGAGGAGACAACGACCTGGGGCCGCTCGTTTGGATCTTGCTGGGTCGCGTGCCCTGGTACAGCCGGATCCAAACGAAAGACCCTAGCCGCGGGTGCTCTTCCCGGCCTCGTTGTCCGCCGCTGCCTCCGCCGACTGCTGCTTGGGGATCTCCACGCCCTCCGCGGCCGGCGCCTCGGTCCTGTCGCTCTCGGCCGGCCCGGCCCCCGCCGCTCCGGTCTCCTTCGCCCCGACCTCGGCCCCGTCCCGCGCGGCGTCCCGACCCGTGAAACCGGCCGCATCGGCCGTCGCAGTGGCGGCCTCTGCTTCCTCGGTTGACGCCACGGACGCGGCTGCTGACTTCCGGCGAAGCCGTGAAAACACACCCATATCTTCTCCATAGAATACTCGTGAGGGTGAAATTCCGCGCCGCTCGGGTGCGCCGTCCCGCACGCGGGAGCGCCGTACGGAACACCGGCGACGGAACCCTCGCAACAGGCAACGAACCCGGCCGCACGCCGTCACGTAACTCGTTCGGGTACGGGCCTGCGAGTTTGCAAGACTGGGGCGGTGAGAAGCGCAGCTACCGCACCGCGGGTCATCGCCGTCGTCGGTCCCACCGCGGCCGGCAAGTCCGATCTGGGCGTCCATCTCGCCCGGCAACTCGACGGTGAGGTCGTCAACGCCGACTCCATGCAGCTCTACCGCGGAATGGACATCGGAACCGCCAAGCTGACGGCGGGCGAACGCGCCGGTATCCCGCACCACCTCCTGGACATCTGGGACGTCACCGAGACGGCCAGCGTCGCCGAGTACCAGAGGCTGGCCAGGGCCGAGATCGACCGGCTGCTGGCGGCGGGCCGTACCCCCGTCCTGGTGGGCGGCTCGGGGCTGTACGTACGGGGGGCCATCGACGCCCTCGACTTCCCCGGCACCGACCCCGAGGTGCGCGCCAGGCTGGAGAAGGAGCTGACCACGCGCGGCTCGGGCGCCCTGCACGCCCGGCTGTCCGCCGCCGACCCCCAGGCCGGCCGCGCGATCCTGCCCAGCAACGGCCGCCGTATCGTCCGGGCGCTGGAGGTCATCGAGATCACCGGCAAGCCCTTCACCGCCAATCTCCCCGGCCATGACGCCGTCTACGACACCGTCCAGATCGGGGTCGATGTCGCCCGGCCCGAGCTGGACATCCGCATCGCACAGCGGGTGGACCGGATGTGGGAGGCCGGACTCGTGGACGAGGTGCGCACCCTGGAGCGCCAGGGGCTGCGCCGGGGCCGTACCGCCTCGCGTGCGCTCGGCTATCAGCAGGTGCTCGCGGCGCTCGCGGGGGAGTGCACCGACGAAGAGGCGCGCGCCGAGACCGTACGCGCCACCAAACGCTTCGCGCGCCGCCAGGATTCATGGTTCCGCCGCGACTCACGGGTGCACTGGCTGGGCGGTGGAACGGAGCAGCGGGAGGAACTCCCGCACCGGGCGCTGGCGTTGGTCGAACGAGCGGTCACAGCCTGATCACGTGATGGCATCGGGACGCTCCGCTCGTGCGTGCGGTCCCTCCGGGCGTGCCATCATCGAGCATCGATCGACCATCGGGCATCGATCGGCCAGTGGAGTCCGAATGGGGAGGGCGCGTGGCGATGGAGGCCGGCCCTCGTGACAGAGAACCAACCGTACCGGACACGCGGAACGACGCTCCGGGACTGAGTCCCGACGGGCCGGAAGAGCAGACCGTGACCCCCGAGGTCGAGGTCGAGCTGCGGCCCCAGCGCCGACTGCGGATCTGGCAGCTCGCGCCCATCGTGGGGCTCGCGGCGATCGGTTCCCTGATGTTCGCCTTCCCCCTCGCCTTCGGCACCGGGGACGGCGGGGCGGTCGTCGCCATGCTGGGACTCCTGATCAGTTGCTGCGCCGCGGGCTGGGGCATGATGGCCGCCAGCCGGGTCGGCCACACCTGGCCGGGGCTGCCGTCGCGTGCCTCCGGGGAACGGCCCGACTGGCGGGTCATCGCCCTGTACGTGACCATGGCCGCCGCACTGGTCGCCCTCGCCGTCTGGCGGGTCGCCCGGCTGCGCTGACCACGGCGCACGACCGGCGGGGCCGCGGGGCGCGGGGCCGGGGCGAGGACGCGGGAGATCCGGTCGGCCTCGGAGCGGCGGCCCTTGTCGGTGGCTGCTCGTACGATGGGCCCGTGAGCACCTCGCAGACCACTCCGATCGCCTTCCTCAAGGGCCATGGGACCGAGAACGACTTCGTGATCGTCCCCGACCCGGACAACACCGTCGACCTGCCCGCCAGGGCCGTCGCCGCCCTGTGCGACCGCCGGGCCGGAATAGGTGCCGACGGGCTGCTCCATGTCGTACGGTCCGCCGCGCACCCCGAGGCACACGACATGGCAGCCGAGGCCGAGTGGTTCATGGACTACCGCAACGCCGACGGATCGGTCGCCGAGATGTGCGGCAACGGCGTCCGGGTCTTCGCCCGCTATCTCCAGCGCGCGGGACTGGTGGAGGCGGGCGATCTGGCCGTGGCGACCCGCGCCGGAGTGAAGCGGGCGCACCTCGCCAAGAGCACGGGCCCGGCCGGAGGTCCCGCGAGGGAGGGCGACATCACGGTCCACATGGGGCGCGCCGCGCTCCCCGAGCAGGGCGCCACGGTCACCGTTGGCGGCCGCGCCTGGCCGGCACGTAACGTCAACATGGGCAATCCGCACGCGGTCGCGTTCGTCGACGACCTCGCGCACGCGGGCGCGCTGCTCACCGAGCCGCCGGTCAGCCCCTCGTCCGTCTACCCGGACGGCGTCAATGTCGAATTCGTCGTCTCCCGGGGCCCGCGCCACGTCGCCATGCGGGTGCACGAACGCGGCTCGGGCGAGACCCGCTCCTGCGGTACGGGCGCGTGCGCCGTGGCCGTGGCCGCCGCCCGGAGGGACGGCGCCGACCCGGCCGTGACCGGTGCCCCCGTCACGTACACCGTGGATCTCCCCGGCGGCCGGCTGCTCATCACGGAACGGCCCGACGGCGGGATCGAGATGACCGGGCCGGCCGTGATCGTCGCGGAGGGGCACATCGACCCGCACTGGCTCGCGAACGCCCAGGCCTAGGGCTTCGACCCGGAGCTTCTGCTGTTCGGGGCGTCCGTGAGGTTCGCCGGGGCTTCGCTCGAATGGGTGATCCGTTTCACGCCGGGCGGGAGCGGGACTGCTCCACGTGGTGGGCTCGGTAGCATCAAGCACCGGCCCGGAGGGCGTTCCCGTTCTTCGCACCGCCGGTCGAAGCTGCCCGGAGGCGCCCATGAGTGCAGAGGCCACCAGCCCTGGTGCCCACAGTCGCAGACGCGGCCTTCCCCGGATCGACCTCCGTCGGCTCGGCAGGGCCGCGTTGCTGGGCCCCGCCTCCAGGGACCGGCTGCCGGACGCCATGGGCCATGTCGCGGACGCGCACCGTGCGCACCACCCGGACGCCGACCTCTCCGTACTGCGCAAGGCGTATGTCCTCGCGGAGAGTTCGCACCGCGGACAGTTCCGCAAGAGCGGCGAGCCCTACATCACGCATCCGCTGGCCGTGACCCTGATCCTCGCCGAACTGGGGGCCGAGACCACGACGTTGACCGCCTCGCTCCTCCACGACACCGTCGAGGACACCGAGGTGACGCTCGATCAGGTGCGCGCCGAGTTCGGCGACGAGGTCTGCTATCTGGTCGACGGCGTGACCAAGCTGGAGAAGGTCGACTACGGCGCCGCCGCCGAGCCGGAGACCTTCCGGAAGATGCTCGTCGCCACTGGCAACGATGTCCGGGTGATGTCGATCAAGCTCGCCGACCGGCTGCACAACATGCGCACCCTCGGGGTGATGCGCCCGGAGAAGCAGGCCCGGATCGCCAAGGTCACCCGGGACGTCCTCATTCCGCTCGCCGAACGCCTCGGCGTCCAGGCGCTCAAGACCGAGCTGGAGGATCTGGTCTTCGCGATCCTCCATCCCGAGGAGTACGCCCACACCCGCGCCCTGATCGCGGAGAACGCCACCACGGGCGATGCCCTCGCGGCCATCTCCGAGGACGTCAGACGCGTGCTGCGGGAGGCGGGCATCGCCGCCGAAGTGCTCGTACGGCCACGGCACTTCGTCTCCGTACACCGGTCCAGGCTCAAACGCGGCGAGCTGCGCGGCACGGACTTCGGCAGGCTGCTCGTGCTGGTCGGTGAGGACGCGGACTGTTACGCGGTGCTGGGCGAGCTGCACACCTGCTTCACGCCGGTGATCTCCGAGTTCAAGGACTTCATCGCCGCGCCCAAGTTCAATCTGTACCAGTCGCTCCACACGGCCGTGGCGGGCCCGGACGGCGCCGTCGCCGAAGTCCTCATCCGCACGCACCAGATGCACAAGGTCGCCGAGGCCGGAGTCGTCGCGCTCGGCAATCCGTACGCGTCGGTCGACGGTCCGGGACCGGCGGACGGCACCGGGCCCGGGGCGGGCGCGGAGATCCAGGACGGCGAGCGGACCGACCCGACCAGGCCCGGCTGGCTCTCCCGGCTCCTGGAGTGGCAGCAGGCCGCACCCGACCCGGACACCTTCTGGACGACGCTCCGCGCGGACCTCGCCCAGGACCGGGAGATCACGGTCTTCCGTGCCGAGGGCGGGCTCCTGGGGCTGTCGGCCGGGGCGACCTGTGTGGACGCCGCGTACGCGCAGTACGGCGAGGCCGCGCACCGCTGCCTGGGGGCCAGGGTCAACGGGCGTCTGACGCCGCTGAGTACGGTCCTGAGCGACGGCGACACGGTCCAGCTCCTGCTGGCCCAGGACGCGTCCTCCGGACCCTCTCCCGAGTGGCTGGACCATGCCCGTACGGCCGCCGCCAGGATCGCCATCACCGGATGGCTGGCCGCGCACCCCGAAGCGGTGGGGCCGCCCGATGCCACGCCCCGCGCCTCCCACGCCCCCACCGCGGACCGCCGCTCCACCGCCAACGCCGTGGTGGACCTGCCGGGAGCGACCGTACGGCTGGCCGGCTGCTGCACCCCCGTACCGCCCGACGCCGTCACCGGCTTCCCGGTCCGCGGCGGTGTGGTCAGGGTCCACCGGCAGGAGTGCCGGGCGGTGGACCGGATGCGGGCGCTGGACCGCGAGCCGGTCGCGGTGAGCTGGGGGGACGCCTCGGAGTGCGTGGTCACGCTGTACGTCGCGTCCTTCGGGCGGCCCCGGCTGCTCGCCGACCTCACGGAGACGATTGCCACGGCGGGCGCGGCGATCGTCTCGGCCACCGTCGAGCCGCCCAGCGAACAGCGCGTACGGCACACCTATACCCTCGAACTGCCCGACGCGGCGGGCCTGTCCGCCCTGATGCGCGCGATGCGCGATGTACCGGGGGTGTACGACGTGAGCCGCGCCCAGCACCCGGCGACAGCCTGAAGCGGGACCCCGTCAACCGCGTGACAGAACGGCATCCGGCGGGCTTCCGCGCTCCGACCTGCCCCTTTCGGGTGGGTACGGAGCGCGCCGCCGGACGGGTGAGGGCAGGCGCTGATAGCCGTACATCATGCCGTTCACCAATCGCCGACTGCGCGCCGCCCTGCTGGCCGCCGCTGCCTCGGCCACCCTTGTCGCCGCGACACTGCCCCCGCCCGAGCCCCTCGGTATCGGCGACCCCCTCTTCCCGTACCTCGGCAACCCCGGTTACGACGTCACCGCCTATGACCTCGCCTTCACCTACAGCGGCGACAACACCAAGCCGCTCGACGCCGTCACCAGGATCGACGCCCTGACGACCGAGCGGCTGGAGCGCGTCAACCTCGACTTCACCCAGGGCAGAGTCCGCTCGGTCGAGGTCAACGGCACCCCCGCGAGGTTCGCGAAAGCCGGAGAGGACCTGGTGGTCACTCCGCGTGGCGCGATCGACACCGGCACGCGGATGCGGATCACCGTTCATCACACCAGTGAGACGGACGGCAAGGACGGCGGCTGGCTGCGCACCACCGACGGACTGGCGATGGCCAACCAGGCCGATGCCGCGCGCCGAGTGTTCCCGAGCAACGACCACCCCGCCGACAAGGCCTACTTCACCTTCCGCATCACCACGCCCGAGCGGCTGACCGCGGTGGCCAACGGACTTCCCGTGGCGAAGACCCGCCATGCCGGAACCGTGCTCTGGACCTACCGCACCCACCACCCCATGGCCACGGAACTCGCACAGGTCTCGATCGGGAACTCGGCCGTGGTCCATCGCAAGGGGCCGCACGGACTGCCCGTACGGGACGTGGTGCCGGCCGCCGACCGCGCGAAACTGGAGCGCTGGCTCGCCAAGACGCCCGACCACCTGCGGTGGATGGAGCGGGAGGTGGGGCCGTACCCCTTCGAGACGTACGGCATGCTGATCGCCGGCGCGGACACGGGCTTCGAGCTGGAGACACAGACCCTCACGCTGTTCGAGCGTTCCCTGTTCACCCGTCCGGAGTACCCCGAGTGGTACGTCGACTCGATCATGGTCCATGAGCTGGCCCACCACTGGTTCGGGAACAGCGTCTCGCCGCGCACCTGGTCGGACCTCTGGCTCAACGAGGGCCACGCGACCTGGTACGAGGCGCGGTACGCGGAGGAGCACGCCAAGAAGTCACTGGAGACGCGGATGCGCAACGCGTACCGCAACTCCGACCGCTGGCGGGCGGCCGGCGGACCTCCCGCCGCCCCGGAACCGCCGACCCCGGGCCGGCCGATCAGTCTCTTCCGGCCGGTCGTGTACGACGGCAGCGCCCTGGTCCTGTACGCGCTGCGGCAGCGGATCGGCGTCGACGCCTTCCAGCGGCTGGAACGGGACTGGGTACGGATCCACCGGGACGGGACGGCCACCACCGCGGACTTCACCTCGCTGGCCTCACGGATCTCGGGGCGCGATCTCTCGGGATTCTTCAGGGAGTGGCTGTACGGGCGGACGACCCCGCCGATGCCGGGTCACCCGGACTGGCGGACCGACCCCGGTGACCGTGACCCGGCACGGGACGCGCGGCACCGCCCCGGAGCCGCCGCCGTGCCGCCCGGTGTGGCGCGGTCCCGCGACGGAGCGTGAGAGCAGGCGGGAGAGCCGGGGCGCAAACACGAGTGACGGCCGGGCGGAACCGTGTCACCATCGAGATGTCGGCGGCGCCGGGAATCATTCCCGATCGTCACGCGTTGTGACTACAGCGGTCGGCATTCGACGGCCTTCCCACGCGACGTAAGGATCCAATGACCTCCTCTTCTTCCCCTTCCCAGGACACGCAGAGCTTCGCGAACCACCGCACGGACAGCCTCCGGGCCGATGCCCTGATGGAAGAGGATGTCGCCTGGAGCTTCGAGATCGACGGCGAGCGGGACGGCGACCAGTTCGACCGCTCCGACCGCGCCGCGCTACGGCGTGTGGCGGGTCTCTCCACCGAGCTGGAGGACGTCACCGAGGTCGAGTACCGGCAGCTCCGCCTCGAGCGGGTCGTGCTGGTCGGCGTGTGGACCTCGGGCACCGTGGGGGAGGCGGAGAACTCCCTCGCCGAGCTGGCGGCCCTGGCCGAGACGGCGGGCGCGCTGGTGCTCGACGGAGTCATCCAGCGGCGGGACAAGCCCGATCCGGCCACCTATATCGGCTCGGGCAAGGCCCAGGAGCTGCGGGACCTGGTGCTGGACAGCGGCGCAGACACCGTCGTGTGCGACGGAGAGCTGAGCCCCGGCCAGCTCATCCACCTCGAAGACGTCGTCAAGGTCAAGGTCGTCGACCGTACGGCCCTGATCCTGGACATCTTCGCCCAGCACGCCAAGTCCCGTGAGGGCAAGGCACAGGTCGCGCTGGCCCAGATGCAGTACATGCTGCCGAGGCTGCGCGGCTGGGGCCAGTCGCTGTCCCGGCAGATGGGTGGCGGTGGCGGTGGCGGTATGGCCACCCGAGGCCCCGGTGAGACCAAGATCGAGACGGACCGGCGGCGGATCCGCGAGAAGATGGCGAAGATGCGCCGGGAGATCGCGGAGATGAAGACCGGCCGCGAGATCAAGCGCCAGGAGCGGCGGCGCCACCGGGTGCCGTCGGTCGCCATCGCCGGATACACCAACGCGGGCAAGTCCTCGCTGCTCAACCGGCTCACCGGTGCCGGCGTGCTCGTGGAGAACGCGCTGTTCGCGACCCTCGACCCGACCGTGCGCCGGGCCGAGACCCCCAGCGGCCGGATCTACACGCTGGCCGACACCGTCGGATTCGTCCGGCATCTGCCGCACCACCTCGTCGAGGCGTTCCGCTCCACCATGGAGGAGGTCGGTGACTCCGATCTGATCCTGCATGTGGTGGACGGCTCGCACCCGGCGCCGGAGGAGCAGATCGCGGCCGTGCGCGAGGTGATCCGCGATGTGGGCGCCGTGAACGTACGCGAGGTCGTGGTGATCAACAAGGCCGATGCGGCCGATCCGCTGGTCCTCCAGCGTCTGATGCGCATGGAGCGGCACGCGATCGCCGTCTCCGCGCGTACGGGCACCGGAATCGGCGAGCTGCTCGCGCTGATCGACGCCGAACTGCCCCGGCCCGAGGTCGAGGTGGAGGTCCTCCTGCCGTACACGGAGGGCGGACTGGTCTCGCGGGTGCATGCCGAGGGCGAGGTGCTCTCCGAGGAGCACACCCCCGAGGGCACGGTGCTCAAGGCCCGGGTCCATGAGGAACTGGCGGCGGCGCTCGCGCCGTATGTGCCGGTGGCACGCTGACCGTACGGACCGTGCGTCCCGTACACACATGGACCGATGGCCCGCCCCCTCACCGCGAGGGGGCGGGCCATCGGCCTTACGGGATACGAGACTTGGTGCGGCCCTACTGGTCCGCGAACTTCTCGCTGACGCCGTCGTAGATGCCCTTGGCGACATCGCCGAGGCGCGGTCCGGCCAGCCAGCCCGCGGTGACCGGGCCTATGGAGGTGTTGGAGACCAGAGCGGGCTTGCCGTCCCGGCCCGCCGCCACCCAGCCGCCGCCGGACGAACCGCCCGTCATGGTGCAGCCGACGCGGTACATCGTCGGGTCCTCGGCGTTCAGCGACAGCCGGCCCGGCTTGTCCTCGCACTGGAAGAGCTTCTGGCCGTCGTACGGCGGCGCCGCCGGGTAGCCGGTCGCCGTCATGCTCGCGATCTGCGGCGTGGCCGGGGCGTTGAAGTCCACCGGAAGGGCCGAACCGACCGTCTCCTCCAGCGAGGTGGCGGTGCTGCCCTTCTCCGGGGTGACATGGATCACCGCGAAGTCGTACGGAGCGCCCTGACCGCCGGACGACGCACCCTGGGCTATCCACTGCTCGGAGGTCTGCGCCCAGTCCGCCCACCACACTCCGTACGGTGCGATCTGCTCGTGGGGGGCGTTCTCCGACTCCGCCATCGACAGGCCCTCGTTGTTGTACGAGGGGACGAAGGCGAGGTTGCGGTACCAGCCGCCGGCCTTGCCCGCGTGCACACAATGGCCCGCCGTCCAGACCATGTTGGACTTGCCGGGGTGGGCCGGGTCCTGGACCACGGTCGCCGAGCAGACCATCGATCCCTCGGGCCCGTCGAAGAACAGCTTGCCCGACTCGGCCGCGTTCTCCCCGTACGGCGTGTTCACCTCCTGCGCGGTGACGGGCTGCGGAGTCGGGTCGGTGACTCCCGCGTCGCCGGAGATGTCCTGCTCCTTGACGGGCTGCTCCGGCGGCTGCTCCGCGTCCCGCATCCTGTCCGGGTCCCAGAGGTCCTCGATGATCGGGTTGACGAAGTCCCTGGCCTCACGGAGCCACTTGTCCTTGTCCCAGTTCTTCCACTCGCCGTTGCGCCACTTGTCCAGATCGATCCCGTGCTCCTTGAGCCGGTCCTTGAGATCGTCCGGAATCGTGATCTGGCCGTCGGCCGCGGCGCTCGGCTCGGACGCGGCGTTCTCCTCGCCCGGCCCGCAGGCGGTGGCCGTCAGCGCGAGCGTCGCGGCGACCGAGACCGCGGCCAGGGCGGGGAATCCGCGCCGGGTGCTCCTTCCACGGCGTGCGGCGAGCGTCGGGCGAATGGGTCGCATGGCGTGATCCCCCTGGGACTTCGGAACAGTTCGGAACAGTTCGTACGGACAGCGAATGACGTGTCCCGGCCTCGGTGTTGGGGTCAGGACAAGACCCTCCACTATGCCGCGTGCCGATGGGGACGGCGTACGGCAGGGCTGCGGTTCCGAGAGCGGTTTCCGGCCTGATCCCTGACCGGTTTCCGGTGCCAAGGATCTTTGGACAGCCCGTGATCCGGGGCATTCCGCGTCGTTGGTACATACGAGGGACGGGGCAGGCTTCACCGTCGAACATTCGCCGGACGAGCGCCGTACTGACATGTGACCGAACCGTGACAGCGGGAGGACCGACAGTCGTGGCCGTGACCGAACCAGCTCCGGCGGCGCCCACCGTCGCGCACGAGGGCATTCTCCGGCGCCAGCCCCTGCGCGAAACGGCGGCCCGTACCTACGCGCGGTCGCTGCCCATCGTGCCGGTGCGGGCCCGGGGGATCACGATCGAAGGGGCGGACGGGCGGCGGTATCTGGACTGCGGCTCCGGAGCGGGCGCCCTCGCCCTCGGGCACAACCATCCGGTCGTCCTCGAAGCGATCAGGAAAGTCCTCGACTCGGGCGCTCCCTTACATGTCCCCGACCTCGCGACCCCGGTCAAGGACGCGTTCACCACGGAGCTGCTGGCGACCCTGCCACGGCGGTTCGCCGAGAACGCCCGGGTGCGGTTCTGCGGCCCCGCGGGCAGCGATGCCGTCGAGGCCGCCCTGACCCTCGTCCGTACCGCCACCGGCCGCGACACCCTGCTCGCCTTCACCGGAGCGAGCCATGGGCTGACGGCCGGGGCCCTCGCGGCCTCCGCCGGTGCTCAGGACGCGCGGGTGGTCCGGCTGCCCTTTCCGTACGACTACCGCTGCCCCTTCGGTGTCGGCGGCGAACGCGGCGCGGAACTCGCCGCGCGCTGGACCGAGGATCTGCTCGACGACCCCAGAGGAGCGGCGCCGGTCCCCGCCGGAATGATCCTGGAACCCGTCCAGGGCGAGGGCGGAGTGATCCCGGCGCCGGACACCTGGCTGCGAAGAATGCGCGAACTGACGGCGGAGCGGTCCATTCCGCTCATCGCGGACGAGGTGCAGACCGGGGTGGGGCGTACCGGTGCCTTCTGGGCCGTGGAGCACAGCGGGATCGTCCCCGATGTGATGGTGCTCTCCAGGGCGATCGGCGGCTCCCTCCCGCTGGCTCTGATCGTCCACCACGCGGACCTCGACTGCTGGCCGCCCGGAACCCCCGCGGGCACCTTCCGGGGCAATCAGCTCGCGATGGCGGCGGGCGCCGCGACCCTCAAGTACGTACGGGAGAACGGGCTGGCCGGCCGCGCCGCGGTCCTCGGCGCGCGGATGCTGGGACAGCTCCAGGGCCTGGCCGCGACCCACCACTGTGTCGGAGACGTACGCGGGCGTGGTCTCATGATCGGTGTGGAACTCGTCGCTCCGGCCCCCGGCGACCCCGCGCCGCCGGACCCCGTACTCGCCGCCGCCGTCCAGCGCGAGTGCCTGAGCCGTGGCCTCATCGTCGAACTGGGCGGCCGCCGTTCATCCGTCGTGCGGCTGCTCCCTCCGCTCACGCTCACCGACGAACAGGCCGCCGCGGTCCTCGACCGCTTCGCCGACGCCCTCGCCGCCGCCGAACGTACCGCGCCGCGCCGGAGCGGAGCGGACCCGTGCCCATGACCCAGGACACCGCCGACGCCGGCCCGGGACGCCCCGGACACGCCGGCCACCCGGGACGTCCCGGATCCGCCGTATCCGCCGGATCCTCAGGACATGGATCCGCCGCACCCCCCGGCCATCCAGGACATCCCGGACACCCTCACAAGGAAGCCCGCGTGAACCCCACACCCTCACCCGAAGTGCCCGAGGCCGACGCCCGTTCCACCGACCACCCCCGAGGACACCAGGGAGGGCAGGCCCCCGCGCGGGCCGCCCGTACCGCGGGATCCCCGACGGTGCCACGGCAGTCCGAGGGCGGCTTCGACGGCGAACCCGCCACTCCGGCGGGCCCGTTCGCCGGCCCTCCGGCGGCCGACCAACTCGACCACCCCGACCCGCTCAAGGCAGCCGACGCGGCGGCCACCGAGAATCTGCTGCGCTGCTGGGTCAGGGAGACCGGGCTGCCCCGCCCCGACGGCACCGTGCTGCGGATCCCGCTCACCGCCAGCGGCACCGCCCTGCTCGTCCCCGTCCGGTACTGGTCCGCCACGGGCTGGCACCGCTTCGGCATGCCCTTCCTGGAGAACGCGCCCCAGGACGCCCCGGCCGCCGAGGCCGTCACCGTCGCCGCGCTCCTCGGCCGGGAGGGGGGCCGCCACCAGGGCGCCGACCTGGTCGGCCGGGTCGCCAACTCTCTTGGCCACACCGCCGAGTTCATCGCCGACCGGCGCCAGGACCCCGGCGCCCCCGCCAGTGCGGATCTCTTCCTCACCGCCGAGCAGTCGCTCATCCTCGGCCACCCCCTGCACCCCACACCCAAGAGCCGCGAAGGACTCTCCGAGGCCGAAGCCCGCCTCTACTCACCCGAGTTGCGCGGCTCCTTCCCGCTGCACTGGATGGCCGTCCACCGGTCCGTACTCGCCACCGGCTCGGCCTGGACCGAACAGGGCCGCGTCATCCCCGCGGAACTGCTCACCACCCGCCTCATCGGGGACGTACCCCTGCCCGGCGACACCGTCCCGCTGCCCCTCCACCCCTGGCAGGCACGCGAGTTGAAGCACCGGCCCGCGGTGGCCGCGCTCCTGGACGCCGGCCTCCTGCACGACCTGGGACCCCATGGTGCGCCCTGGCACCCCACCTCCTCGATCCGTACGGTCCACCGGTCCGGCGTTCCCACCATGCTCAAGCTCTCGCTCGGCGTACGGATCACCAACTCGCGCCGTGAGAACCTTCGCAAGGAACTCCACCGGGGCGTCGAGGTGCACCGGCTGCTCCGCAGCGGGCTCGGCAAGGAGTGGCAGGCCGCGCACCCCGGCTTCGACATCGTCCGGGACCCCGCCTGGCTCGCCGTCGACACCCCGGAGGGGGAACCGGTCGGCGGGCTCGATGTGATGGTGCGCCACAATCCGTTCGCGCCCGGGGACGACGCCGTCTGTATCGCCGGGCTGACCGCTCCGCGCCCGTATCCCGGGCGTGCGGGCACCCACTCGCGGCTCGCGGAGATCGTCCGTACACTGGCGGCCCGCACCGGCCGGTCGCGTGCCGCCGTGTCCGCCGAGTGGTTTCTGCGCTATCTGGACCAGGTCGTACGCCCGGTGCTCTGGCTGGACGGTACGGCAGGGATCGCCCTGGAGGCCCATCAGCAGAACACCCTGGTGCTCCTCGACACGGACGGCTGGCCCACCGGGGGCCGCTACCGCGACAACCAGGGCTACTACTTCCGCGAGTCCCACCGCGCCTCGCTGGAGCGCCGCCTTCCCGGGATCGGCTCCGCCAGCGACACCTTCGTCTCCGACGAGGTCACCGACGAGCGCTTCGCCTACTACCTCGGCATCAACAACGTCTTCGGCCTGATCGGCGCGTTCGGTGCGCAGGGGCTCGCCGACGAGCGTGTCCTTCTCGCCGCCTTCAGGCAGTTTCTGGCCGGAGCGGCGGAGCTGGGCTCGCCGCTGCCCGGACGGCTGCTGGAGCCCGCCACTCTGCGCTGCAAGGCCAATCTGCTGACCCGGCTGCACGGTCTCGACGAACTGGTGGGGCCTGTTGATACCCAGTCCGTGTATGTCACCATCACGAACCCACTGCGCCAATGATGTTCTTCGTATGCCACCGACATGTGCTTCGTACGCGACCGACTCGCCATTGATCCGCGGCTGATCCGCCATTGATCCGTCACCGGTCCGGCGCCGAAGGAGCGCGACCCGTCCGAACTGCTGAGAGGAGAGCGCCCCATGCCTCCCGCCGACGCGAGCACCGGCAGTGGAGCCGGCCCCACCCCGCACCACGGCGGGGGCACCGAGGACACCGTCGACCTACGGCTCGATGAGCTGACCGCACTGTTCGGAGGGGGCGGGCAGGCGGTCGTACCGCCGCAGGCCGCCCCCGCCGCGGTGGCCGGTGATCTGCTCGACACGCCGGGCGGCTGGGGTGCCACCCCCACGTCCGCCGGTGTCTTCCGGCTCGTACCCGTGTGTATCGAGCGCGATCTGTCGCTGGTCAGCCGCTGGATGAACGATCCCGCCGTGGCCGCTTTCTGGGAGCTGGCGGGGCCGGAATCCGTGACCGCCGCCCATCTGCGTCCCCAGCTCGACGGCGACGGCCGAAGCGTCCCGTGCCTCGGTGTTCTGGGCGGGATTCCGATGAGCTACTGGGAGATCTACCGCGCGGACCTGGACCCGCTCGCCCGCCACTACCCTGCCCGTCCGCACGACACCGGGATCCATCTCCTGCTCGGGGGCGTCGCCGACCGCGGGCGCGGGGTCGGGACCGTCCTGCTCAGAGCCGTCTCCGATCTCATCCTCGACCACCGGCCCCGCTGCGGGCGCGTCATCGCCGAACCCGACCTGCGCAACACCCCGTCCGTCTCCGCCTTCCTGAGCGCCGGCTTCCGCTTCTTCTCGGAGGTCGATCTGCCCGGCAAACGAGCCGCCCTCATGGTGCGCGACCGCGCCCTGCGCGACCGGCTCTGAACCGTCCTCGGCCCGGCCCGTCTGCGCCTGCCGCCGCCCGCCCTCGCTCTCAGCCGCTTCCGGCGGCTGTGGATACACCGCTCGATCCACACCGGTTCCGTCCCGAGGAGTCCTCGTGCCGAAGTCCCCTGCCACCCACGACTCCCCTGTCAGCCACGACTCCACCGCTCCTGTCCACAACTCCACGGCCGCCGGTGACTCCACCGCCCCGCCCGGCTCCACCGCGCCCTTGTTCTCCCCACCGGAGCTGAACCCCCGGGCCTGGGACCGGGCCGCCGGCCGGCTTCTCGCCAAACTGCTCGGGGAATTCGCGTACGAGGAGATCGTCGAACCGGTGCCCGTCCCCGGTGCCGCCGGCCACTACGCCCTCACCCTCGACGCCGGAGAATCGCTCCTCTTCCGTGCCACCCGCGGTGCCTATGGCGACTGGCGCGTCGACCCCGGCTCCATCCGCTACCGGAACCAGCCGTTCACCGATCCGCTGGGCTTTCTGCCGCTCGCCCGCCGGGTGCTCGGGCTCGACGGCGAGACCCTCGGCCATCTCGTCCGCGAACTCACCACGACCCTCGCCGCGGACGCCCGGCTCGGCCACACCGCCCTCTCCGCGGCACGCCTCGCCGATCTCGGCTACGCCGACCTCGAAGGACACCAGACCGGCCACCCCTGGCTCGTCCTCAACAAGGGCCGCGTCGGCTTCTCCGCCACCGATGCGGCGCGCTGGGCGCCCGAGGCCCGCAGACCGGCGCCCCTGCCCTGGATCGCGGTCAGCACCGCCCTTGCCGCCTACCGGGGAGTCCCGGCCCTGGACAGCCCCGACCTGCTCTACGCCGGGGAACTTGACGCGGCGGTCCGCGAGCGCTTCGACACCGTCCTCCGGGACCGGGGCCTGGACCCGGCCGCCTATCTCTATCTGCCCGTACACCCCTGGCAGTGGGACGAGGTCCTGCTCCCGCTCTACGCGCCCGCCATAGCCGGGGGAGCGATCGTCCCGCTCCCGACCGACGGTGATCTCCGCCTGCCGCAGCAGTCCATCCGTACGTTCCTCAACATCGGACGGCCCGACCGGCACACCGTCAAACTGCCCCTGTCCATCCTCAACACCCTGGTCTGGCGCGGACTGCCCACCGAGCGCACTCTCGCCGCGCCCGCCGTCACCGCGTGGGTCCACGGCATCCATGACGCCGACCCGTTCCTGCGCGACGAATGCGGGGTGATCCTGCTGGGCGAGGTCGCCTCGGTGACGGTCGAGCACCCGCTGTACGACCAGCTCCCGGAAGTCCCCTACCAGTACAAGGAACTGCTCGGCGCGATCTGGCGCGAGCCCCTGGAGACCCGGCTCGCCCCCGGGGAGCGTGCCCGTACGCTTGCCTCCCTCATCCATACGGATCCGGAGGGAAGGGCGTTCACCGCCGAACTCGTTTCCCGCTCCGGTCTCACGCCCGAGGACTGGCTCCAGCGGCTCTTCGCGGCGCTGCTCCCGCCGCTGCTGCACTTCCTCTACCGCTACGGAACCGTTTTCTCCCCGCACGGCGAGAACGCCATCGTCGTCTTCGATGGCCAGGACGTCCCCGTACGGCTGGCGATCAAGGATTTCGTGGACGATGTGAACATCAGCGCGCAGCCGCTGCCCGAGCACGACACGATGCCCCGCGACGTGAAGGACATCCTGCTGACCGAGGAGCCGAGCTTCCTCACCCAGTTCATCCATTCAGGGCTCTTCGTCGGGGTCTTCCGCTATCTGGCACCCCTGTGCGAGGAGCAACTAGGGGTGCCCGAGGGCGAGTTCTGGTCCCTCGTACGGGCGGAGATCCTGCGGCACCACACGCGGTTCCCGGAGCTGAAGGAGCGCTTCGCCACGTTCGACCTGCTCACCCCGCGTATCGAGCGGCTCTGCCTCAACCGCAACCGCCTCCACCTCGACGGATACCGCGACCGGTCCGAGCGGCCGCACGCCGCCGTGCACGGTACGGTCCCCAATCCGCTGGCGGCCGGGAGCCGCCGCGAGTGATCGCTGTTGTCAGTGGTGAGCCGTAGGGTGGGTCGGGCTATGACGAAGCCATCACTCCCCGAACTCCTCCACGCCGCCGTCAGCTCCGTCGGCGGCGTGGAACGGCCCGGCCAGGTCACCATGGCCGAAGCCGTCGCCGAGGCCATCGACACCTCGTCCCACCTGCTGGTCCAGGCGGGCACCGGCACCGGAAAGTCACTCGGTTATCTCGTGCCCGCCCTGGCGCACGGAGAGCGGGTCGTGGTGGCCACCGCGACCCTCGCGCTCCAGCGCCAGCTCGTGGAGCGCGACCTTCCGCGCACGGTCGAGGCGCTGCATCCGCTGCTGCGCAGACGGCCCGAGTTCGCCATGCTCAAGGGCCGGTCCAACTACCTCTGTCTGCACCGGCTGCGCGAGGGGGTGCCGCAGGACGAGGAGGACGGGCTCTTCGACCAGTTCGAGGCCGCCGCGCCGTCCAGCAAGCTGGGCATGGACCTGCTGCGGATGCGGGACTGGGCGGACGAGACCGAGACGGGCGACCGGGACGATCTGACGCCCGGCGTCTCGGACCGCGCCTGGTCGCAGGTGTCGGTCTCGTCGCGGGAGTGCCTGGGCGCGACGAAGTGCGCCTATGGCGCGGAGTGCTTCGCGGAACTCGCGCGGGAGCGGGCCAAGGTCGCCGAGGTCGTCGTGACCAACCACGCCCTGCTCGCGATCGACGCCATAGAAGGCGCGCCGGTGCTTCCGCAGCACGAGGTGCTGATCGTCGACGAGGCCCATGAGCTGGTCTCCCGGGTCACCGGCGCGGCCACCGGCGAGCTGACTCCGGGGCAGGTGAACCGCGCCGTGCGCCGCTCGGCGAAGCTGGTGAACGAGAAGGCGGCGGACGCCCTCCAGACGGCGGCCGAGGGCTTCGAGCGGCTGATGGAGCTGGCCCTGCCCGGGCGGCTCGAAGAGGTCCCCGAGGATCTCGGCTATGCCCTGATGGCGCTGCGCGACGCGGCCCGTACGGTGATCTCGGCGCTGGGCTCGACCCGGGACAAGTCCGTGCAGGACGAGGACGTCGTACGGAAGCAGGCGCTGGCGTCGGTCGAGTCCGTACACGCCGTGGCGGAGCGGATCGCCAACGGGGCCGAGTACGACGTCGTCTGGTACGAGCGGCACGACCGCTTCGGGGCCTCGCTGCGGGTGGCTCCGCTCTCGGTGTCCGGGCTGCTGAGGGAGAAGCTCTTCGCCGACCGCTCCGTCGTCCTCACCTCCGCCACGCTCAAGCTCGGCGGTGACTTCAACGGAGTGGGCGCCTCGCTGGGGCTGGCGCCGGAGGGGACGGAGGGGGACGACATCCCGCAGTGGAAGGGCATCGATGTCGGCTCGCCCTTCGACTACCGCAAGCAGGGCATCCTCTATGTCGCCCGCCATCTCGCCACCCCGGGGCGTGAGGGGTCGCGCGGCGACATGATGGATGAGCTGGCGGGCCTGGTGGAGGCGGCCGGTGGCCGTACGCTCGGCCTGTTCTCCTCGATGCGGGCGGCCCAGGCCGCCGCCGAGGAGCTGCGCGGCAGGCTGGACGCGCCGATCCTGCTCCAGGGCGAGGAGACACTGGGTGAGCTGATCAAGGCCTTCGCCGCCGATCCGAAGACCTGTCTGTTCGGCACGCTGTCGCTGTGGCAGGGCGTCGACGTGCCGGGGCCCAGCTCCCAGCTTGTGGTGATGGACCGGATTCCCTTCCCGCGCCCGGACGATCCGCTGATGAGCGCTCGGCAGAAGGCGGTGGAGGAGGGCGGCGGCAATGGGTTCATGGCGGTGGCCGCGACGCATGCCGCCCTGCTGATGGCCCAGGGCGCCGGGCGGCTCGTACGGGCGAGCGGGGACCGCGGCGTCGTGGCCGTACTGGACCCGAGGCTGGCCAACGCGCGGTACGGCAGCTTCCTGCGCGCCTCACTGCCCGATTTCTGGTACACGACGGACGGCCAGACGGTACGGAGGTCCCTCGCGGCGATCGATGCCGCGGCGCAGGCCGCCGGGGCGTGACGATCCGAGCCCGGTGATCCGGGGCCCGGTGATTTGGAGCGTGATGATCCGGGGCGTGATGATCCGGGACCGGGTGTTTCAGGGCATGGCGACCGGAGAGTGACCGCCTCCGCCGCCGCTCCTCAGCCGGGGCGGCGGGGGCGTGGTTCCGGGGCAAACAGCAGGCCCCGGGACCGGCGCAGAGGGTCCCGGGGCCCGGTCGGAGCCGGTGGAGGTGTCACACCCGGCGCAGGACCGCGACCACCTTGCCGAGGATCGTCGCCTCGTCACCGGGGATCGGTTGATACGCCACATTGTGCGGCAGCAGCCAGACATGGCCGTCCTCGCGGCGGAAGCGCTTGACCGTCGCCTCGCCGTCCAGCATCGCGGCGACGATGTCCCCGTTCTCCGCGACCGGCTGGCGGCGGACCGTCACCCAGTCCCCGTCACAGATCGCGGCTTCGATCATCGAGTCACCGACGACCTTGAGGACGAACAGCTCTCCGTCGCCGACCAACTGGCGGGGAAGCGGGAAGACGTCCTCGACCGACTCCTCGGCGAGGATCGGTCCGCCGGCGGCGATCCGGCCGACCAGCGGGACATAGGACGCGGCGGGCTTGCCGGTCGTGTCCGTCGGCTGGGTGCTCGGCTGGTCAGAGCCGCGCACCTCATAGGCCCTGGGCCGGTGCGGGTCGCGGCGCAGGAAGCCCTTGCGCTCCAGGGCCATGAGCTGATGGGCCACCGACGAGGTGCTGGAGAGCCCCACGGCCTGGCCGATCTCCCGCATCGAAGGCGGGTATCCACGCCGCTGCACGGAGTCCCGGATCACTTCGATGACCCTGCGCTGCCGGTCGGTGAGCCCCGAGCTGTCCGCCCTGATTCCTGGAGGTCGTCCGGGCAGCGAACGGGCGGGCTTGGGCCCCTCCGGGTTCATGATCCCGTCATTCATGGCATGCACCGGCTCGAGTCGGCTCTGGGAGCGGTCCTGGGCAGTGATGGTGGCACTGTCTGCGGTGGTGGTCACGTCGGCCCCTCTCGAAATGTTCTCCCTAGCTGGACAACGGTAGTAGCTTTCGAAAGGTTGCGCCAAACACACGTTCGAGTGAAAAATCGAAGAGTGACTGCCGTAAGTGACGGACTCGGTGTATGGGCCCGGCTTGTGGCCGTGGGCGGCCCGTCGTCACGGTACCGCCCGGGACCATGGCGCCGGGGCCCAGGGCGCGGTCGCGTCCGTCCGGCGTGTAGGACTCCGGCGGTCCCGGATCCTGGCCGCCGGGCCCTTCCCGTACGCTCATGGCCGGCCCGCGCGGGACCGCCGCACCCGCCTCAGCGGGCGACACGCTCCGGGGCTTAGGATGCCGTCCGGCCCCAGATGTAGTGGTTGGATTGTCACAACCGCCCAGAAGTTGTGGTCCCGGTCGTTCGGGGCCGAGGGCATCGCCTATGCTGGGGACTGCTTCGAGGGGCTCTTTCCGGGCCCTCACGAGGCTATTCAGTCGCGCCGTGAAGGAGGGTTCGGAGCCATGCACTGCCCCTTCTGCAGGCACCCCGACAGCCGTGTCGTCGACAGCCGCACCACCGACGACGGGACGTCGATCCGGCGTCGGCGCCAGTGCCCCGACTGCTCCCGCCGTTTCACGACGGTGGAGACCGCCTCACTGATGGTGATCAAGCGCAGCGGTGTGACCGAGCCCTTCAGCCGTACCAAGGTCATCTCCGGTGTGCGCAAGGCGTGCCAGGGACGGCCGGTCACCGAGGACGCCCTCGCCCAGCTCGGCCAACGGGTCGAGGAGGCGGTGCGCGCGACCGGGAGCGCCGAGCTGACCACCCACGACGTGGGGCTGGCCATACTCGGCCCACTGCGGGAACTCGACCTTGTCGCGTACCTGCGCTTCGCATCCGTCTACCGGGCGTTCGATTCGCTCGAAGACTTCGAGGCCGCCATCGCGGAACTGCGTGAGCGGCCTCCCGTAGAGGAGTGCGGTGCCGACGGGACCCACGAGGTCCCCGTGCCCGCCACCGCCGCGGACTGAGGGCCGGCCGCACCCGGCCGCTCCGCGGCAACCAGGACCTGTCACGGGCGCCTCAGGCGTTCCCGGGGCTTTTGGACACAGACCCCGTGCCACGGGAAGAGCATGGCACTTCAGGGTGTTTTTGTACGTATATGGGAGGCGGCATGACAGAGACGACGAGCGGCCCGGCACGTGGTTCCCGAACCAAGGGGACCAAGGCCGGCAAGGGGCTGCGTATCGAGCGGATCCACACGACACCCGGCGTGCATCCGTACGACGAGGTGGTCTGGGAGCGCCGTGACGTCGTCATGACCAATTGGCGCGACGGCTCGGTCAATTTCGAGCAGCGTGGCGTCGAGTTCCCCGACTTCTGGTCGCTGAACGCGGTCAACATCGTCACCAGCAAGTACTTCCGCGGGGCCGTCGGCACCCCGCAGCGCGAGACCGGGCTCAAGCAGCTCATCGACCGGATCGTGAAGACGTACCGCAAGGCCGGCGAGGACTATCACTACTTCTCCTCGCCCGCCGACGCCGAGATCTTCGAGCACGAGCTGGCGTACGCCCTCCTGCACCAGATCTTCAGCTTCAACTCGCCCGTGTGGTTCAACGTCGGCACCCCGCAGCCGCAGCAGGTCTCGGCCTGCTTCATCCTCTCCGTCGACGACTCCATGGACTCGATCCTGGACTGGTACAAGGAAGAGGGGATGATCTTCAAGGGCGGCTCCGGCGCCGGTCTGAACCTCTCCCGTATCCGCTCCTCCAAGGAACTGCTCTCCTCCGGGGGCAATGCCTCGGGCCCGGTCTCCTTCATGCGCGGCGCCGACGCGTCCGCAGGAACGATCAAGTCCGGTGGCGCCACCCGCCGCGCGGCCAAGATGGTCATCCTCGATGTCGACCACCCGGACATCGAGGACTTCATCCAGACCAAGGTCAAGGAGGAGGAGAAGATCCGCGCCCTGCGCGACGCGGGCTTCGACATGGACCTGGGCGGTGACGACATCACCTCCGTCCAGTACCAGAACGCCAACAACTCGGTCCGGGTGAACGACGAGTTCATGAAGGCCGTCGAGAACGGCGGCAAGTTCGGGCTGCGGGCCCGGATGACCGGCGATGTCATCGAAGAGGTCGAGGCCAAGTCCCTCTTCCGCAAGATGGCCGAGGCGGCCTGGGCCTGCGCCGACCCGGGCATCCAGTACGACGACACGATCAACCGCTGGCACACCTGCCCCGAGTCCGGCCGGATCAACGGCTCGAACCCGTGCAGCGAGTACATGCACCTGGACAACACCTCGTGCAACCTGGCCTCCCTGAACCTGATGAAGTTCCTGAAGGACGACAGCCAGGGCAACCAGTCCTTCGAGTCCGAGCGCTTCGCCAAAGTCGTCGAGCTGGTCATCACCGCGATGGACATCTCCATCTGCTTCGCGGACTTCCCGACCCGGAAGATCGGTGAGAACACCCGCGCCTTCCGCCAGCTCGGCATCGGCTACGCCAACCTCGGTGCCCTGCTGATGGCCACGGGCCACGCCTACGACTCCGACGGCGGCCGCGCGCTGGCCGGCGCCATCACGTCACTGATGACCGGCACCGCGTACCGCCGCTCGGCCGAACTGGCCGCGGTCGTCGGTCCGTACGAGGGCTACGCCCGCAATGCCGAGCCGCACAAGCGCGTCATGCGGCAGCACTCCGACGCCAACGCCACGGCCGTCCGCATGGACGACCTGGACACCCCGGTCTGGGCCGCCGCCACGGAGGCCTGGCAGGACGTCCTGCGCCTCGGTGAGAAGAACGGCTTCCGCAACGCCCAGGCCTCGGTCATCGCTCCCACCGGCACCATCGGTCTCGCGATGTCCTGCGACACCACCGGTCTGGAGCCCGACCTCGCCCTGGTCAAGTTCAAGAAGCTGGTCGGCGGCGGCTCGATGCAGATCGTCAACGGCACGGTGCCGCAGGCGCTGCGCCGCCTCGGCTACCAGCCCGAGCAGGCGGAGGCGATCGTCGCCCACATCGCCGAGCACGGCAATGTGATCGACGCGCCCGGACTGAAGCCCGAGCACTACGAGGTCTTCGACTGCGCGATGGGCGAGCGCTCCATCTCCGCCATGGGCCATGTCCGGATGATGGCGGCCATCCAGCCGTGGATCAGCGGCGCGCTGTCCAAGACGGTGAACCTGCCGGAGAGCGCCACCGTCGAGGACGTCGAAGAGGTCTACTTCGAGGCGTGGAAGATGGGCGTCAAGGCCCTCGCCATCTACCGCGACAACTGCAAGGTCGGCCAGCCCCTCTCCGCCAAGAAGAAGGAGGAGGAGAAGGTCGCCGAGAAGGCCGAGGAGACCATCCGCCAGGCGGTGGAGAAGGTCATCGAGTACCGCCCGGTCCGCAAGCGCCTTCCCAAGGGCCGTCCCGGTCTGACCACTTCCTTCACGGTGGGTGGCGCCGAGGGCTATATGACCGCCAACTCCTACCCCGACGACGGTCTCGGTGAGGTCTTCCTGAAGATGTCCAAGCAGGGCTCGACCCTCGCGGGCATGATGGACGCCTTCTCCATCGCCGTCTCGGTCGGACTTCAGTACGGCGTGCCGCTGGAGACCTATGTCTCCAAGTTCACCAATATGCGGTTCGAGCCGGCCGGGATGACGGACGACCCGGATGTCCGGATGGCGCAGTCGATCGTCGACTACATCTTCCGCCGGCTCGCCCTGGACTTCCTGCCCTTCGAGACCCGCTCGGCCCTCGGGATCCACTCCGCGGAGGAGCGCCAGCGCCACCTGGACACCGGTTCGTACGAGCCGTCCCTGGACGAGGACACCCTGGACACCGAGAGTCTCGTCCAGTCCACTCCGCGTCCGGCGGAGACGCTGAAGGCGGTCTCCGCGGTCTCCGCCGCCGATGTCGCGGGCCCGGCCGCGATCCCGGCCCCCAAGGAGGCGCACACCTCCGCCGAACTGGTCGAGATGCAGCTCGGCATCAGCGCCGACGCGCCGCTGTGCTTCTCCTGCGGTACGAAGATGCAGCGGGCGGGGTCCTGCTACATCTGCGAGGGCTGCGGATCGACGAGCGGCTGCAGCTAAAACGGGGCGGAATTGCGGCTGCTGAGGACGCTGATCCGCGTTTGAGAGAGGGTGCCGGCCGTGGGCCGGCACCCTCTCCGGCGTGCTGAGTCTGCGGAGACGGCGATCAGATCGAGGCTTTGTGCGTCAGTTAAGGCACGGCGCACGGACGAAGGACCATGAGCGAGTCCTCCAAGGCCGCCACCATGCCAAAAGTAAACCGGTCCAGCTCAAGGCAGAGTGCGACATCATCAGGATGGACGCCTTGACGCACACCCTCCGCCAACTCGGCGGCGGCACGGGACTCGCCGGCACGGCGGAGGAACTCAGCGGCATCCGTCTCGGCCTCGGTGGCCCTCCGAGCGATGTACTGGGCGCACGCCAGATCTTCATCGGCGTGACCGTCTTCGCCGGTGACCACGAACGTGACATCGTCACACCCGCGTGTCCGCAAGAGCCGAGCCGTTGCCTCCGCCACCACGAAGCCGGCGCACAGCACCAGCGACGCCTCCTGGACCGCGAGGGCGCCGACCGTCCCTGCCGTGATCTTCTGCACAACGGTCCGCCCGCGAAGGTCAACAGACCGCAGCAGCCCCGGCGAGTTGACCATGTCGAACCCGGGCGCCGGCGGACCGTCCTTGAGCGCCACCCAATCCGGATGCCGAGCCTTGAGCGCCAGGGCTTCGTCCAGCGACTCAGCAAGAACGATCTTTTCCGCCCCCTGGGCAAAGGCCCAGGCAGCCACCGTGAAGGCACGCATGACGTCGATCACGACCGCCACGGCCGGGGCTTCGCCCAGCTCGGCGATGCCAAGGAAACGAGCGTTCATGCCGATCATGTTCGCGCGTGCCGGGGTGTCAGACGGTGCCGGTGGTGCCCATCAGGGTGCCGAAGGACTGGGGGTCGGTGTCAAAACCACGGACGGCTGTACTGAACTGCCATGCGCCCGAGGCGTCCCGGGTGAACTCCGCGAAGGTGGCCGCAGTGGCGGAGGGGACGCCTGTGAAGTCGTGCTCGGCCAGCTCGGTGTATCCCTCCAGGACACGCGCCTTGGTATTGGTTATGTCGCCGAACGTCCGCCGCCCGTCGCGCTGTTGGATGGCCACCCCCACCACCACCCGGTGGTACGCGGGCGACAGCCGGTCCAGCTCCAGCGTCATCTCCTCGTCGGCGCCGAAGCCCTGGCCGGTCCTGCTCTCCCGGTCCAGAGTGATCGTGCCGTCCGGTGAGCGGCTTCCGAAGTAGACGAGATAGGCAGGCTTCCCGTTCGGGTCCTTCGCCGTGTAGGTCGCGGCGACGAGGTCGAGATCGTGCGGGGGCGCGCCCAGGGGACTGGGGTCCCACTTCAGCGTGACCTCGATCTTCGCCACCCCTCGGTTGAGACTGCTGCTCACTGGTCCTCCCCCTCGTCCTCATCGGAACCGGGCCGGTCTGAGGCCCACATACTGCAAGGCTAGACCGGGACACTGACAACAGGCGCCGCGATCAGTCCGGTTGACGCCACGTTGGCCGATACTCGCCTCGTACCCGTGTGCGTACCGCCGGGCCGGGTGGCACGCACTCTTCCGGAGAGTGACCCGCGCCACGCTCCGCCCCGTACGATGGCGCGGTGCTGGTCAAGTGGACGCGCTGCACCGTGGTCGACCGACGAGGGTTTGAACGCGGGCAGCGCAAATGGGCGGGGTTGCTCGGTGAGCCGGGGTTCCGGGGGCAGAGCGGGGGATGGAGCCGGACGAAGCCGGGCGTCGCCCATGTCTTCGCGTTCTGGGAGAGCCGCGCGTTCTACGACTCCTTCATGGCCCGCTCGCACGACCGGCTGGCCGCCGCGCAGTCGGGGACGTACCGGGACGTCCAGGCGAAACTATTCGATTACCGCTTCGATGTGAAGACCGGCTTCGAGCCACGGTTCACCGACGCGGATGTGGTCCGGGTCGCGCACTGCAAGGTCCACGAGGACCGTGTCGAGCACTTCGCGCTGATGCAGGAGAAGGTGTGGAACCCGGCGATGGCCGGATCGCCCGGGATGGTGCGCGGGCTGTTCGGCGAGGCCCCCGGCCACGAGTTCATCGTGCTGTCGATGTGGCAGTCCGCGGCCGAGCACGGAAAGTACCGGGTCGAACGCGTCGAGCGGCTGACCCTGCGCGCGCAGACGGCCGCGGATGTGGCGGCGCTGGCCGGGGATGTCGTCGATCTCGAACCGGGCTGGACGGTGTGACCCCGCGCGCGCCGACGGTGCGCGCGCCCCGGTGGTACGCCCCGAGCGGCACCCGGATTCCGGGCCGCTCTAGGGTCATGGCATGGCACGACCGCGGCGCATTGTCCTTGTCCGGCACGGAGAGTCGGAAGGCAACGCAGATGACTCGGTGTACGAACGTCGGCCCGACCACGCCCTGAGGCTCACCGAGAAGGGGAGACAGCAGGCCGAGGAGACCGGCGTACGGCTGCGCGAGCTCTTCGGCCGGGAGCAGGTCAGCGTCTATGTCTCCCCGTACCGCCGTACGCACGAGACGTTCCAGGCCTTCGGCTTCGATCCGGAACAGATACGGATACGGGAGGAGCCGCGGCTGCGCGAGCAGGACTGGGGCAACTGGCAGGACCACGACGACGTACAGCTCCAGAAGGCCTACCGCGACGCGTACGGGCACTTTTTCTACCGCTTCGCACAGGGGGAGTCCGGCGCGGATGTGTACGACCGGGTCGGCTCGTTCCTGGAGTCCCTCCACCGGAGCTTCGAAGCGCCCGACTCTCCGAAGAATGTGCTGCTCGTCACCCACGGGTTGACGATGCGGCTCTTCTGTATGCGGTGGTTCCACTGGTCGGTCGCCGAGTTCGAGTCACTGTCGAACCCCTGCAACGCGGAGACCCGGATGCTGCTGCTCGGCGCGGACGGCAGATACACGCTGGACCGGCCGTTCGAGCAGTGGCGGACCCCGGAACCGTACGGCCATATCGGCTAGCGCGACCGTGCGATTAAAGTGTCAGCGCGATGACCGCTGACTTCACACTCGCGGGTGACTCCACACCCGAGGGGCGTCTCGAACGTGCCCTGGCCAGCCTGCGCGGACTCTCCGTGGGCGACGCCCTCGGTTCCCAGTTCTTCGTACCGTCCAACTATCCCCTGCTGAAGCTACGGGAGCTGCCGCCCGGACTCTGGCAGTGGACCGATGACACCGAAATGGGCGCGTCGGTCGTTGCCGTACTCGCCGCGCTCGGCCGTATAGATCAGGACACGCTCGCACGCTCCTTCGCCGAGCGGCATGACTTCGACCGGGGTTACGGGCCCGCCGTCAACCGGATGCTCCGGCTGGTCCGGGAGGGCGGCGACTGGCGCGAGCTGGCCGCCGGGCTCTTCAACGGGCAGGGCTCGTGGGGCAACGGAGCCGCCATGCGCATCGCGCCGCTCGGCGCCTGGTACGCGGACGATCCGGAACAGGCCACGCACCAGGCCGAGATCTCCGCGTACACCACACATCAGCACCGCGAGGCGGTGGCGGGCGCCATGGCGGTGGCGGCCGCCGCCGCCCTCGCCGCCGACCCCGCGGGACCGCCCTCGCCGGAGGCCCTGCTCGACGGTGTGGTGGCACTCGTACCGCGCAGCGCGGTGGGGGCGGGGCTGCGCAGGGCGCGGGACATGCTCGACTACGACGACGCGGGCACCGTCGCCGCCGTCCTCGGCTGCGGACGGCGCACCAGCGCGCAGGACACCGTGCCGTTCGCCCTCTGGTCGGCGGCGCGCGCCCTCGGCGATTTCGAACGGGGCTTCTGGGCAACGGCCCAGGTGGGCGGAGATGTCGATACGAACTGCGCCATCGTCGGGGGAGTGATCGCCGCGAGCACCGCAGGGGCGCCGCCCGAGCTCTGGCGGGAGCGTACGGAAGAGCTTCCCGGCTGGCTGTCCTCGGGCATGACTGACGGTCCTCGGGCGTAACCGGGCGACCACCCGGGGCATGCGTTTGTCACGGTCCTGCCACAGGCGACCCTGAGGAGTACGGGACCCTCTCGGGTACGTGGTTACTCTGTCCGCCACGCCGCCTTGATGATCTTCGACGGGCGCATGCCGACGAGACACCGGGTCGTACGCACCACTCCACCGCGACGGGGCCCGGTCGGGAGGGGGTCCCGTGACAGATTCACCGTCCATACCCATGCCGGCCGAGGAGCCGGACGACCGGCGGACCGCGGGCAGCGAACAGGAGCCGCGAGACCTGGTCGCCCAGAGCGCCGCGCCGAAAGCCGAGGCCGCGGGCGTCGGTCCGAAATCCGCGGCTGCGGCCAGTGCCTCGGAACCCGCGGCTGCGGCCACCGCGGCGAAACCCGGGGCAGCGAGCGTCGCACCGAAACCCGAGGCGGCGAGCGCTGCATCCGAAGCCGCCCTGCCGCGCGCGGCAGCGCGGGCATCCGCCGCCTCGTCCCCGTACCGCAAGCAGCCCCAGGGCCCGCCGCCTGCGCCCGACTGGCAGCAGTGGCAGCCGCAGCGCCCCGAGCCGCCCGCCTGGCTCACCGCGATCAGTCCCGCCGCCCCGGCCCGCATCCGCGTCGCCACACTCTGGTCGGTCCTGGCGACCGCCCTGCTCAGCGCCCTGCTGCTGGGCGAGGGAGCCGGGCTGAATCTGCTGATCGTGACGGTCCCCGCCGCCCTCGGCGCCTACTTCGCCGCGCAGGCGGCAGGCCGCCGCCCGCGCCCCTGGACGCTGGTCTGGGCCCTCGGCGGTGTGGCACTGCTGGTCGTCCCCGCCCTGAGCGACGCCGGTCTGCCCACCTTCCTCGCGATCACCACTGCGATGGCGCTGGGGTCGCTGGCACTGCACGGGGCCCGCACGTGGCCGGGCGTGGTGTTCGGCCCGTTCGGCCTGCTCGGGTCGATCGGCACCGCCATGGCCTGGGGCCTGCGCGGTCTGCGCGAGCGCGCCGGACAGTCGCCGCGGCACTGGCTGCCCGTGATCCGCGCGCTCGTCGTCGCGGTCGTGCTGCTGGTGGTGTTCGGTTCGCTCTTCGCGGGCGCCGACGCGGCGTTCGCCGATCTGCTCGGCGGTCTGACCCCCGAGGTGTCGGTCGAGGACGGGCCCTGGCGCTTCCTGTTGTTCGGCGTCGGACTCCTCGGCGCCCTCGCCGCCGCGCACACCGCCGCCGCGCCGCTGCGCTGGGACCGCATCACCGTTCGGCCCGGCAAGGCCCGCGCCCGGATGGAATGGGCGCTTCCGCTGATCGTCCTGAACCTTCTGTTCGCGGCTTTCATCGCCGTCCAGCTCGCCGTGCTCTTCGGCGGTTACCGTAAGGTCTTCGAGCAGACCGGACTCACGCGTTCCGAGTACGCGCGGCAGGGCTTCTGGCAGCTTCTGTGGGTCACCGTCCTCGTCCTGCTCGTCATCGGGCTGGCCCGTCGCTGGGCCCCGCGCGACGGTGCCCGCGACCTCGCGCTGGTCCGTACCGTGCTCGGCGTCCTCTGTGCGCTGACGCTGGTCGTGACCGCCTCCGCGCTGCGCCGGATGGACCTGTACGTCGAGGCGTACGGACTGACACGGCTGCGTGTCACGGTGGCGGCGATGGAGCTGTGGCTCGCCCTGGTGATCGTTCTGATCCTGGTGGCGGGGGCCGTGGGCGGACGCTGGCTGCCGCGCGCCGTCGCCGCGAGCGCTGCCGCGGCCGTCCTCGTGTACGGGCTGCTCTCGCCGGACACGCTGGTCGCCGAGCAGAACGTCCAGCGGTACGAACGTACGGAGAAGATCGACGTCGAGTACTTCCAGGAACTGTCCGCCGATGCGGTGCCCGCCCTGGACCGGCTGCCCGAGCCGCTGCGCTCCTGCGCTCTGACCGGTATTGACCGGAATCTGTCGGAGGGCGACCAGCCCTGGTACGCGACGAGCCTGGCCGAACGGCGGGCCCGCGACATCCTGGCGGAGCGGCCGGTCGACCACTCCGTCATCTGCGCCGGCTGGGGCTACCTGGACAGCGACCTCGGTGGCTTCGACGGGCTGTGACGTTTTCGTACGGCCTGGATCCGGGTCCGGCCCCCCGCCCCTGACCCGGATCCAGGCCCCAGTGCTGGTCAGCCGCAGCCCTGACTAGGCGACCGGACCCGCCGCCTCCGCCCTGCCGCTCAGCGCCTCCAGATCGCTCTTGCGCACCCGGATCACCAGCGCCGCCGTCAGCAGCGCCACCGCCACCATGACCACCGCCGCGACGAAAGCGGTCGAGATGCCCTGGGTCAGCACCTCGTGGCCCCAGCGCCCCGGCAGTTCCTGGGTCTTGGCCAGCTCCGCCTTCTGCTCCGGGCTCGCCTGCGCCATGAAGGACGGCAGTTGCCGCTCCGCCTCGTTGCGGCTGGCCGTACCGAACACCGTGACCAGGATGGAGAGCCCCAGCGAACCGCCCACCTGCTGGCTCGCGTTGAGCAGCCCGGAGGCCGCGCCCGCCTCGTGCTGCGCGACTCCGGAGACCGCGGTCAGGGTGAGCGTCACGAAGTTCAGCCCCATGCCGAAGCCGAAGAGCAGCAGCGGCCCGAGCACCCCGCTCGGATACGAGCTGTCCGGGCTGATCAGTGTCAGCCAGAACAGGCCGACGCCGGTGATGGCCGAACCCGTCACCATGAACGGCTTGGGCCCGAGCACCGGCAGCAACCGCTGGGACAGCCCCGCGCCCACGATGATCGCGACCGTCACGGGAAGGAAGGCCAGACCGGACTTGATCGGGCTGTACGAGAGCACGTTCTGTACGAAAAGTACGATGAAGAAGAACATCCCGAACATCGCGGCGGCCAGGCTCAGCATGATGACGTACGTGCCCGAACGGTTCCGGTCGGCGAACATCCGGAGCGGAGTGATGGGCTCCTTCGCCCGCGACTCGATCACCGCGAACATCGCGAGCAGCACCACCGACGCGACGAACGCCGACACGGTCAGTGTGTCCCGCCAGCCCTCCTCGGAGGCCCTGATGAATCCGTACACCAGCGATGCCATACCGAGCGTGGAGGTCGCGGCACCGGCGAGGTCGAAACGTCCCGGATGGCGCTCGGACTCATTGATGTACCTCGGCGCGAGGACCGCGATCAGCACACCGATCGGTACATTGACGAAGAACACCCAGCGCCAGTCGAGCCACTCGGTGAGCATGCCGCCCGCCAGCAGGCCTATGGCGCCACCGCCCGCTGAGACCGCGGCGAAGACACCGAATGCCCTGTTCCGCTCGGGCCCCTCGGCGAAGGTGGTGGTGATCAGGGCGAGCGAGGTGGGCGAGGCGATCGCGCCGCCGACTCCCTGGAGCACCCGGGCGGCCAGCAACTGCCAGGGCTCCTGGGCGAAGCCGCCGAGGAGGGATGCCAGGGTGAAGATCAGGATGCCGGCCATGAACACCCGGCGGCGGCCCAGGATGTCGCCGGCCCGGCCGCCGAGCAGCAGCAGACCGCCGAAGGTCAGCGTGTACGCGCTCAGCACCCAGGAGAGGTCCGTGGTCGAGAAGCTGAGAGCGTTCTGGATATGTGGAAGCGCGATATTCACAATCGTCGCGTCGAGTACGACCATGAGCTGGCAGGCGGCGATGACGGCGAGGGCGATCCCTGGGCGCCCTGTGCGACCGGCCGCGCCCCGTGGTCCGCTCTGTTTTTCGAGTTGAGAGGTTGTCACTGTTGGATCCCCCACGAGTGAATTAGTGAACGCACCCGTTCACTGTCGCGTCCACGGTAGTGAATCCCCTTCAGTGAACGCAAGCGTTCACTGAACGCTGCCGCCCCGGAGTGTCAGCCAACGATGGAGAGTTACCGATGATGTCTTCGCGCTCCGCGGCCACCGCTCGGTCGCAGTCGGCGTCCCTGCGCCGTCGTGGTCCCGTACTGGAACGGGCCATCCTCGACGCCGCGCTGGAGCAGTTGAGTACGGTCGGCTGGAACGGCCTGACCATGGAGGGCGTCGCCGCCGGGGCCCAGACGGGCAAGGCCGCGGTGTACCGCCGCTGGCCGTCCAAGGAGGACCTGGTCGCCGACGCACTCCTGGCGGGGCTGCCGCCGTTCGACGAGGCGGCCGACCACGGGAGCATCCGCGAGGACCTTTACCAGCTCTGCCGGAGCGTGCGGGACGCGATGTTCTCGCAGCCCGGATTCGCACTCCGTGCGGTCCTTCACGAATGCGACCCGGCCAGCGCCGAACGTTTCCAGGAACTCATCAACAGCAATTTCATCGAGCCCTCCAACCGCCTCCTCGGCCAGGTGGTGGACCGCGGAATCCAGCGAGGTGACGTACGGCCCGACGCCACCGGCGAACTCGTCCTCCAGGTGATACCGGCGCTGATGATGTTCCGCACCAAGGTGTGCGGGAGCGAATGGGAGGATGGCGAGATCGCCGAGATGATCGATCAGATCCTGGTGCCGCTCCTCCGGCCGCCCACGGCCCGGTGAACCCGGGGACGCGGGCCGGACACGGCTGTTGAGGACGGCCGGTACCCGGTCTGTTGCACGGCGTTCCGGCGGCGTAACCTTGCAGGTGCCATGCCGTACGAACCACCCACGCACACCGTTGAGCGCTCGCTGCGCGCCACCACCGACGCCAGAGTCGTCGCAGGCGTCGACGAAGTGGGACGCGGAGCGTGGGCCGGGCCGGTCACGGTGTGCGCGGCCATCACCGGACTGCGCAGACCTCCGGCCGGTCTCACCGACTCCAAGCTGATCAGCCCCAAGCGCCGTACGGAGCTGGCCGGTGAGCTGGAGAAGTGGGTCACCTCGCACGCGCTCGGGCACGCCTCTCCGGAGGAGATCGACGCCCTGGGGATGACCGCGGCGCTGAGGCTCGCCGCCGTACGCGCCCTTGAGGCGCTGCCGGTACGGCCCGACGCGGTGATCCTCGACGGCAAGCACGACTATCTGGGAGGGGCCTGGCAGGTGCGTACGGTCATCAAGGGCGACCAGACCTGTGTCCCGGTGGCGGCCGCCTCGGTCATCGCCAAGGTACGCAGGGACGCGCTGATGGCCGAACTGGGCGCGGGTTCCGAGGAGTACGTACCGTTCGCCTTCGGCGCCAACGCCGGCTATCCCTCGCCGGTGCACAAGGCGGCGCTGGAGGAGCGGGGGCCGACACCGCACCACCGGCTCTCGTGGTCCTATCTCGACGCGCTGCCCCGGTGGCGGCACCTGAAGAAGATCCGGATCCCCGCGGAGGCCGCGGCCATGGAAAGCGGGGGCCAACTCGGCTTCGACTTCTGACCGTTCGAACCCGGCACGTCCGACGACCGATCTGCTCGATTCCCGGAACACCCGGTGACCTCCCGCCCGCGCGCCCGCAGGCCGCGGGCCAGGGCGCGAATGCGCCCACCCGCCGATGCCCCTGGCGTCGGCGTTTGATAGACATCCAGCCATGCCTCTCATCCCTCAGGAGCCTCAGATTCACGAGAGAGCCCAGGGTTCTGGCGCCACCCCGGCCACCGGCCGTACGGCGCCGACCCCTCGTCCTGTACCCGGTCCGCGTCCCGTTCCCGGGCCGCGCTCCGCGGCCACGCCGCGTCCCGGTCGCCCGGGGCCCGGTACCGCGAAGCCCGCGCCGCCGGCGCAGCGCTCGCACAGCTCCGCCGGGCAGCCCAAGGCGTCCGGGCCCACTACTCCTTCCGCTCCTCAGATCCAGCTCATCCCGGCTCCGGAGGACGGGGCGCTCGACGCTGCCGAGGAGGCGGTGGACCTGCTGCTCGACTCGGGCCGGGCGCCCGGCGAGATCCTCGTCCTCACCACCGGGGAACAGCATCCGTGGGCCACCCATGAGCTGTCCTTCGGCGAAGCCTCCTACTGGGCCCAGCACGACGCCCGTGAAGACGTGTTCTTCGCCGGCGCCGCCGCCGTGACCCGTGCGGAGTCCCGGCCCGTTGTGGTCGTGGCGGTGAACGGAGGCGGGGACGAGGTCGCCGCCCGGGTCCTGCCGCTGGCCCGGCAGCGTGCCACCGCGCTGCTGGTCGTGTGCGGTGACGCCGCACGGATCAACGCCGCGCTCGGCGCGGGGGTCTGAGCCGTACGACAGCCGTACGGCGCGGGATGCGCGGGCGTGGTACGTGCGCCCGCCGTCGTACGCCGTACGACCCGGTCGTGACCCGGCTGCCCGTTCAGGGGGTGGCCGGGCCGTTGTGGTCTCCATGCGCGCCTGTGATGCTCTGCGCACTGTGGTGCTCTGTGCTCGGAAGCCGTCGGGGCCGCTCGATTCGCCGCTGTCCGGCGCCGCTCCGTCCCGGCAGCTCAGCGGGCGGCCGTGTGCCGCAGTGGCTCGACGCCGCCACCGCCGCCGCGCACCAGGGACGAGGCGGCCTCCAGCACCGTCTCCGAAAGATCGGCGGGCGGGGACCCGGAGCTCGGCCGACGGCCCCCACGGCCCTCGCCCAGCACCTGCCAGCCGCCGTGTGTCAGGGTGATGTACGCGCCGCACCGCAGGCCGTGCAGCGTGCAGGCGTCCCGCAGCCCCCACATCCAGGCTCCGTCCTCCTCCGTCCAGCGCTCGTCGCCCTCACGGCAGTAGAGCAGTACGGCGGTACGCACGGGGGTGCGACGGCGCAGATCGTGCGGGATGACCCGCCGCAGATGGGCCAGCAGCGCGTTGCGGAACTCCCAGCCGTCCACCGGCGCCGCCCGCGGGGTGAACGAGGCGCTGGCGATCAGCCGTTCCGCATGGTCCAGGACGGCCACCACCGCGGTCGCCGGTTTCGGCCGGTGCCTGCTGTGCAGACCGCTCACCACCTCGCGGGGATTGCGGAGCAGCGGAATCCCCGCGTCCGCCCATTCGTCCAGTTCGAGCATCCTGGCGGGGCGGTTGGCGGAGTCGGCCGGTCTGCTGAGCGAAGTGGCTGCGGACGGAGCGAATCCGAAGGTCACGATCCTCCCTTCGCGTACGCGCCCACAGTGCGGGCAGGGGCGGACGGGGGCGTACCACGGCATGGCCCTCGCGAACCGCGAGCGGATCGTGCGGGGTTGTTCAATTCTCGCTGGCACGGGGGCGCGCGGCAACGAGCAATTGGCGCCGTTGACGGGTTTGGGCAGGTATGGCGGTCATATCCCTGGCCAGAGCCGTGCGGCCGGTGTCCTGTATCAGGCCTGAACGGCGAGGACCAGCGGAAACACCCCCTCTGCTCCGGCTTTCCGCAGCAGCCGGGCGGCCACCGCGAGAGTCCAGCCGCTGTCGGAGAGGCCGTCGACCAGCAGAACGGGACCGCCCGCCGACGCGAGCGCCGCGGCCAGTTCGGCGGGTACGGTCAGCGTCTCGTGCAGCGCGCGCACTCGCTGCGCGCTGTTGGTACGGGAGATACGGGTGTCGGCGGCCTCCGGCGCGTACTCGACCGTACCGAGCAGCGGAATTCTGCCGGCCTGCGCGATGCGGCCGCCGAGCGAGCCGATGAGCCTGGGCCTGCTGTGCGAGGCCACGGTGACGACCCCGACTGGCCGGGGAGACGCGTCGGCGGCACCGGAGGCCCAACCGCCCGGCCCCTTGGCCCAGTCGGCGAGCACGCTCACCACAGCGGTCACCACATCGTCGGGCACCGGGCCGTCCGGGGCATGTGATGCCAGCATCGGCCGCAGCCTGTTGCCCCAGCCGATGTCGGACAGCCGCCCCAACGCCCGCCCCGCGAAGGACTGTTCGCCGGGTGGGATGCGCCCCTTCAGTGCCACACCGACCGCCGGGAGCCCGGTCGGCCACATCCGGCGCGGCTCCACCTCCACACCCGGCCTGCCCAGCTCACCGCGCGCGGCGTCCAGGGCGGCGGCGGTCACCTTGTCCTCGAACCGCACCCCCGCGCAGTTGTCGCAGCGCCCGCACGGAGCGGCTTCCTCGTCGTCCAACTGCCGCCGCAGGAACTCCATCCGGCAGCCGGCCGTCGACGCGTAGTCCCGCATCGCCTGCTGTTCGGCCTCACGCTGCCGCGACACCCAGGCATACCGCTCGGTGTCGTACACCCACGGGCGGCCCGTCGACGTCCAGCCGCCCTTCACCCGGTGCACCGCTCCGTCCACATCGAGGACCTTGAGCATCGTCTCCAGACGCGTACGCCGCAGCTCGACCAGGGGCTCCAGCGCGGGCAGCGACAGCGGCCGCCCGGCCTGGCCCAGGACATCGAGCGTGCGCCGGACCAGCTCCTCGGGCGGGAAGGCGACCGATGCGAAGTACTGCCAGATGGCCTCGTCCTCCCTGCCCGGCAGCAGCAGCACCTCGGCGTGCTCCACCCCACGGCCGGCTCGGCCCACCTGCTGGTAATAGGCGATGGGGGAGGACGGCGAGCCGAGATGCACCACGAATCCCAGGTCCGGCTTGTCGAAGCCCATGCCCAGCGCGGAGGTGGCGACCAGCGCCTTCACCCTGTTCGCCAGGAGATCGTCCTCGGCCTGCTGCCGGTCCGCGTTCTCCGTGCGCCCCGTGTACGAGGCGACCGTGTGCCCGCACTGCCGCAGATACGCGGTGACCTCCTCGGCCGCGGCGACCGTCAGGGTATAGATGATCCCGGAGCCGGGCAGCTCGCCGAGATGGTCGGCCAGCCACGCCAGCCGGTGTGCCGCGTCCGGCAGCCGGAGCACATGCAGACTGAGACTCTCCCGGTCAAGCGGACCGCGCAGCACCAGCGCGTCCGTCCCCGCCCCCGTGCCCAACTGCTCGGCGACATCGGCGGTCACCCGGGAATTGGCCGTGGCCGTGGTGGCGAGAACCGGGACCCCCGACGGCAACTCCGCGAGCATCGTGCGCAGCCGCCGGTAGTCGGGACGGAAGTCGTGGCCCCAGTCGGAGATGCAGTGCGCCTCGTCCACCACCAGCAGCCCGGTGGCCGCGGCGAGCCGGGGCAGGACCTGGTCCCGGAAGTCCGGATTGTTCAACCGCTCGGGACTGACCAGCAGGACATCGACCTCGCCCGCCGCCACCTCGTCCTGGACCGTGTCCCACTCCTCCACGTTCGACGAATTGATCGTCCGCGCGCGGATCCCGGCGCGCGCGGCGGCCTCCACCTGATTGCGCATGAGCGCGAGCAGCGGTGAGACGATCACGGTCGGGCCCGCGCCGCGCTCCCGCAGCAGTGAGGTCGCCACGAAATACACCGCGGACTTGCCCCACCCCGTCCGCTGGACGACCAGCGCCCTGCGCTTGTCGGCGACAAGCGCCTCGATGGCCCGCCACTGGTCCTCGCGCAGCGTGGCGGCGCCGGTGGCGTCACCGACGAGGCGGGCGAGAACGGAATCGGCGGAGGCCCGGAGAGCCGTGCGGTCTGCGTTGGTCATGCACCCATGCAACCCGATGGCTCGGACAGAGCGCGAACACGGCCGCCGGGCTGTGGACAAAGTTATCCACAGGGGTCGCGGGATCCGGCCGGGCACGGGACGGTCGTGCCATGAACAACCACCACGAATCGACCTCATCCACCGGCCGGCAGCAGATGACCCTGCGCAGTGCCGCCGAACTCGCCGACGCCCTCCCGTACTTGTTCGGCTTCCACCCCACCGATTCCGTCGTCATGGTCGCGCTCCACGGCGAGCACGGAAGTTTCGGCGGACGGCTCAGGCTGGGCATCCCGAGTTCGCCGAAGGAGTGGCCGCCGGTGGCCGAGCAGCTCGCCGACTGTCTGATCGAGGGAAGCGCACGGCGGGGCGCCCGCCCGGACGGAGTTGTCGCCTTTCTCTGCCAGGACCCGGCGGAAGGGGAGACTGGCCGGCAGGTGATGGAGCGGCTCCGCCCCCTCGCGCAGCGGCTGCGCACCGCCTGCGGGAGCCTCGATGTGCCCGTGTACGAGGTGCTCTGTGTGTCCGACGGCCGTTTCTGGTCGTACTGCTGCCCCGATGTGCGCTGCTGTCCGCCCGAGGGCACCGGACTGGCCCTGCCCGGTACGTCGGTGATGGCCGCGGCCGCCGCCTACGCCGGTGTGCATGTCCGCGGGTCGCTCAGGGAGATGGAGGCCCGCCTGACCTCCTGGGGGACACCGGCCGCCAAGGAACAGGAGCGCGCGCTCGACGAGGCGAGCGCGGCCCTCGTGCCCAGGATCCTGGTCGAACGGAGCCAGGAAAAGGTCGGTGCGGAGACCTTGCGGGCGGCGCGCGAGCTGATGAAGCGGCTCGCGGAGGCGCCACGGGCGGGACAGACGGCCATGGACGCCGAGGACGACCGGCTCATCAGCCATCAGGAGGCGGCCGCCGTCATCCTCGGACTCCAGGACCGTACGACACGGGACCGGGCTGCCGAGTGGATGGAAGGTCCGCAGGCTGAGCTGGCCCTGAGGCTCTGGCGCGCCCTGGCCCGGCGCTGCGTCGGCCCCTACAACGAATTCGCCACCGCGCCGCTGACCCTGGCCGGCTGGGTCTCGTGGTCCACCGGTGACGAACCCGGCGCCCGGGTCGCGCTCGGGCTGGCCCTGCGCCTCGACCCGCAGTACGTCTTCGCCCAGTTGCTCCACCAGGCCTGCAACGAAGGACTTGACCCCGAGGCGCTGCGCCGCTGTCTGCGCGAGCAGCGTGTCGCACGAGCACTGCCGGGTCCACGCGCGGCTGCCGGACGGCATGCGTCCCGTTCCGCGCGTCCGCCCGAGCGGCGTAAAACACTCCAGGCCGCACGGCGCCCCGAAAGGACGGCGGCGCGGGGCCGGACAGGCCGGCGCGACGGCAGGCGCGGGACAAGGAGCGGGCGATGACGGCCGTGACCCGTTCGGCCGGGCGGGCGTTCACCTCTGTGGCGAAGCCGTACGAGCCGCACCGCCGCGGCGACGGCCGCCCTCCGGAGCGCACAGAAGGCAGAACTGACCACCCATGGCCCTCACCGCCCCCTCCCCGAACAGCGAGCCGCCGCGTATCACCCCCGCCGGGCCGGCGGGGAGGCGGGCCGCGCCGCCCGCAGGGCCGCCCGTCGTGCACCACGCTCTGCTGTGCGTCGCGCTGCCCTGCCTCGCGGTCTCGGCCGAGCACGGACAGCTCACCGGCGAGGGGATCGAGGGCTTCTACCAGTCGGGCCGGCGCCTGCTCTCCCGGTGCCGGCTGCGGATCGCGGGACGGGACCCGATCCCGCTGCAGGGCAGGCTCGTCGCCGCCGACCGGGCGCGGTTCCGGGCGGTGGTCCGTACCCCCGAGGACGCCGGGCCCGATCCGGAGATCAGTGTCGAGCGGCTGCGGGACGCCGACGGCACCGAGCGGATCACCCTGCACAGCTCCGCCCGGCGGCCGCGCAGGATTCCGGTGGAGATCTCCTTCGGCACCGATCTCGCGGAGCTGGCCGCGATCGGCGCCGGCCGGGCGGGCCCCGAACTGCCCGCAGGTGTCCATGCGGCGGGTCTTCGCTGGTCGGCGCCGGACGGCCGGTACGCCGTCGTCACCGCGTCCCCGGCCCCGCAGGACTCGCTGGCCTCGGCGGGACTGCTGCGCTGGGAAGTGGAGCTGGGGCCCGGAGCCGCCCACACCATCGAACTGCGGATCCGCTCCGACCGGCCCGTGCGGCCCACGGGCCGGACGGGGAGCGATCCCCTGCCCGCGGCGGCGGCCGAGGGGGACGACCTCCGGGTGCGGCCGCTGTTCGCCGCGAGCCTCGGCGATCTGCGGGGGCTGCTGCTCCGGGGTCCCGGCGGCCCCGCGGACCTCCATCCCGCGGCAGGCGTGCCTTGGCGCTGCGGACCGCCCGCTGCGGAAGCGCTCTGGGCTGTACGGATGGCGCTCCCGCTCGGCACCCGGCTGGCCGCGGCGACGCTCCGTACCCTCGCCCGCACGCAGTTCAGGGAGCAGGGAAGGGACTTCGGGCGGCTCCGCGGACCGCTGCGCGACGCCGGTCCTCATCTGCCGCCGAGCTGCACCGGCGTCGAGGCGACCCTCGCCTTTCCCGTCGTCCTCGCGGAGGCACGCCGTTGGGGGCTCCCCGAAAAGGAGCTGGCCGAGCTGCTCCCGGCCGCGGAGCGTTGTCTCCAGTGGCTGCGTGCCGCCTCGGACGACGGTGATCTGCTGGGGGAGCCGGGCCCCACCGGGCCGCAGCGCGTCGAGACCCAGGCCCACGCACACCGGGCGGCCCTGCTCGGGGCGGATCTGCTGGACGCCTGCGGCCGGCCGGGGGCCGACGGCTGGCGGGAGTGGGCGGAGGCGCTGCGGCGGCGGTTCGGCGAGACGTTCTGGTTCGACGACCGGGCGGGGGGCCGGCCGGCCGCGGCGCGTCTCTCCGACGGACGGCTCCTTCCGCATCCGAGCGCCAACTCCGCGCATCTCCTGGACACCGGGCTGCTCGGCGAGGGGAGAGCGGCCCCGGGTCTCCTCGACGGCGCCAGGACCGAACAGGTGGCCCGGCTGCTCGGCAGTCCCGCGCTCGACACCGGCTGGGGGCTGCGCGGACTCGCGGCCAAGGAGCCGGGCCACAACCCGTTCGGCCACCGGGCCGGGGCGGTGCGGGTGCATGAGACGGCCGTCGCGATCGGAGGTCTGGCGGCGGCCGGGCACGAGAAGGAAGCCGTCTCGCTGCTGCGCGGGCTGCTGGACGCGGCGGAGGCTTTCGGCCACCGGCTGCCGGAGATGTACGCGGGGGAGCAGCGGACCGCCGGGGGTGCGCCCGTGCCGCATCCCGCTGCGTGCCGGCCCGCCGCGGTGGCCGCGGCGGCGGGGATCCATGTGCTCACCGCGCTCGTCGGTATCCGTCCCGACGCCCCCGGTGGCACGGTCGCGCTGCACCCGATGCGCACCGCCCCGCTCGGAGCGGTCCAGCTCAGCGGCCTGCGGGTCGCGGGGGAGCCCTTCTCCGTACGGGTCAGCCGGCTCGGGCTCGGCATGGTCGAGGAAGCGGCCGACGGGCTCCAGCTCGGGGTGTGAGACGGCTCGGCGGGTCCCGCCGGTCCGTGAACTCGAAGATCGGAGAAAGGGCAAAGAAGTGCCCCTGGGTTAATGACACAAGGAGTGTTTATCGTCAAGCAGACGACTATGATCATCGCATGTCGCCCTACGACCCGTCGGCCTTCCCGGCTTTCGCTGTCACCGTCGACCTGGTCGTGCTCACCGTCCGGCGCCACGCGCTCTGCGCGCTGGTCGTACGGCGCGGGGAGCCGCCCTTCCAGGGGCGGTGGGCGCTGCCCGGCGGCTTTGTCCGGGGCGACGAGGATCTGGCCGAGGCGGCGGCACGGGAACTGTCCGAGGAGACCGGGCTCTGCGCACACGACCCACTCTCCCCGGAGCCCGGTAACGGGGCTCATCTCGAACAGCTCGCGACCTATGGGGAGCCCGGGAGGGACCCCCGGATGCGGGTGGTCAGCGTGGCGCATCTCGCGCTCTCGCCCGACCTTCCCGCGCCCAGGGCCGGCGGCGATGCCAACAGCGCGCGCTGGGCTCCCGTCGCGGAGCTGCTCAACCAGGAGGGTGGTTTCGCCCGCGAGGACGAACAGCCCGCCCAGCTCGCCTTCGACCACGCCCGGATCCTCGCGGACGGGGTGGAGCGGGCCCGCTCCAAGATCGAGTACTCCTCGCTCGCCACCGCGTTCTGCCCGCCCGAGTTCACCGTCGGCGAGCTGCGCAGGGTGTACGAGGCGGTGTGGGGCGTGGCGCTGGATCCCCGTAACTTCCACCGCAAAGTGACGGGCACCCCGGGCTTCCTGGTCCCGTCCGGGGGGACCACCACCCGGCAGGGCGGCAGGCCGGCCCAGCTCTTCCGGGCTGGCGGGGCGACCGTACTGAATCCGCCGATGCTGCGCCCCGAGGTCTGACCTGCGGTACGGGCGGCACCGACACGCCAGACAGAACGGACGGAACAGGCAGAGCGGGCACGCGTCGGCCTGACGGGCCGTCAGTTCAGGTTCCGGTGGAAGCCGCGTGGTTGGACGCGAAGCGCGGACACCGGGACACCCGGGTGCGCCTCATGCGTCACAAGTCGGACATGTCGAGTTATCTTGCTGCGGTACTAGCCCCTGCCGCCGAGCGGTCTCACCTCCCCGCGAGAGAAGCGATGCTCCAGGCCATCGGACTGACCAGCACCCCCCGTCGAGACCTCACCTCCGCCGTGGACGATCTGACCTTCGAGGCCCGGTCCGGCTCCGTCACCGCGCTGCTCGGTGCCTCCGGCGCGGGCAAGACCACCGCCCTCAGGCTGATGCTCGAACTCCAACCCGGCCGTGGGATCACCTACTTCCGCGGCCTGCCGCTCCATCGCGTCGCCCACCCGGCGCGCGAGGTCGGGGTGCTCCTCGGTGCTGTGCCCGGCCATCCCGGACGGACCGTCAGAGGTCAGCTCAGAATGCTCGGCGCCGCGGCGGGCGTCCCCGCCGCGCGCGCCGACGAACTCCTCGGTGCCGTGGGCCTCGACGGACTGCGCGGCGAACGGCTCGGCACGCTCTCGCTCGGCATGGACCGCAGACTCGGGCTCGCCACCGCGCTGTTGGGCGACCCGCACGCGCTGCTGCTCGACGCGCCGTCCGCAGGTCTCTCGTTGCGTGAGAGCACCTGGCTGTTCGGGCTGCTCCGCGCCCATGCGGCCCGGGGCGGCACCGTTCTCTACACGACCAGCGACCCCAAGGAGGCCGCCCGTACCGCCGATCATGTCGTCACCATCGACGACGGCCGCCTGGTCGCGGACCAGGACGGCGCGGAGTTCGCGCGTACCAGACTGCGTCCGCGCGTCGCGGTCAGGACACCGCACGCCGCGCGCCTCGCCGACGCGCTGAGCCGCGAGGCCCGCGCGGAGCGGCGCTCGGTCGAAGTGGTCGCCGAGGCGGGCAGCCGGCTCACCGTCTACGGCAGCAGCTGCCCCGAGATCGGTGAGACCGCCTTCCGCCACGGCGTCCTCGTCCATCAGCTCGCCGACGAGTTCGGGGACACCGGACCGGAGCCCGTTCACCATCCCGCCCTCGCAGCCGCCCTCGCGCCCATTCCGCTTCCCCGGCCGGTCTCGCTGCCCGCGTCGGGCCAGGGCAGTGGCACCGTTCCCGCTCCGGCCTCCGAGGCGGACACGGCACCGACCCGGGCGGTGATCGCCCCGCCCGCCGAACTCCGGGCCGCTCCCCGGACCAACCCCGTCACCAACTCCGCGACCGCCTCCACGTCCACGTCCACGTCCACGCCCGGACCCGCGTCCGACGGCCCGGGGCCCCTGCCACGCCCGGTGCCGCCGCTGTCACCGCGTCCGGTCCGCAGTCCGCTCAGGCCGTTGCGCTACGAACTCCACCGCATGTTCGGGATCCGTACGACACCCCTGATCGTGGCCGCGGTCGTCCTCGTGTCCGTTCTCCTCGCCCTGTTCCTCGCCCGCGCCGGCGGGACTCCGCCGCACAGGCTGCTGGTGGCCTGGCCCGCGATCCTGCCGCTGCCGCCCGCCGTGCTCGGCGCCGGACTGCTCGGCGCGCTCACCTTCGGCGACGAATTCCGCTATCCCGCGCTCGCCGGCGCCCGGGGCACCGTCCCCCGCCGTCTCGCCCTGCTCCTCGCCAAGCTCGCGGTGACCGCCGCCTCGGCCCTGATCCTCGCCTTCCTGGTGGTGGCGGTCGACGGCGCCGCGCTGCGCCTCGTGTACGGCCATGCCGCCGCGCCCGTACCGGACAACTGGCCCGCGCTGGGTGCCGGGTGGGCCGGGCTGGCCGTCGGCTGTGCCTGGGCCGGGCTCCTCGGCGCCGGGGTCTTCCGCGTCACCGTCGCCGGAGTGGCCGTCGTCGTTGCCGTACCGACCCTGGCCGTACCGCTGTTGCGGACGGCGTTCGCGGGCCCGTCCGCGCGTTCGACGGCCGGACTCCCGGCCAGGCTCCGTGAACTGGCGTGGCTCCAGTGGCCCACCCGCGCCGACCACTGGCTGACGGCCGTGGCGGGGCTCCTCGCCCGGCCGCTCGCCGCCGCGCTGGTCCTGTCGGTGTCGGTCCTTCTCTGCGCGTATCTGCTCACCGGCCTTCGCCGCAGGGCCCGTTGGTGATCGCGGAGCGACCGGAGCGTGCCTTCCTGCTCACAACTCCCCTGAGAAAGCCCGCTTCTTTCCGATAAGGCGTCAATCGAGGGGCGAGCGCCGATCACCCTTTCGTGTGCTTTTCACCAAAGACCTCAAGGCTCGTGGAAGCAACGCCGACAAAGGATGCGTGAGTACCCTTGCGCACACCATGATGACCGCCGCCCGTTCCGTCGAGCCGGGCCTCGCCGACCCGGGTGAACTCGACCGCTACCCCTTCGCGGAGGCGCCAGGCGCCGACCGCGCGGCAGCTCCCGTCTGGGAGGGCGCCGACACCGATCTGGGCCGGGTGGGACGGCGTACGGCGAGCAGCCGCGGCCGCGGACTGCACGGCCAACTCGTCCAGCAGCTCGGCCAGATGATCGTCTCCGGAGACCTGGGCGCCGACCGGCCGCTCGTACCGGAGGAGATCGGCCAGCGCTTCGAGGTCTCCCGCACGGTGGTGCGGGAGTCGCTGCGCGTTCTCGAGGCCAAGGGCCTCGTGAGCGCCCGGCCCAATGTGGGTACGCGCGTCCGCCCGGTGAGCGACTGGAATCTGCTGGACCCCGACATCATCGAGTGGCGCGCCTTCGGGCCGCAGCGCGACGACCAGCGCCGTGAGCTGAGCGAGCTGCGCTGGACGATCGAGCCCCTCGCCGCGCGGCTGGCCGCCGGCCACGGACGGACGGAGGTGCAGCAGCGGCTCGCCGAGATGGTCGAGATCATGGGCCACTCCCTGGCCCAGGGCGACTCGATCACCTTCGCCCGCGCGGACGCCGAATATCACTCCCTGCTGATCCAGCTCGCCGGCAACCGCATGCTGGAGCACCTCTCCGGCATCGTCTCCGCCGCCCTCCAGGTCTCCGGCGGTCCGGTCACCGGATGCGACCGTCCCACCGAGGCTTCGCTCGCTCACCACGCCCGGATCACCGACGCCCTCGCCTCCGGCGACGCGCACGCCGCGGAGTCGGCCATGCGCCAACTGCTCACGGTCCAGCCGGATGTGGAGCGCGTCGTGCCCGCGCCGCGCGAGCACTGACCGCCGCCAGGACCAGGACGTACGGGGATGTACGCATCGTGTGTCGCCGGACCCGGGGGGTCCGGCGACGCGATTGTGAGGCCCTAGATCCCGCTTCTGTGTGCTTTGTCGCAAATGGGGTGTGACTCGGGCCACGTGGAATGGGCGTAACACTCCTTGAGGCAGGGCGATGACCTAAGAGGTGACAGCCGAGGAGGGAATACGACCGCCGTGCGTGGCGCTGTATTCACCCTCTGAGGTCCTAGCCCGCGCCGTCGGCACATCCCCAGCCGACGGTCGTCGGCTCCGGCCCGATCCTGGGCGGGGCCGGAAGCCGTTTCCATCGTTCCGAGAGGTTGTTCGTGTCGGCCAGCACATCCCGTACGCTCCCGCCGGAGATCGCCGAGTCCGAGTCTGTGATGGCGCTCATCGAGCGGGGAAAGGCTGATGGGCAGATCGCCGGCGATGACGTGCGTCGGGCCTTCGAGGCCGACCAGATTCCGCCAACCCAGTGGAAGAATGTTCTGCGCAGCCTCAACCAGATCCTCGAGGAAGAGGGTGTGACGCTGATGGTCAGTGCCGCGGAGTCGCCCAAGCGCACCCGTAAGAGCGTCGCAGCGAAGAGCCCGGTCAAGCGCACCGCCACCAAGACTGTCGCGACCAAGACGGCCACGGCGAAGACCGTCGCGGCAGCCACCGCCGCTCCCGTGGTGGAGAGCGTGGACACGGCTGCCGACGAGGCCGCCGTACCCGCGAAGAAGACCGCCGCGAAGAAGACCGTGGCCAAGAAGGCGACGGTCAAGAAGACCGCCGCCAAGAAGACGACCGCCAAGAAGGCCACGGGCAAGAAGGACGCCGACGAGGCCCCGGACGGCGAAGAGCCGACCGATGAGATCCAGGGCGGCAAGGTCGAGGAGGAGGAGACCGAGGGCGAGAACAAGGGCTTCGTCCTCTCCGACGACGACGAGGACGACGCGCCGGCCCAGCAGGTCGCCGTCGCCGGTGCCACCGCCGACCCGGTCAAGGACTATCTGAAGCAGATCGGCAAGGTCCCGCTCCTCAACGCCGAGCAGGAGGTCGAACTCGCCAAGCGCATCGAGGCCGGGCTCTTCGCCGAGGACAAGCTGGCCAACTCAGACAAGCTCGCGCCCAAGCTCAAGCGTGAGCTGGAGATCATCGCCGAGGACGGCCGCCGCGCCAAGAACCATCTGCTGGAGGCCAACCTCCGGCTCGTGGTCTCGCTGGCCAAGCGGTACACCGGCCGCGGCATGCTCTTCCTGGACCTGATCCAGGAGGGCAACCTCGGTCTGATCCGCGCGGTCGAGAAGTTCGACTACACCAAGGGCTACAAGTTCTCCACGTACGCCACCTGGTGGATCCGGCAGGCGATCACCCGCGCCATGGCCGACCAGGCGCGCACCATCCGTATCCCGGTGCACATGGTCGAGGTCATCAACAAGCTCGCGCGTGTGCAGCGCCAGATGCTTCAGGACCTGGGTCGCGAGCCCACCCCGGAGGAGCTGGCCAAGGAACTCGACATGACCCCCGAGAAGGTCATCGAGGTCCAGAAGTACGGCCGTGAGCCGATCTCGCTGCACACCCCGCTGGGCGAGGACGGCGACAGCGAGTTCGGAGACCTGATCGAGGACTCCGAGGCGGTCGTCCCGGCCGACGCGGTGAGCTTCACGCTTCTCCAGGAGCAGCTGCACTCGGTCCTCGACACCCTCTCCGAGCGTGAGGCGGGCGTGGTCTCCATGCGCTTCGGCCTCACGGACGGCCAGCCCAAGACGCTGGACGAGATCGGCAAGGTCTACGGCGTGACGCGGGAGCGGATCCGGCAGATCGAGTCGAAGACCATGTCGAAGCTGCGCCACCCGTCGCGTTCGCAGGTTCTGCGCGACTATCTCGACTAGTTCGCCGCTGGAGCCTGATCCGCCTGGCGTGCTCGGACGGCACTTGATCCGCCCGGTCCCGATCAGGTCACTTTCAGGGGCGCACTGAAGCGCGTTCGAAGGCCCGGATGCCTCCAGGGATCCGGGCCTTCACTCTGCGCGCGGGGTGCGGGAGGCGCGTCAGGGGCTGACTCTGGGTAGATACACCTTCACCGGAGAGTCAGGAGCCCGTATGCGCCGTTCCCTTGCCCGCGTGCTGACGGGAGGAGTGACCGTGATCGCGGCGGGGGCGCTGCCGCTGCTCGTCTCACCCCTGCCCGCGGCCGCCGAGAGTGTGGTCATCGGGGGCGAGCCGGTACGGGCCGCCGACAGCCCCTGGGCCGTGGCCGTGTCCAGCCGTGACCGTTTCGGCGGTACGCGGGCGGGCCAGTTCTGCGGAGGCGTGGTGGTGGCTCCGACGAAAGTGCTGACGGCCGCGCACTGTATGAGCCCGGATGTGCTCGGAGGGCCTCCGGGACGGGTGCGCGACCTGAGCGTCATCGCGGGGCGGGACCGGCTGCGCGGCAGGGGCGGGCATGTCGTGTCCGTACGGTCCGTACAGGTGGATCCGGGGTACGACCAGGCGACCAACGCGGCGGATCTGGCCGTGCTGACCCTGGAGCGGTCGCTGCCGGGGCGGTATGCCATCCGGCCCGCGGAGCCGCGGGATTCCGCCGCCACTCCCGGTACGGCCGCGGCCGTCTACGGCTGGGGCGACACCTCGGGGAACGGGGACTATGCCAGTACGCTGCGCTCGGCGCCTGTGACGGTGCTGTCGGACGCGAACTGCGAGAAGGCGTACCCGGGCGGCTCAGGGGGCCGCTACGACCCCGCCACGATGCTCTGTGCGGGCGATCCCCAGGGCGGGCACGACGCGTGCCAGGGGGACAGCGGGGGGCCGCTGGTGGCCCAGGGACGGCTTATCGGGCTGGTCTCGTGGGGCAGCGGCTGCGGGCGCCAGGACAGTCCCGGCGTCTACACCAGGATCACCACGGGGAACAAGTCGGTCGCGGCCGCGGTGGGAGTGCCCGCGTCCCGCTGAAGATGGCCGCCCGTACCGCGCTGAAGAGAACGGGCGGCCATCCCGCAGTACCGGGATGGCCGCCCGTCGGCCGGTGTACGCCGGCCCCTGGCTCGTCGTGGATGCGAGGTGTCAGCGCTCCTCTTCACCGCCGCCGGCCGGAACAGCCGTCAGCCGGTCGGTCTCATCCTGTATTTCCGCGGCGATCTTCTTGAGTTCCGGCTCGAACTTACGTCCATGGTGGGCGCAGAAGAGCAGTTCACCACCGCTGATCAGGACGACGCGCAGATAGGCCTGCGCGCCGCAGCGGTCGCAGCGGTCAGCCGCGGTCAGCGGGCTCGCGGGGGTCAGAACAGTAGTCACGTCGCCTCTTCTCTAGCTCGACGAGCTGTCGTACCAGGGTCAACATCCAACCAGGCCGAAAACGTTCCCGCTCTCGGCTTTTCCTCGAAAACTTCTTTCCGCGCTGGTCGGCTGCTGGTGGTTGGCGGCGAATGAGCCGTATTGCTGGCTGGGCTTCGCTCTACGGGTTTCGCTTCGCTTGACAGTGCTTGTCAGTGGGGAGCGCCCTCACCGGCTGGCTTGCCGGTTGTTGATGAGGACGTGCCCGGAGCCTAAATGGTTCATGCCTGGAAGGGAACGTGATGTGTGCTTCACCCTCGCGAGGGATCGAACACCTATACGACCTTGGACTAGCATGAGAAATCGCGAGGGTAGCGTGACAACGGCTCTACCAGGCCTCTGTACCCTCTGACCGGTGACAGACGCCGGGCCTTTACCCCACGGGGCCACATCTCAAATTCAGCGAGGAGCGAACCGCGTGACCGCCGAGACGTCCGTGCCGTCCACTGCGCTGCTGACCGCAGACCGTGACGGCTCCAACTACACCGCGCGGCACCTGCTCGTCCTTGAGGGGCTCGAAGCGGTCCGCAAGCGCCCCGGAATGTATATCGGCTCGACCGACAGCCGTGGCCTGATGCACTGCCTCTGGGAGATCATCGACAACTCCGTGGACGAGGCCCTGGGCGGGTACTGCGACCACATCGAGGTGATCCTCCACGAGGACGGCTCGGTCGAGGTCAAGGACAACGGCCGGGGCATCCCGGTCGATGTCGAGCCCAAGACCGGCCTGTCCGGCATCGAGGTCGTGATGACCAAGCTGCACGCCGGCGGAAAGTTCGGCGGCGGCTCGTACGCGGCCTCCGGCGGTCTGCACGGCGTGGGCGCCTCCGTGGTGAACGCGCTCTCGGCCCGGCTCGATGTCGAGGTGGACCGCAACAGCGCGACGCACTCGATCAGCTTCCGGCGCGGGGTCCCCGGCATCTTCACCGAGCCGGGCCCGGACAGCCCCTTCGATCCGGCGAACGGGCTGATCAAGGGCAAGCGGGTGCCCCGGACCCGTACGGGCACGCGTGTGCGCTACTGGGCGGACCGGCAGATCTTCCTCAAGGACGCCAAGCTCTCCCTGGAGACGCTCCACCAGCGCGCCCGCCAGACCGCCTTCCTGGTGCCCGGGCTGACCATCGTCGTCAGGGACGAGCGCGCGGGCGCCGAGGGCGGGGGTCCGTCCGAGGAGACCTTCCGCTTCGACGGCGGGATCAGCGAATTCTGCGAATATCTGGCGCAGGACAAGGCCGTCTGCGACGTGCTGCGGCTGACCGGGCAGGGCACCTTCAAGGAGACCGTGCCGGTCCTGGACGACCGCGGGCACATGACGCCCACCGAGGTCACCCGCGAGCTGGGCGTCGACATCGCCCTGCGCTGGGGCACCGGATACGAGACCACGGTCAGGTCGTTCGTCAACATCATCGCGACGCCCAAGGGGGGCACCCATGTGAGCGGATTCGAGCGCTCCCTGACCCGGACGGTCAACGAGGCGCTGCGCTCGGCCAAGATGCTGCGCGTCGCCGAGGACGACATCGTCAAGGACGACGCCCTGGAGGGCCTGACCGCCGTGGTCACGGTGCGGCTCGCGGAGCCGCAGTTCGAGGGCCAGACCAAGGAGGTCCTCGGCACGTCGGCGGCCAACCGGATCGTCTCCAATGTCGTCGCCAAGGAGCTGAAGGAGTTCCTGACCTCCACGAAGCGCGATGCCAAGGCGCAGGCCAGGGCCGTGCTGGAGAAGGCCGTGGCCGCGGCCCGTACGAGGATCGCGGCCCGTCAGCACAAGGAGGCGCAGCGCAGGAAGACCGCGCTGGAGACCTCCTCGCTGCCGGCCAAGCTCGCCGACTGCCGCAGTGACGACGTGGACCGCAGCGAGCTGTTCATCGTGGAGGGGGACTCCGCGCTCGGTACGGCCAAGCTCGCCAGGAACAGCGAGTTCCAGGCGCTGCTGCCGATCCGCGGCAAGATCCTCAATGTCCAGAAGTCATCGGTTTCGGACATGCTCAAGAACGCCGAGTGCGGGGCGATCATCCAGGTCATAGGAGCGGGCTCCGGTCGTACGTTCGATATCGACGCGGCCCGCTACGGCAAGATCGTGCTGCTGGTCGACGCCGATGTCGACGGCGCCCATATCCGCTGTCTGCTGCTCACGCTCTTCCAGCGCTATATGCGGCCCATGGTGGAGGCGGGCCGGGTCTTCGCCGCCGTACCGCCGCTGCACCGGATCGAGCTGGTGCAGCCCAAGCGCGGCCAGGACAAGTACGTGTACACGTACTCGGACAACGAGCTGCGCCAGACGCTGCTGGAGTACCAGCGCAAGAACATCCGGTTCAAGGACTCCATCCAGCGCTACAAGGGCCTGGGCGAGATGGACGCCGACCAGCTCGCGGAGACCACGATGGACCCGCGCCACCGCACGCTGCGGCGGATCAACATCGGGGACCTGGAGTCGTCCGAGCAGATCTTCGATCTGCTGATGGGCAATGAGGTGGCGCCCCGCAAGGAGTTCATCACCAGCTCGGCGGCGACGCTGGACCGCTCGCGCATCGACGCCTGACGTGCTGTCCGGAGCCGTGGTCTCCACCCCAGGGTGGAGACCACGGCTCCACCTCTGATCAACCTGTACGCCGATGCTCCGGCCTGGGCTTTCTCCGTACTGTCGACGGCGCCGACCTGCCATGTCGGCCTTCCCCGTCCCCGGAGGCACTCCATGTCCGCGCTTGTCAATGTCCTGGTGATCATCGCCGCTGTCGCACTGATCGCCGCACGCCAGCTCAGGCCGCAGCGGGTCACCGCCGACGGGCGGCGCTGGCTGGTCCTGCCGGTCGTCCTGGTGGTCGTCGCGCTGCGTGAGCCCGGTCTCCTCGACCAGCACCACCGGTCGCTGTCGGTGCTGCTGCTCGGAGCCGAGCTGCTGGTCGGCCTGGCGATGGGCGTCGGCTGGGCCAGGACCAGCACGCTGTGGACCGGCCAGGACGGCACATTCTGGAGCCGGGGCACCAAGGCCACGATCGCGGTGTGGATCGGCGGGATCGCGCTGCGGGTCGGCCTGGTGGGCATCGGCGCACTGGCCGACGTCCACCAGGGGACCGGAGCGCTGCTCCTCGCGCTCGCCGCCTCCGTACTGGTCCGCAGGGGCATGCTGGTGATGCGGGCGCGTACCGCCCGTCCGCCGTACGGTGACGGCCCGGACGCCGCCGCGGCGGGAACCGAGCCCTGGAAGGACCGTGTGTGACAGCCGACGTCTGGACGAACTGGCCCTCCCGGGAGGCCCTCTCCCGGCAGGGCCGTACTGAGGCCCGGCGCTGGCTGGCCCGTACGATACGGACCGTCGCCCTGGTGGGCCTGCTGTGGGCGATCCTCGGCCGCCGCGATGTGGACGGCTGGACGGTGCCGGCGGTCGTGGCGGGCGTGCTCACCGCTGTGGGCTGTGCCTGGGCCTTCTTCCGCACCACCCTGCGGCATCAGCTCTGGCCGTCGGTCGGCCTGCTGGTCCTGCTGATGGGCGGGGCCATCGCCTCGCACCAGGCCGGGTTCGAGGCTCCCGCGGTCGTGATCTGGTGCGGCTGCGGCGTCTCCGCCATGGAACGGCTGCCGCTCGCCGCCGCTCTGCCCGTCACCTTCGCCGCCCTCGGCGGGTACACCGCGGTCAACCACGAGTCCTGGCCGGGCGCGGCGATCACCACCGCTGGGCTGCTCCTCGGCGGCTATGTGCTGCGGCTCGACGCGGAGGCGCGCGGCAGCGCCCAGCGGCTGCTGGCCCAGGAGCGGGCCGCCCGTGCCGCAGAGGCCGAGTCGGCCGCCCTCGCCGAGCGGGCCAGGATCGCGCGCGACATCCATGACGTCCTCGCACACAGCCTCTCCGCGCAGCTCGTGCACCTGGAGGCCGCCAGGCTGCGGATCGAGAAGGAGCCTCCGGGAGCGTTCCGCGACCAGATGCTGGAGCGGGTGGTGGCCGCGCGCTCCATGGCGCGCGAAGGGCTCGCCGAGACCCGCCAGGCGCTCTCCGCGCTGCGCGGGGAGATGCCCCCGCTCGGCGAGTACCTGCGGGAGCTGGCCGCGGTGGACGGTGCCGAGGCCGTGGTCGAGGGGACACCCAGGCCGCTGCCGGCGGAGGCCTCGCAGACGGTACGGAGGGTGGCGCAGGAGGCGCTCACCAACGTACGGAAACACGCGCCGGGGGCGCGTGTGCGGATGGTGCTCACGTACGGTCCTGACGAGGTGACGCTGGACGTACGGGACTCCGGCGGGAAGGGGGCGGGCCCGGCCGGGCTGGGGGCGTCCGGCTCCGGGTACGGTCTGCTGGGGATGAGGGAGCGCGCCGAACTGCTCGGCGGGAGCCTGGAGGCCGGACCGCGAGGCCTCCGGGGTGCCGGGCCCGGGCACGCGGGCGGTGCGGGAGAGCCGGAGCACCTGGAGGGTCCGGAAGGACCGGAGGGCTCCGGGCG
>NZ_LATD01000279.1 GCF_000981895.1 Streptomyces odonnellii | reverse complement strand
GTCTCGGTGTGGGAGGGGACGGGGGCGGTCAGTCGTAGAGCGCCGCGAAGGTGTCCCGGAAGACGAGTCCGCCGAGTTCACCGCCGCCGGTCGCCTCGGCGAGCCGGGCGTACTCACCCGCGAAGTCGCCCCACGGCTGGTCACTGGCGAACAGCACCCGGTCGTGGCCGATACCGCGGCGCTCGATCTCCCGGACCAGCCAGCGCGGTGTGAAGCCGATGGCCCAGGAGAGGTCCGTGTACACGCGTTTGCCGGACTCGATCCAGTCGAAGAACCGTGAGCCGGCGAGCTTGATGTGACCGCTCATCCCGCCGCCGAAGTGCACCAGATGCACGGGGACGCGGTCGGCGTACCAGTCCACGAGACGGCCGACCTCGTCGATGTCCGAGGCGGCGCCCGGGGAGGTGTGGACGTGCACGACCAGTCCGTGCTCCTCGGCCGTCCCGAAGATACGGTCCAGCCGCGGGCGGCAGGCCGGGTCGGTGGGGCGCCCGCCGAGCAGGAAGCTCAGCTTGAGTGCCCGTACACCGTCCTCCCGCGCCAGGGTGAGGGCCTGTTCGGTGCGGTCGGTGTCCTCCGGGCGCGGGGAGACCCACAGCCCCGCGCGGACGCGGTCGTCGCTCTGGGCCGCCTCGATCACCAGCTCGTTGAAGAGGAACGCCACGGCGGGGTCCGGTACGCCGTAGTTGGGGATCACCAGGGCGCGCTCGGTGCCCTCGGCGTCGAGATCGGCGAGGAACTGCTTGACGGTGGCGCGGGCGGTGGTGTCCGGATTGACGGGCGGGCCGCCGTAGAAGGGGTACGCGGGCAGGACGCCGATATGGCGGTGTGCGTCAAAGACCCGGCGGTGCGCTTGGTGTCGGAAGACCATTTCGAGTGCTCCTGTCGGCCTGCGGACTTGTCGGCCCGGGGGCCTGTCGTGCCTGGTCGGCCGGGCCGGGACCGGGCCGGTCAGCCCAGGGGAAGGGCGGCGGCGACGGACTCCGGAGCCCCGGTGAGCGCGCCGCACACATCGGCGAGGCGGCGGCTCGCGTCGATGTGACCGGCGAGGAACTCGGCGTCGCGGCCGACGGCCTCGAAGCGCCCCGAGCCCCAGGAGTACTGCCAGGGCAGGCCCAGGAAGTACAGACCGGGAACGCTGGTGGCGCCGCGCCGGTGCATCGGATAACCACGCCCGTCGAAGGCGGGTATCTCGATCCACCGGTGGTCGCGGGTGAAGCCGGTGGACCAGACGACGGAGGTGATACCGGCCTCGGCGAGATCAAGTCCGGGCGTGTGTCCGGAGGGCTCCCACACCGGTACGTACCGTGCCTCTTGCGGGGCTTGGATGCCGTGGTCGGCGATATGGGCGTCGATCGCGTCCTTGATGGACTCGGCCACGGCGTCCGCCCGGTCCAGATTGACCTTGAGATCGTCCGCGAACTCCACCGTCGTACCACCAGAGCCCGTACCACCCGAGGCCGTACCGCCCGGCGTCGTGCCGTCGACGCCGGTCAGGCGCCCGTACAGGCACATGCCGTCACGTGCGAAGGCACGCAGGTCTATGTCACGGCCCCCGTCGCGCCCGGTGACGTAGTGGTTGACGCGCATCCGGACAGCGGAGGCGTCGTCGAACGTGTCGATCCCCCTCGCGTAGTGCCCCATCTCGTCCAGCCAGGCCACACAGTCCCGGCCCCGGTAGAAGCGGGCGACCCGGGGCGCGCTGCCGACGGCCAGATGCACCTGCCGCCCAGCCAGATGCAGATCCTCGGCGATCTGGCAGCCGGACTGGCCGGAGCCGACGACCAGGACACCGCCCGCGGGGAGCTGAGCCGCGTTGCGGTAGCGGGAGGAGTGGATCTGCTCGATGTCCGCGGGCAGGCGCTCGGCCATCCGCGGGACGGCCGGGGTGTGATACGGACCGGTGGCCACCACCACCTGGTCGGCGGTGAACTCCCCTTCCGGGGTGGCCAGTTCGAAGCGGCCGCCGCCGGGGGCCCGGCGCAGCCCGGTCACGGGTACGCCCTCGACCAGCGGCGGCCGGAAGAAGCCCACGTAGTCCTGGAGGTACCGGACGATCTCGTCGCGGAGCATGAATCCGTCCGGGTCGTCGCCCTGGTACGGGTAACCGGGCAGCCTGCACTGCCAGTTGGGGGTCACCAGACAGAAGGAGTCCCAGCGGCGCTCGCGCCACTCGTGACCGACCCGCTCGGCCTCGACCACGACATGGCCGATATCGCGCGTGCTCAGGTGGTAGCTGACCGAGAGACCGGCCTGTCCGCCGCCGACCACGGCCACCGGGTAGTGCCTCCCGGCGAGCCGCGCCACCGGGCTCATCGTGTGCTCCGGTCCCGTGCGCCTCCGCGGGCGTAGTCCTCCACTACCGTGGGGGGTGAGTAGCAGCGCCGGGTCGCGCCGTCGGGCCGGCGCACATGGAAACAGATCTCAGGCATGAAGTCCTCCATGCGAGGCGCGAGGTCATGACACCTCGCCACTGCTCGTACCCACTACTTCAGTCAGCGGCGATTACCGAACCGGGTCATCCGGAATAAAACGGAGTTACGTGCTCCTCACACCGGGTGCGTCTCTGAATACCCGGGGTTGCCCCGGAGGCCGGGCGGCTGTCGCGCCCGATCCGTAGGGGAGCCGTTTCTTCCGGGCTCGCCTCGGCTACGCTCCGGCACATGGGGGACACGGAGTGGCCGCCGGTGAGTCTCATGGCGGAGCTGAGCGAGGAGGAGCGGAAGGCGCTCGTCCAGCTCGGGACCGGCAGGGTGTACGAGGCCGGGGAAGTGCTGATCGCCGAAGGGCAGCGGGATTCCCATGCGGTGCTGCTGCTGGACGGCTACGTGAAGGTCGTCGGGCTGCGGGACGACGGTGGCAGCGTGCTGCTGGCCGTCCGGACGCGTGGGGATCTCGTCGGCGAGTTCTCGGCGATCGACGGCCGACCACGCTCGGCCACCGTCATCGCCGCACGTACGACCACGGTACGCACCATGGGCAGCGCGGACTTCCACGCGTTTCTGCGGCAGCGTCCGTCGGCCGCGGAGGCCGTGCAGCGCTCCATCACGAGGAAGCTCCGCTCCGCCACCCGCTACCGGATCGACACGAGCGGCGGCTCGGTGACCGCCCGGGTCGCCCGGACCCTCGACACACTGGTCCGCACGTACGGGCGCGTCGAGAACGGCTCCGTACGCATCGACCTGCCGCTCAGCCAGGGCGACTTGGCGGCGCTCGCCGGGGTGTCGCAGGCAGGGGCGCAGCGGGCGCTGCGCCACCTGCGAGCGGCGGAAGTGGTGACGACGGAGTACCGGGGCACGGTGGTGCGGAATCTCGCCGCTCTGCGTCTGACAGCCGAGGAGGGCGGCTCCGGCCACTGATACACGGGACCGTGTGTCAGTGACCGGCGGGGTTCTGGAAGGCCTGGAAGAGGTGCGGTGCCAACTCCTGCGGGGTCGGCAGCGGCGCCAACGCGGGGAGCGGTGTCACGGGTGGGGCGGTGCCCGCCGCGAGGCGTCCGGGGTCGAAGGACAGATACACCCAGGCGTCCGCGCTGAACTCCTTCTCCGGCATGTCCACCCGGTAGCGGTGGAATCGTTCCGGATCCAGGCCGCGGTATCCGTGCTCCAGGACGTCCTCGTAGAGTTGGTCGGAGACGGCCAGAGCGAGCTCGCAGGCCGGGAAGTCGGACATCGCCCGACGCAGCACCGAGGAGTCCAGCAGCCGACAGGCCCGCACGACCGCTCGGCTGACGAAGCCGTTGGCCCCCTCGTGCACGATGCCCTGGTGCAGCGCCGCACGGAGCCGGAGCCGGGCCCCGTCGCCGAGATCGCGATTGACCTCGCGCAGAGCGACGACGAGCTCCTGGACCAGACCGGGTACCGCCCGGCCCTCGTCGAGGCCGGGCGGGAGCAGCAGCAGCTCCCCGTCGCCCTGGGCCTGCCGCAAGCAGGCGTCACGGTCGATGCCGGCCTCGGCGCACACGCGCTGCATGAGTTCCAGCAGCCGCCGCTGGGTGTTCAGTTGGCGAAGGTGATCGTGGCGGGAGTACCCGACGAGGTCCACCGCCACGATCAGACGCCGTACGCCAGGGGTCACAGTGCGGTCCAGGGCGGTCACGCCTCCGCCTTCCCGGCCGGGCCGGGCGAGGCAGCCGCGTCAGCCGGCTCCACGCCCTCGGTCCTCACCACGGCCGGTGCCCGCGAGCCCGGGGGCACTTCCCGCGGGTCCGCTCGTCGTACGGTGTAGTCGGCGGGCATCCCCGGGTCGGGGGCGCGGCCCACCTCGGCGCGCGCCCGGTGGGCGTTCTTGATCTCCGACGTCAGGTCCGCGGCCGTCACCACGCCGGACTCGCCGCCCCGCCGGGCCGCGGCAGCCGCGGCTCCGGTGATGACGTTGACCAGATCGCCGCCGGCGAGCCCGGCGGATTCCTGCGCGAGCGCACCCGGATCGAGGCCGGGCTCGACGGGCAGGGCCTCGGGCAGCAGCCGTTGCCACAGCCGGTGCAGCGTCTCGGGGTCCGGCAGTTCGAACTCCACATGGGCGAGGATCCGGCGCACGAACGCCGCGTCGTAGTTGCGCGGGAAGTTCGTGGTGAACACGACCAGCCCGTCGAACCGGTCGAGCTGACGCAGCATCACCGCCCGTGAGACGTTGACCGCGTGGTCGGAGCTCTGCGACACCCGGCTGAGCCGGCTGCCCAGGATCGAGTCCGCCTCGTCGAACACGAGCACGGCGCCGTGCTCACGGGCCTCCTCGAAGCAGCGGACGATGTTCTTGGGCGTGTCACCCACGTACTTGGACTCGATCTGCGCGTAGTCGACGTTGATGACCGGCCGGCCGAGCCGGTGGGCCAGCGCCTCCGCGCACAGGGATTTTCCGGTGCCGGAGGGCCCGTAGAGATTGAGCGCGGTGCCGCGGCGGTAGGGGTCGATGGAGCGCAGGTTCCATGTGTCGTAGAGCAGGGCGTGGTGCGCCACGAGGTCCAGGGCCAGTTCGACGCGCTGCCGTACGGCGCCCGGCAGGATCACCTCGTCGAGGGAGCGCCGTGGCTGCTCGGGGACGAACTGCGGCGCCGTGTCGTCGTTGCCGCCCTCCTGCGCGCCGTCCCGGGAGCGAGGCGCGCCGGCTGGACCGCTTCCCTTCGTACGCGGGTCATCGCGTCGCTCTCCGCTGTCCTCGCTGTCCGTCCTGGCGATGCGTTCCCAGCCACCGGGCACGGTGTGTCCTCTCCTTCTTCTCTCCATGTCAGGCAGGGATCCAGGTCCTGACGGTTTCTCCCGCACCGGGCCGCAGGAGTTCGTTCCGTACGCCGGAGGGGATTCTGCGCCAGGGGATTCGCATGGTGATCCGTTCCGCGCCGCCGTCCCGGTAACGGCAGTCGAGCACCGCCTGGGCGAGGTGTCGCAACTCGACGTCCGACTCCTGGCGGAAGGTGCAGGAGACCTTGCCCACCTGGTCGCCGATGCGGTCCCGCAGCGCGGTGTCGTGTCCGTGCAGGGCCGGCCGTATGCGGTCCTGCGGCACCCCGAGCCGACGCGACCAGGTCTCGGCCAGGCCGTCGGCGACCACGTCCCCCAGCGTCGGGCTCCGCCGGCCCGTCAGGCGTCGCGCCACGAGCAGCGCGACCACCGTGGCACCCGCGGCGAGGGCCACCCACATCCAGTTGCTCACTTCAGGTGTCCTTTCCACCGCGGCTGCCGCTTCGGCCGCCGGGCGAGACGTGTGCTCCAGCGGGCCCGTTGTGCTGGTCCCGTGTGTCGCGCGCGGTGAGTGTGATGTGTCTGCCGCCACGGCCGTTCTGTCCGTCCCTCCACCGCGGTGCGCGGGCGGTCGCGGCGGCCCCGGGGCCGTCACCCCTCCCCCACCTGCATGTCCATGACCTCCTCGTCGCGGACCTTGGTGAGGTCGATGCTGATCGTGCTCTCGTTGTGCCGCATCCAGCGCTCCAGTACGTCCGGGGGGACGTCCTCGAGGGCGAGTCGCTGTACCACCTCGTGCGACGTCAACTGCGGGTTCTCGTCGGGGCTGAGCGAGGCGATGAGCCAGGAGGTGGTCTTGACGACCCACTGGCCGTTGGCGCGGCGGCTGAACTCCACCAGTAGCCGGACGAGTCGGGTGCGCAGCGCGGACCACGCCTCACGGATCCCCCTGCGCACCTCGATCACGGCCCCGTGAATGGACATGAACGCCCGCCGGGCTTCGTCGGCGAGCTCCGGGAGGTACTTGTCCACCCACGGCAGGAACATCGTCTTGGCCCAGCCGAGAATGCGGTCCCAGAAGGTGACCACGACGGCGGCTCCCACCCCTGCCGCGCCGATGGCCACTGCGATGAGGATAAGGATCGGAAGTGGCATCAGACCCTCTTCGGGAAGAGTTGGAACTGGACCTGTCCGGCGTCCTTCATGAGATCCACGCGGATGTCATCGGGGAGCCGCTCGTATCCGACGTCCTGGCTGATCTCGGTCTCCCGCAGGTCGCCAGGGCTGTGCCCGTGCACCATGCGGACCGACCGCCGGGGTGTGTCGCGGTCGCCCTCATGGCCTCGGTACACGACCGTGATCCGCACCAGAAAGCGCGACAGTTTGTCGGCCACCCGCGGGTCCACCGGAGGCAGTCCGTCGGTCAGCGCCGGATTTCCGGCGTCGTCGCACATGGCTATGACCGCGCGGTACACGTCCGCCTCGGGAAGGCCGAGTAACTGCGACGTCTTGCGCGCCACCAGGCCGTAAACCGCTTGGGTCTCGGCCAGTTCGGCGTCCCTCATGCCCTTCAGGGCGTGCCCGGTCAGACTCGACAGCTTGCGCAGGAGCGTCAGCACCAGTTCCCGCAGGACCGGATTGGGCCAACGGTCGGCAGATCCACGCTCCACCAGACGCACGATCTCGGCAAGGGTGTCGTGGATGTCGTCAAGAGACGGTGTGGGGTCGGTCTTGTTCACGCCGTGCCTCCCATGACGCGGCACGACGGAACGCCTCCCATGAGCAAGAACAGGTGGCCGTCGCGCAGCGCAGAGTTTTCGGACAATTGGCTTGATCAGGGCCGAAGTTACCCCTGCGCCCGAGCAGACGAAACGTCAGATGAGGTAAAGTAGTACATCTTATTTGTAGTTGTATGTGGCTGCGTCAGGCAGTGGACGTACACGAACCCGGCCGACGCCCTGGTCTCCCGCAACGGCCGCTACGAACACTCGACGGCCGCGGCGAACACACGCCGATGAGCGACTTCACACACTCCTCCCGAATGTCCGGCGCCGGCGCTGCCCTGGCGCCCCGGGGCGGCGACCGGCGTGACGGCGGCAGGCCGTCGGCAGCACGTTCAGCTGATGCGGGCCACCGCGCCCCAGCCCACGCCGGGCAGGGGTTGCGTGTCTGTGTTGGGATCGGGGCGCCAGTCGGGCATGGGGACGAGGCCGGGGTCGACCAGGCCGATCCCGTCGAAGAATCCGGCGATCTGTTCGGGCGTGCGCAGCATGTAGGGGATCGGGGCGGACTTGTTGTAGTCGTCCTGGGCTGCCGCGCCCTGGGGGGACATGACGGCGTGGCTGAGGACGAGGAGGCTGCCCGGGGCGGCGGCGCCGACGAGGCGGCGCACGAGCGCGTAGGCCTCGCTCAGGTCGGGGATGTGGCCCAGGACGTCGGAGAAGACCAGCGCCACCGGGCGGGAGAAGTCGAGGGTGCGGGCGGCCTCGGTGAGCAGGCGGTCGGTGTCGCGCATGTCGGCGTCCAGATAGTCGGTGGCGCCTTCGGGGGTGCTGTCGAGGAGGGCTCCGACGTGGAGGAGGACCATCGGGTCGTGGTCCACGTAGACGACGCGGGCACCCGCGTCGATGTCCTGGGCGATCTCGTGGACGTTGGGTTCCGTCGGGATTCCGGCACCGATGTCGAGGAGCTGGTCCACGCCGCCCTCTGCCACTGTCCAGCGCACGGCCCGGCGCAGCCAGTCGCGCGAGGCGTGAACGGCGCGGACGATGCCGGGTGCGGCGGCGGCATAGGCGTCGCCGGCCTGCCGGTCGGCCGCGTAGTTGTCCTTTCCTCCCTTCCAGTAGTCCCAGACCCTCGCGGCGTGGGGGACGGAGGCGTCGATGCCGGGCGGTGGTCTTCGCTCAGGGCGGGGCTTCGGTGAGGTGTCGGACATGGGCCGGCCTTTCAGACGCGCTGTACAGCGTGGGGCAGATCGGGGAAGGGCAGCGGGACATGGATGGGTGTGACGGCGCCGGCGACGTCCATGGCCTGCCGCAGGGGCGACACGACGGCGGGATCGTCGTCGACCCGGTCGTCGCCGGGCAGGTCCCACACCGCGTAGTCGCCGATCTCGGGCACGGGGATACGGAGCAGACGCAGGGGCGGGGCAGCGGTCAGCGGATGCGGGGCCGCGGTCAGTGGCACGACCTGGATGGTGCAGTGGCGCCGCGCGGCGGCCGTGCGGAGATGCTCGTGCTGGGCACGCATGATCTCCGGGCTGCCGACCATGGTGTGGAGGGCGGCCGCGGACATAAGCACCCACAGCCGGGCCCCGCGGTCGGCCAGCCGGGCCTGCCGCTCCGCCAGCAGCGCGAGCTTCTGATCTTCACGTCCGCCATCATCGCCCGGCTCCCGCACCTGGTACAGGGCGCGGGCGTATTCCTGTGTCTGGAGAAGATCGGGGACCAGCGCCCCGTGCCACAGCCGTAGGACCGAGGCGGCCGACTCGACGCCGATCCACCGCTGCTGCTCGGGGCTCATCACCCGCCGGTAGGGATGCCACCAGCCCGCGCGGTTGGCCTCGGCCACGCTCGCGAGCATCTGCCGGACCTTCTCCGGGGAGGCGCCGTACAGGTCCAGCAGAGTGGCGACCTGGTCGGCGTCCGCGGCGGTCTCGGCCGCTTCGATACGCCGCACGGTCATGGTGTGTGAACCCAGTGCGCGGGCCGCGTCGTGCAGGGTCAGACCACTCGTCTCCCGCATCAGCCGCAGCCGTGCGGCAAGTACGAGGTGGTCCATCGTCGGTCCTGAGCGCGGTCGGCTCACGCAGTCCTCCAATCGGTCGGCCTATTGGAGCCTACGAACCAGCGCACCTGCGAACCAGCGTAGAACTTCGCTATGAGAATTGCGCACTCTGTGATTCACACGCATCCTGGAGGGCGTGACTCTTCGCCCCGTTCGACCCCGCTATCGGCAGGAGCAGACATGACGACCGGCGAGACCGGCGAGACCGCCCCCGGCATGTGGATGCGCCGGCCCCATGCCTGGAACGAGCTCCCGACGTGAGACCGGCCAACTGCCCGGTCCACCGGGCCAGTTCGACAACTCGCTCCCATGACTCGTGGCCCGGCGCCACGCCCGCCGGGGCCTGTCCGGCAACCCATGCCCCACGACGCCACAGGCAGAGATAGACCTCCAGCCCACGCCCGGGTGGCGCAGCGGTAGACGCAGCCGCCTTAAAAGCGGACAAGCGCGGGTTCGAATCCCGCCCCGGGTACTCACCACTCACCACCCCGACGCATGCCGGAACGCCAGGCCCCGAGCCGACCCCTCCACGCGACGGGCCGCGCCGTGAAGGCGCGTCAGGCCACGGAACGAAACACGGAAAGGCGGTACCGGATTTCTCCGATACCGCCTGCGACCTGCGTAAACGCTGGTCGGGACGACAGGATTTGAACCTGCGACCCCTTGACCCCCAGTCAAGTGCGCTACCAAGCTGCGCCACGTCCCG
>NZ_LATD01000278.1 GCF_000981895.1 Streptomyces odonnellii | reverse complement strand
CGCCCCCAACGCGTAGACAGCTCCACCCCCAACCCCCAGCCCAACCACCGAGGACCCCACCACCAGCGTCCTGCGTCGCATCAATTCCCGCTCCAACCGGAAATGCCAAGACAGCATTCCAAGCGCACGCCAAAATACACCTGTCAATACAACCCGCAAGGCTTCAAATGTGCGGACATATTGCCACCGCTTCATCGCCTTCGCCGGGTTCAAGAATCGGAGACACGCAGAAGCCCCAGTCGGCCGACGTCTGCCGACTGGGGCTTCCCCGTTAGCTACTCATAGCCAGGACGCCAGTCCAACTGCTGGAGAGCGGCGAGGTCGCCGCGCGCCAGCATGGCCATCACCTGAACCGCCTCCATACGCGAAGCGTGCGGCAAGTGGCGAGGTTCGACGTCGCTGTCATCGAGATTTTCAAGTACCACTGTCCCCCCTTGAAAAGCCGAGACGATCCAGGAGGATTCATCGTCCGTGACGGACACGTCTGGGTGCTCATCATCGATTGGACCATCGAGTTCGGCGACAAGCGATGGAATACCAGCTTCACTCCCGTCATCCATTCCTCCATCTCGATGCGCGAATGTAATCGACATCGTCAGCTCACCTCCTATTGCGTGGGGCACCGTTCGGGATCGCCCACTCCGAGTAGCCGCCGGAGCCGCCGGGATGCAGTAGATGCTGCCAGAGCGATCCAGGATCGTGCTGGGAACGCGGCACAAGGCGCATCACACCCTGTCGCCCGCCAGCGTTAGCCGCAGGCTCATGCTGCCAAGTCCATCCAGCCGGGGTACGCCTACCCCCCTGAGCTGAGACAGCTCTACCGAGTCCGGGAATCAATCGTTCCATCGACTGGGCAAAGCCGGCGTCTGACTGAAGCACCGCGTCAAGTGCCTCATTTGCTCTCCTGAAATGTGTACCTCTCGACCGACCGAAATCGGTTGCATCCAGAGTCATCTCGAAGGCGACAGAATAGGCTCGGGGGCCACCTCCGCAACCACATGCATCGCCAGTGGCGTTTACCCCAGAGTTGCAATTGTGGACGAGGACCGGAGTGGCCCCCGCCAGCACATAGTACGTGTGGAGGTCGGCGACCGTGAGGTTGTTGACGGTGGCCTTTTGGGTGCGGTGGGTGACCGCGGTGATTTGGGTCCAGGTGCCTGTGCTTGTCTGGAGCCACTGGCCCGGCTGGAGCTTCGCCGCTTCGACCCATTCGCGCAGAGTCGGGACCCAGAAGGGGTGGCCGTCCGTGGCCGTGAGTTTGGCTGGGCCTGAGCCGTCGTCGATCGTGATGTCGACCAAGGCCTTGTCGCCCATGCCCTCGATGAGGGCCGTCACCTCTCTCGGGCCGGTCTCGCCCGTTTCCGGGTCCGTCGCCAGGACCTTGTCGCCGATGCGGACGTCCTTGATGGCCTTATGGGTACCGTCCGCCATCAGGACCGGGGTTTCCGGGGTGAAGCTGTTGCAGCCTCCACGTGTGGCGAGCTTGCCTCCGATTCCCGCGCCGAGCATGCCGGTCAGGCAGCCTCCGAGGGCGGAGAGGGCGACCTGGTTCCAGTTGACCTTTCGGCCGGACAGGCGCTGGGTGAGCCAGTCCGTACCGCCGTCGAACAGCGCGCCGCCCGCGCAGGCCGCGAGCAGTGGGTTGTTGCCCGACGGGTCCGTGTAGGTCGTCGGGGAGCTGAGCGCGTACTGGTAGAGGTTCGGGCCGCCCGCGTGGCCGATGGGGTCCTGGGAGATGAAGCGGCCCGTCTCCGGGTCGTAGTAGCGGTTGCGGTAGTAGAGCAGGCCGGTGCCGTCACTCTCGCGGCCCGTGAAGGTGTACGGGTTGCTGGACGCGGCGCCTGTGGCGGTGGGCTGGCCGTACGGGTCGTAGGTGTAGCGGGTCGCGACCGTACCGTCCGGGTCAGCCAGGCCGACGACCGTGCCGAGGGCGTCGGTGAGGTAGACCTGTGTCTTACCGTTCTCGGTCCGGGTCAGGAACTCGTCCAGCCCCGACGCCGCGACCGTCGCGGTCGTCCCGCCCGAGCCCGACTGCTCCACCAGCGGATTGGAACCGTCGGTCAGGAACTTCCTCGTCGTCCCGCCGAGCGTCGTGGCTGTACGGGTGCCCAGCGGGTCGTACGCGAAGCCGCTCGCCCGGCCGCCGGTCTCGGTCAGACCGGTCAGTTCGCCGCGCGCGTTCCAGTCGTAGGTGCGCTTGCCGTCGGAGGCGAGCTGCCCCTCGGCGTCGTAGGTGAAGGAGCGGCCGTTGAAGGTGGTGATCCGGTTGTCCTTGCCGTACACCGCCCCGCTCTCCGCCGCCGGCAGCGCCACACTCGCCAGGCTGCCGGACAGACCGGTCTGCAGGCCGCGTTCGTCGCGGGTGTACGTCAGCTCGCCGACCCCGGCCCCGCCACGGGTGTAGCCGATCGCGGTGGTGACACCGGTCCTGTCGTAGCCGGTGGTGCGGGTGAAACCGCCCGGCAGGAGCGCGGTCTTCTCCCGGCCCACCGCGTCCAGGCCGAACGTCACCGCCTGGCTCCCCGTCGTCACCGACGTGAGGATGGAGGACGTGTCGTACCCGTAGCGCGTTGTCGTGCCGGCCGCGGTCATCTCCGTACGGCGGTCCGCCGCGTCGTAGTCGTAACCGACCGTGCCCGTCGGGCCCGTGACCGTCTTCGTCCGGTCGTAGACGTCATAGGTGAACGACTGAACGCCCGCCACCGTGTCGGTGACGGTCCTGGGCAGGTCGACGGCGTCGTAGGCGTACGTCGTCGTGGACTCGGCCTGTCCGGCGAGATCGACACCGTACTTGGCGACGGTGGCCCGGCCCAGCAGGTCGTACTCGGCCGTCGCCACCTCACCGGTCCGGCTCGTCACCCTGGCGACCCGGCCGGCGGCGTCATACCCGAACAGCGCCTGCGCACCCAGCGGATCGGTGGCCGACTTCGGACGGTCCGCGCTGTCGTAGACCCAGGTGGTGGTGTTGTTCCGGGCGTCCGTCAGACCGGTCAGATTCCCGTTGTCGTCATAGTCCAGGACAGTCGACTGACCCAGCGGATCGGTCGCCCTCCGCGCCTGGTTGAGCACGTCGTACGTGACCGTAGCGCGCGCTCCGGCCTCGTCCGTCATCACCACCGGCCGGCCCGCGGCATCCAGGAACTGACCGCTCGTACGGCCCTCCGCGTCCTTGACCGCCGTCAGCTCACCATGCTCGTAGGTGTATTCGGTGACCGCACCCGACGCGTCGGTGACCGTCTTCACCTGACCGTCAGGGGCATAGGTGAAAACTGTCTCCCGGTTCTCCGGATCGGTGACGCTCTCCAGATCACCGCCGACCCCGTAGGCCAGCCTGGTGGTATTGCCCAGCGGATCGGTGACCGAGGTCGGCTGGTCGTACGGCCCGTCGTACACCGCTGTCCCGGACGAACGCGCCTGCGGCGTGCCCGCCAGCTCCTTCACCGACGTCACATAGCCGTTGGCGTCATAGGTGAGCTCGGTGCGACGGCCGTACGGGTCGGTCACCGCGTCGATACGGTGATACGAGCCGCGCTGGTACACCGTCCTGCGGGCGAAGCCGCTGCCGTACGCCTGGGTGTCCGACGTACCGTAACCGTCCGCGTCGAACTCCACCCGCCGCACCGCACCACCCGGCTGCGTCACACTCGCCGCCGTCACACGGCCCGCGCCACTGCCGGTCTTGGTGTAGTCGAAGGTGTACTTCGCACCCTCGGTCAGGGTCTGCTCCCTGACCCGGCCGTCCGCGTCGAAGATGTTGCTCATGTAGGTGATGCCGCGGGCGTCGACGGCGGTCTTGATGCGGTTCGAGGTGCCGTCGTAGGTATAGCGGCTGACCTTCCCCGCAGGGTCGGTCACCGTCTCCAGACGGCCCGCGCCGTCATACGTATAGCCCGTGGTGCGACCGGTGTTGTCACGCGCACCGACAACGCGGTGCTGGGTGTCGTAGGAGAGGGAGATCCACCGGCCACCCGACGAGCTGATCCTGGTGGGTTGGCCCCGGTTGCCGTCCAGACGGCTGATCTTGGTGGTATTGCCGTGCCGGTCCCGGATCTCTTTGAGCGGGGAGTACTGAGGGAAAAACCACACTGTGCCGTCACGAAAGGTCAGGTCCCAGCCAGCCTTGGGCCTGTTCCATGCCATCTTGGAGCCACGGAAGGCTGTGGGCGTGTCGACCGGTTCATAGACGGCGTCGTTGTAGCTGGTTCCAGGCGAGGTGCGGTCAAAGTGAACCTTGCCGCCACCTGGCAGATACACATCTACTTCTTGGTACTGGTCCTGGGAATGCAGGAAGACGTTGTAGGACAGGTCACGGCCGATACCGAAGGACCGCTTCGCCGTGTCGCCCTGCCAGTAGGTCCGGGTGAGGTCAACTGACCCATACGCGTCGTTGACCGCGAGGTCGGTATGGGTATCCGTGAGCATGCCGGTGGACAGTTCAACAGGATCGCCGGACAGCCAGTCGATCACGTCCTCGACCCAGGAGTCTTCGAATGGCAGCACATCGGCGATGTTGAACATGGCGCCGTGGAATGCCCAGACCCGGGTCTTTGAATCCGGAACGACCTGGCGTCCGTCCTGCGACACCTTCCCGTGGCCGTAGACGTACCAGCCCTTCCCCTTCGGGTCGTAGTCCATGAACTCGACCTCGGTGCCCGGGGCTTCACGCGTGTAGTTGGGATAGATGATCTGCGCGCCCTTGGGGAACACATAGGTGCCGCCGGGCTGCACGGTGAAGAACACCGGCACGACACCGTTGTCCGGTAGCGGGAACGGCGGCCGGTCGAGCGGAATCGCCGTGATCCCCAACTCCGTGACCGCCTTGCCCTTCTCGTCACGGACCACCGACCCCTTCGGGATCCGCACCTCAAGGCCGGGAATCTTCGGGGTCCGCAGGACGACATCGGCCTTCGCCGGAGCCGCGAAACGCACGGTATGTCTGGTGTCCAGTGGGGTCATCCACACCGGAAAGCGGAGGTCGACCGCCCGACCCGCCTTGGGATGGATACGGATGTCGAACCGGCCGTACTGGCGCTGCCTAGTGTTGGCGCTCGCACCGTCCACCACCAGGGTGGTCGCGTCAGAACTGATCCCGGCAAGCAGGAATCTGCCGCGCCCGTCCGTACGGCCCGACTTCCCGCCGACCGAGACCGTGACCCCGGCCAGCGGCCTGCCGTCGAGCTTCAGCACATAGCCCGTCAGTGCGGTGGACCGGGGCGGGGCACGCAGCGCGGGCGGAGCCTTCGGGGCGTCGCCGCGGCGCGTCAGCCAGTCGTATCCCGCGAGGCTTCCCTTGTCGGGCTGCCAGGCATCCGGACCCGTCGGCACCGAACCCGCCACCGGCTTCGTACCCGCCTTCGTATCCGTACCCGCGTCCACGGCTCCCGCAGCGCGCACCCCACCGGGGGCACCAGCGGCGGGTGCGATGTCCGCCGAAGTTCTGACGCCGCGGGCAAGTGCGGTCGTGGTGAGGCCGAGGTTGTACGTGCCGGTTCTGAGGGAGTTCGGGTCGACCGAGAGCGTGTACGTACCGGCGGCCGGGAGCGCCGGGAGGGCGTAGGACACCGTCGACGCGCTCATCGAGCGCCCGTCGACCAGCCACTTGCCGTCCGGCCCGAAGACGGACAGCGACCAGGCGCCCGGAGGTGTGTCCAGACCGAGAGTGAGCTTCTGGCCCTGGGTGCCGGTGAAGGTGTAGTGGGCGTTCTGGCCCGCCGTGGCGATCGTGACCGGCTTGCGCGCACCGTTGACGGCGAGCGCTCCGCCGTTCACATCGGCCACGAGTGTGGCCGTGGTCTTGCCCGTGGCCTCGCCGTTGGGGCGTACGAAGACTCGGTGGGTGCCCACCGCCAGGGGCGCCAGCAGATCGCCGTCCAGAGCCGACTTGCTCAGCGAGCCGAGGCTCGACTCCTCGCCCGCCGGATCCCGGTGGATGAGCGCCGACGTCTTGGTGAGGGTGGTGTCGCCGAAGACAACGGCGGCGCCGTAACCCGCCACCGCGTCGAGCGTGAACTCCAGTTGTGCTCCTGGGCGGGTGATCTCACCGGTACGAGAGGGCGTTCCGGCCGACAAGGCGCCGGGCTTGATGGGCTTGGACAGCCACAGCGTCATCGCGCCGGTCGCGGCCTTGCCCGGCTCGAACACCAATGAGTAGGCGGTTCCAGAGGTCAGATCCGTCATGTAGAAGGTGTCGGACGCCGTGCCCGACACACGCCCGACGAGTGTGCCCGTACCGCCGTCCGGACCAATCAGCCTGATCTCGGTGGACTCCGCGATGGTGTTCGCAGTGACGGCCAGTCCAAGGGAGCTGGCGTCCGGTGCGGTGAACCGTGCCTGTACGCGCTGTCCCGCGCGGGCCACCGTGATCGGCTGTTGCGAACCGTCGGCGGTGAGCGACGCCTGGATCTCCGGGGACAAGGTGAGACCGAACGTCCCTGACGCGCCCTTGTTCGGGTCCAGAATCACACGGTACGTACCGGTCTCCGACAGAGCGGGCAGCGGAATCGTCGTGGACGCGCCAGCGGTGACGTTCTCCCTGTCGACCACCTCCGCGCCGGATGGAGCCAGCACGGTCAGATCGACGTACTGGGGAAAGGTGCTGGCGGTGGCACCGAGCGAGAGGCGGGCTCCCGCCTGTCCCTGGAAGGACGACTCGGCGTTCTGCCCCAGCCTGCTGACGGCCACCGCCACCGCGCTGCCCGTGGTGGACAATTGAGCCAGGGCGACCGGGCGCGAGAGCGTCATGGTCAGCTTGCCGGTCGCGATCGCGCTGCTCGGGCTCACGGCGATCGTATACGTACCGGTAGCGGGAAGGGCCTCACTGTCCCACTGGCCTACATCACCGTCCGGCGCAAGGAAGTAGTCCAGCAGCTCGCCGTCCGGCTGAAGGATCTCAACCCTCGTGGACGTGCCGAACCCGGCCGCCGTCGCACCGATCGACACCCGCTGCCCGGCCACCCCGGCAAACCGCGCCCGCCCGCCCTGACCCGGCCGGACGATGTTCAGATCAACCGCCGGACCGGTCGCGTCGAGGGCGCCCGCATCGGCGTAGTGCGAACCGGTCACCTTCACCGTGCCCAGCGCCCCGTCGTCCGGATCCAGCGCAAGGGTGTACGTACCGGACTGAGTCAAGACGTCAAGATCGAGTCCACCGATCCTCGACCCCGAGACATAGACCTTGTCGACCTCGGCACCATTTGGACCGTAAAGGTTTGCACGCACCGACTTGCCCAAGCCGGTCGCGTCGATGCCCAGACTCAGCGAGTCTCCCAACAAGGCCGGGAAAGTGAGCAGATGGTCCTGTCCGGTGCGCGTGAACCCTGCCTCGAATGTGAGGCCGGTGGTGATGTCGAGTGAAGAAAGCAGCGGGTTCGACACGGTCACCTTCATGGAACCGATGTTGCCCGCTCCAGGGTCGAGAACCAGTGCGTACTGGCCGCTGACGGGCAGGTCCGACATCTCCCAGTCCCCGACGACACCGGTGAACGCGTAGGAGTCCAGGCGACGCCCCTGAGGGTCCCTCAGCGACGCCGAGACCAGTGCGTTGAATGTGGACTCGGAGAAGCCGAAATCGATGTCGTCGCCCGCGTCCGCTTCGAAGACCACCTGCGCCTGATTTCCGGGCGTCGTGACCGACACGGTCGGCGGTGTCTCGTCCGTGACGGACGTCTCCTCCGACGACTCGATCTCGCCTCCGCCATCCCCCAGTGCGACCCGGAAGTTCGCGGACGACGTCGCCCGCCCGTCCGGGGTGGCAACCTCGACCGGGCCGGTCGCCGCGCCCGCCGGGACCACCACCGTCACCGCGGTGTCGGTACGAGCCGTGACCTCGGCAACGATGCCGCCGTGGAAGCGCACCACGTTATCGGTCTTGGAAGGCGCAAAGCCCGTGCCGGTCAGGACCACTTGGGTGCCCACCGGGCCAGCAGCCGGTGCCACCGTCGTCACCGAGGGCGCCGGGGCCGCCAGGGTGAACGTCTCCGGGGACTGGGCCGTGGTGCCGGCGACCGTGACGGACACCTTGGCGGTCGCGGCCGCCGCCGGGACCTTGACCTTCAAGCGGGTCGCGGACGCCGAAACGACCTCGGCCGCCCTGCCCCCGAATGAAACGGCGTTGGCGGTCGGCGTGGTGGAGAAGCCTGTGCCGGAGAGCGTCACGGTCGCGCCGACCGCGGCCCTGATCGGCACCAGGGACAGCACCGACAAAGTGGTCGAGGTGAAGCGGTCGACGCCCAGGCGGTTGCCGGCCGCGTCGTAGCGGTAGCGGGCGGTCTCACCGTCCGGATCGGTCAGGCCGACCAGGCGGCCCGCCGCGTCGTACGCGTAGACAGCGTTGTCAGTCGTTGGGCCGACGGCGGGCGCGTCCGCGGCCGACGGGCTGTCGGCCTTCCGGGGTGCGGTCGTTCGTTCAGCGGCCGCGGGCGGCGGTGCCGAGGTCTGCGGCGGATCCGTCGGTGCCGCCTCCGCCGACACCAGGCCCGCCGACAGCGCCAGCACCAGCGCACCGACCGTCAGCGACCGCCAGGATCGCCAACGCGCGCGCGGACCCGATCGGAACTGCTCCCTGTGCGTACGCACATGCCCTCCCCAGAGCAACACCACATGACCACAGACGGCCCAAGCAGCCCACGATCATCACGCGGGCCGTCACAACGTACACACATTGAGTGACAGTCGCACAGGAATAAATCAAACTCATATGCCAATGGCATGAACATCACACGACTCACAGAAACGGGCCGCCCGCGTGGAGTACGGACGGCCCGGTGGTACTCGGTCTCGGGAAGAACGGTCAGGAAATCTCGCTGGTCAGCCAGACCGCTGTGTCCGGGGGGAGGAGTTGGCCGCTGGCTGTGGGGCTTGGCGTCAGGTTGTCGCTCGACAGGAGAAGTTGGGAGATCGCGGGGAGTGGGATCGGCTCACCGGAGAGATTGATCCGGCACTCCAGGGCGGCGGTTCTGCCGTCAGCCCCAACTCCGCCCTTGCGGAAGGCCAGTTCGCCCGAAGCCGACGGCAGCCAGGTGAATGTCTCGTCGCCCAGGTAGCGGCGGCGGAGAGTCAGTGCCGTGCGGTACATCTCCAGGAACGAGTCCGGAGCGCCCGTCTGGGCCTCCACCGAGTACTCGCCCCAGCCCCCGGGCTGGGGCAGCCAACTGCCGCCGGGGCCGAAGCCGTACGACGGGCCGGTCCTGGTCCAGGGCAGTGGCACCCGGCAGCCGTCGCGGCCCTTCACGGTGCGGCCGGTGCGTTCCCACATCGGGTCGCGCAGGGCCTCCCGGGGCAGGTCGGCCACCTCGGGCAGGCCCAGTTCCTCGCCCTGGTAGAGGTACGTCGTACCGGGCAGCGCGAGGGTCAGCAGCGCGGCGGCCCTGGCGCGGCGGCGGCCACGGTCATCGTCCGCCGCCGGTTCGCGGCCGTCGGTCATCAGCCAGCCGCGCAGGGCGGTGCCCTCGGGCACCGCGTAACGGGTGCGGTGGCGTACCACATCGTGGTTGGAGAGCACCCAGGTCGGCAGCGTGCCGTGGGCCGCCGCTCCGGCCAGCGAGGTGTCGATGACCTCGCGGAACGAGTCCGCGTCCCAGGGGCAGCGCAGATGGAAGAAGTTGAACGCCTGGTGGAGTTCGTCGGGTCGGGTGTAGAGCGGCAGCCTGGCCGCGCTGACGCCGGCTTCGGCGACCATGATCCGGGGCGGTGCGTAGGAGTCGGTGATCTTCCGCCAGCGGCGGTAGACCTCATGGACCTCGTCGCGGTCCCAGAAGGGGTGGTTCTCGCCGCTGGGCGGGGAGTTGAGGGAGGCCGAGTCACCGCCGTACGTGTTGCGCAGCGGCGGGACGAGGTCCTTGCGCAGGCCGTGCGCCACATCGATACGGAAGCCGTCGACGCCCAGATCGAGCCAGAAGCGCAGGATGGCCTCGAACTCCGCGATGACCTCGGGGTTCTCCCAGTTCAGATCGGGCTGTTCGGCGGCGAAGATATGCATGTACCACTGACCGTCGGGAACCCGGGACCAGGCCGGGCCGCCGAACTTGGACTGCCAGTCGGCGGGCGGCTCCGCGCCGTCCGGGCCGGTGCCGTCCCTGAAGATGAAGCGGTCGCGCGCGGCCGAGCCGGGCGGTGCGGCGAGTGCCTCGACGAACCAGGGGTGCTGCTCGGAGCAGTGGTTGGGCACGATGTCGACGATCGTACGGAGGCCGAGCTCCCGGGCCCGGGCCAGCAGCGCGCGGAAGTCGTCCAGGGTGCCGTGGCGCGGATCGACCTGGCGGTAGTCGGCGACGTCATAGCCACCGTCGGCCAGCGGTGAGCGGTAGAACGGGGTGAGCCACACGGCGTCCGCGCCCAGGTCGGCCACATGGGCGAGCCGGTCGGTGATCCCCCGGAGGTCGCCCATTCCGTCGCCGTCGGCGTCGGCGAAGCTGGGGACGTAGACCTGGTAGACGACGGACTCGCGCCACCAGTCGCGGTGGGCGGCGGGGGCTGCGGCGGCGGTCGCTCCTGCGACGACGCCTGCGGGATCGCGGTCTGTCGCGCGGGCTATGTCATGGTCTATGCCGCGGTCTGTGCCGGTGTCACGGCCGATGTCGGTGTCACGGCCGACGACGCGGTCGGCAACGCCGCTGGTGTCGACAACGTCGCCGGCAACGCTGTCGATGACGTCACCGCCGCCATGTGCGCCGCCGTCCGGGAACGCATGCTGAGTCACTGATACCTCTCGTGTCATGCCGGGATCCTGGGATGCCGGGATGAAGGACGCTGGGACTGACTGGACATGGTGCCGGTGCGATCATCCCCTGAGCCGACCGAGGGAAGCAGCCAGTCCGGCACGGCGGTCCGGCACAGCACGGCGGCACGGCGGCACAGCGGTCCGGCCGTCAGTCCGGCACAGTGGTCCGGCCAGGACAGGCCAGCCGCCTAGCCCGGCCAGAGCAGGTCGGCCAGCGGCCCGGCCCAGCACGGCACACCGCGACGCCGCACCCCCGCCACCCGCCCCATCAGCCGCCCATAGCCCCCGGCTTACGGCGCAGCGAGCGCAGTGCCAGCAGCAGTACCCCGATGTCGTCCAGGAACACCGGGTCGGGCAGCAGGTCCACGGGCAGTACGAGATAGCCGAGCGCGGCCCAGAACACCCAGCGGTTCTCCACCGGCAGGCCCGCCCGGCGCAGGTCGCGGCGGGCCCGTACCAGCCGGACGGCGAGGGTGACCGCGGCGGCCAGGGTCAGTACGGCCAGGACGGCGGCCACGGCGAGAAGGATCCGGAGTTCGCTGCTCATGGCGGGCTCCCAGCTCAAGCTGTCGGGGCCTCAGCAGCCCTGGCACCGGGCGGCCTTCCGTCCGGCCGCCGTTCATCCCCTACGTACCCCCGGCGCACCCGTGGTACGAGCCCGTCACCGGAACAGTCCCCGCAAGGGCGAGCGGCGCGACCGCAGCAGCCACACGCCCAGCCGTCCGACCGGCCGCTCCGCCGACTCCCACCAGGCGACCCCATCCAGCCGCCCCGCACCTCGCGCTCTACCGGCCAGTACAACCAGCCGGTACGTTACCCCCGAGTACCCCCAAGTAC
>NZ_LATD01000277.1 GCF_000981895.1 Streptomyces odonnellii | reverse complement strand
GAGTCCGCCGCCGCCGTCCGCAGGGCCGCCCGCGAGATCGGCGAACAGGTCGCCTGCGACGCGCGCTACGTGGGCCGGGTCGAGGCCGGCGAGATCCGCTGCCCCAACTACGCGTACGAACGCGTCTTCCTGCACATGTTCCCCGGGCTGACCCTTCAGGACCTGGGCTTCAGCGCACGTGAACAGGTACGTGGCAGAGCCGCCCGGACCACGGCCGCCAGGACCTCGGCGCAACCCCCTCCGGCTCCCCCGCCGCCCCCGCCGTTCGTCGCCGCGAACGGCACACGCGACGACGGCGACAGCGGCGAAGGCGATACCGGCGACACCAGCGAGGAGAGCGATGTGCTGCGTCGCGCATTCATGACGAGCGGCCCCGTCACGGTGATGGCCGCGACCCTCGGTCTCGGCGGTACGCCCGCCGCGGCCGTGCCCGCCCCCCGCCGGGCCGGCGACGCCGAGGTGGACGCCGTCGAGGAGGCCGTACGCCGGATCCGGCTGCTCGACGACCGGTACGGCGCCGACGGCCTCTACCGGCAGGCCGCCCGCCCGCTGCGCGCCGCGTACGCCCTGCTCGACGCGGGCACGGCCACCCGGCGGTCCACCGCGGACCGGCTGCACTCGGGCGCGGGCGAGCTGTCGATCTCGGTGGGCTGGCTGGCCCATGACTCCGGCCGGTTCTACGACGCGCGCTCGCACTACGGGGAGGCGCTGGCGACCGCGCGGGTCGCGGCCGATGCCGCGCTGGAGGCGCACGCCTTCTGCAACATGTCGTTCCTGGCGAGGGATTCGGGCCGGTACCACGAGGCCGTGCGTGCCGCGCAGGCCGGCACCCGGGCCGCCCGGCGGCTCGCCTCGCCCCGGCTGCTGTCGCTGCTCGCGCTGCGGGAGGCGGGCGGCTGGGCCGGGCTCGGCGACCGTACGAGCTGCGAACAGGCGCTGTCCCGGGCGCACGATCTCTTCGAGCGCGGCTCCTCGGAGACGGACCCCGAGTGGATGTCCTTCTTCGGCGAACCCGAACTGGAGGCACAGGAGGCGCTCTGCCACGGGGCGCTGGGCGACTGGGCACGGGCGGCCCGGCACGCGTACCGCGCGACCGTCCTCCAGGACCCGCACTTCGCCCGCAATCTCGCCCTCTACCGCGTGGAGCTCGCCACCGACCTGGCCCGCGCGGGCTCGCCGGACGCGGCGGCGGTGGCCGGCGGGCAGGTGCTCGACCTGCTGGACGGGGTGCAGTCGTCCCGTATCCACACCAAGCTCGCGGGCACGGCGCGGGTGCTGCTGCCGCAGCGGCGGCTGCCCGAGGTACGGGCCTTCCTGGAGCGGCACGCGGCGACGAACGCCCGCGCGTAGTACGGGCCACCGCCCCGGCCGCACCGAGCCCGGGTCAGTCCGCCAGATGCGCCGTGTCGTTCCAGACCTCGATGGCCGGGAGTCCGTACGCCCAGCCCAACACCGAGACCGAGGTCGGGGCGAGCCGGACGCGCGCCGCGAACGCGATGTCCTCGCCCAGCCAGCGCGCCCCTATCGCGCGCAGGATGTGGCCGTGGGCGAAGAACAGCACGTCCCGGTCGGCCGAGCGCGCCCACGCTATGGCCTCGTCCGCGCGGGCCGAGACCTGCGCCAGGCTCTCGCCGCCGGGCACGCCGTCGCGCCAGATGAACCAGTCCGGGCGGTCCGCCTTGATCTGGGCCGGTGTCATGCCCTCGTACGCGCCGTAGTCGAACTCCATCAGCGCGTCCCACTCCTCGGCCCGCTCGCCGAAGCCCGCCAGCGCGCAGGTCTCGCTCGCGCGGGACAGCGGGCTGGTACGGATCTCCGCGTCCGCGAGACCCGACCAGGGTGCCTGGCGCAGCCGTTCGCCCAGCAGCTTGGCGCCCCTGCGGCCCTCGTCGAGCAGGGGGATGTCCGTCCTGCCCGTGTGACGGCCGGAAAGCGACCAGGCCGTCTGGCCGTGCCGGGCGAGGAGGATGCGCGCTGCCATGGGGGCTCTCCCTGAGGTTCACAACGGGTGCCGCTCCATCATCGCGTACTTGAACGACGGGCAACCTCCCGGGTGATACAGGCGTCCACCTTTCCGTTGGGCGGCGTTGGCCGGGGATGCCCCCGAACGACAGTCCGGGGATACACCCGGCCGGTGGATGCGGTGACGTACACCGTACGGTTGAACATCGGCCGAAACGCGCATGAATTCACGATGGAGAGCGCCAGAATGCCACGCAGCGCCGCCGCCGGCGCCACAGCCAGCGCCCGCGACGGCATACCCGCGAGGGCGGTCGGCGCGGGTACGGCACAGATCGCGGGTACGGCACAGATGGGGCACCGGCCGGGCGCCCGGCCGCGCTGGTGGGCCGAGCTGGCGCTGGTCGCCCTCGTCTACGCCGCGTACTCGGCGGGCCGGCTGCTGGCGCGCGGCGACGAGTCGACAGCCGTCGCCCATGGTCTGGCGATCCTGCGAATAGAGAAGGCGCTGTACCTCAACGCCGAGCACCCGCTCAACCGGCTCTTCACCGGCACCCCGGCACTGGGTGTGCCCGCCGACTTCGTCTACGCCTCGCTGCACTATCTGGTGACCCCGGCCGTACTGGTGTGGATGTTCCGCCACCGCGCCGCGTTCTACCGGGCCGCGCGGAACTGGCTGATGCTCGCCACCCTGCTCGGGCTGGCCGGCTTCACCCTGCTGCCCACCTGCCCGCCCCGGCTGCTGGCGGCGCGGCACGGCTTCGTCGACACCATGGCGCACTTCAGCGAGTACGGGTGGTGGGGCGACGAGGCGAGCGCGCCGCGCGGTCTGGGCGAGATGACCAACCAGTTCGCGGCGATGCCGAGCCTGCATGTCGGCTGGGCCCTGTGGTGCGGGGTGCTGCTGTGGCGGCACGCCCGTACCCCGCTGGTGCGCCGGCTGGGGGCGGCGTATCCGGTCGTCATCACCGTGGTGGTGATGGGGACGGCGAACCACTACTTCCTGGACGCGGTCGCGGGGGCGGCGGTGATGGCGGCGGGGGCGCTGCTGACGAGGCCGGCGCTGCGGGCGGCGGACCGGACACGGGACCGCGTCCGGGCCGCGATGACCGTACGGTCCGGGCGGTCCGGGCCGCGGCCAGCCCTGTCACGGCTGTTCACCGTGCCCGCGCAGACGCCCCCGGAGTCCCCGGAGTCACAGCCGCGGCCTCACGCATCGCCGATTGTCAGTGGCGGATGCGAGACTTCCGCGGGTGAGCGATTCCCTGGGCGGCGGACCCGCGGCAGCACCCCCGGCACCTCCTCCGCAGACGACACTCCGGCGACGGCTCGCTGAGCTGCGCGGCCCCTCCGTCGCGCCCCATCCGCTCGACGCCCGTGCGCTGGCGGCCCTCGCCGCCAACCCCGGCTGCAAGCGGCGGGCGCTGCTGGACGGTGCGGGGGTCGACAAGAAGGCGCTCGCGAAGGCGCTGGGCTCCCCCGCGCCGTTCGGACAGTCGCAGTTCGCGTTCATGCGGGGGAACGCGTTCGAGGCGAAGGTCAAGGCCGACGGGGGTACGGAGCTGCTGCAGCTGCTGGCGGAGCGGCTCGGCGGCGAGGCACCGCCGCCCGCGCCGGGCGAGGTGTCGGTACCCGATCTGTCGGCGGCGGGACCCGAGGGGCGTACGGCCCGTACGGCGCTGGCGCTGCGCGAGGCCACGGAGTCCGGGGGCTGGGCCCTGCTCGACCATCCGCTGCTGGCCCTCGATGTGGCGGGCTCGCCCGCGTATCTGGAGCCGGACGCGGTGGTGGTGCGGCCGGACGGGCGGTGGACGGTCGTGGAGATCAAGTCCTTCCCGATGATCGACGGTTCGGCCGACGCGGCGAAGGTGGGCGCGGCGGCGCGGCAGGCCGCGGTGTACGTCCTGGCGCTGGAGCGGGTCGCGGGCCGTACGCCGGGGGCGGAGGTGGGCGACCGGGTGCTGCTGGTGTGCCCGAAGGACTTCTCGAACCTGCCGACCGCGTCGGTCGTCGACATACGCAAACAGCTTTCGGTGACGCGCCGTCAGCTCACCCGGCTGACCCGGGTCGAGGACATCGCGTCCGCGCTCCCCGAGGGCACCACCTTCGACGTCACCCGCTGCTCCGGCGCCGAGCTGACCAGCGCGGTCGAGGCGGTCCCGGCGGCCTACGCCCCCGAGTGTCTCTCCGCCTGCGAGCTGTCCTTCCACTGCCGCGACCGCGCGAGGGAGAGCGGCGCGGTGGAGGCGCTGGGCCGGAGCGTACGGGGCGAACTGGGCGCGCTGACCACGGTGACGGCGGTGCTGTCGGCGGCACACGGGGACACGGGGGATCCGGGCGACCCGGCCGTGATGGCGCTCCGGAGAGCGGCGGCGCTGCGGGCGGAGGCCCTGGCAGGCTCGGGGGCACCGCCCGGCGCGGGGGCACTTGTCGGCGCGGACGCCCCGGCCGGCGCGGGGGCGCCGGAACGAGGGGTGGGCTGATGTCGCTGATCAGTACGCTCGCGCGGCTGGAGGCCATGGCGAGCGGGCAGGCCGGGCCGCTCGCGACCGTACGGCACCGGCGGATCTCGGACCGGCCGCTCGTGCTCGTACCGCTGACCACGGCGGGCGAGGCGGGCGCGCCGCTCGGGGCGCTGGTCGGAACGGACCGGGACGCGCCCCGGCTGCTGACGGTCGCGCAGCCGCGCGACCGCGATCTGCGGTTCACGTTCCTCGCCGAGCTGGCCGAGGCCGTGCTGCCGTATCTCGACGCGTACGCCGATGTGGTCGAGCCCGCCGAGCGGAGCGAGACCGACCCGGAGACCGGGAAGCGGGTCAAGGCCGAGGTCGAGCTGTGCGTGGACGCGCCGCAGATCATCGTGCCGAGCCGCCCCGGGATCGACTTCGTACGGCTGCTGGGGCGGTCGATGCGGTTCCGGCGCACCGCGGAGGAGGACCCGGACACCCCGTATCCCGCGCCGCCGCGCGTCCCGCTGCTCGGCCGCTGGCTCACGCACTACGGCGAGCGAGCCCGGGTGCCGGGCTCCTCGCTGCTGCTCGCGGCGACCGATCTGCTCAACCGCCACTGGGCGACCGGCCAGTCGAGCCTGGAGGACCAGCACCTCGGTGCGCTGCTCGCCTGGATCGATCCGCCCGGCGAACTGTCCGGCGCGGAGGCGGCGTCGCGGGCGGAGGTGGAGCGGGACAGGGGCGGGCAGTTGGTGTGCCCGCCGGCCGGGCCCGCGACGGACCCGGCGTTCGACAACAAGCTGCTGGCGCCCGCGGTCGAGCGCTACGACCGGGCCCGCCAGGAGCTGGCGGCGGCCGAGGACGGACCGGACGCGGACGAGCGCCTCGCCCGGCTCACGGCCGCCGAGCGGGACATCCGCGCCCTGCTCCACGGGGTCATGCGGCCGGCCTGGGACGCGGTGTGGCACGGCCTCGACCTGCTGCGCGAACTGCCGGAGGGGGCGCGGGTGGAGGAGCGCTGGACGCGCGACCGCTGGTCGTTCACCGGCCATCGCGACCGGGTGCGCGCCGGTGAGCCGCCGCAGCCCCGGCGTGACGACGCCGTGACGGCCGCGCAGAAGCTCGCCACGCGTGAGACGGCGCAAGCGCAACTGGACGCGGCGGAGGCGCTGGACGATCCGCTGGTGCTGGCGGGGCGCAGGCTCTCCGGCGAGGCGTTCGTCGGGGAGGTGACGGAGGTCGTGATGGCGTACAGCGAGAGCAAACGCCCGAGCCCCCGCCCGCTGGTCACGGTCCGCACCGACGACCGGCCGTATCTCGGCGAGCGTACGAAGGTGTTCCGCTCGCTGGACGGCAGACCGCAGTCGGCGGAGTTCGTACGGTACGAGAATGCCCCGGACGGCGACGACGGCGAGGACGGGGAGCGGGTGCTCGTGCTGCGGCTGACCGACCGTATGGGCCGCGCCAAGGAGCCCGCGCCCGGCTCCGTACCGGACAAGGGCGACCGGATCGCCTGGACGCTGTTCGAGCACGACCAGCGCGGCGGCCCGAAGCTGCCGGATCCCGAAGAGGCCCCCTGGACCCACGGCGGCCCGCCGGGCACGGCGGGCGCTGAAGGCACGGCGGCTCCGGCGCACGCTCCCGACCCGGTGACCGAGGAGGACTTCCTGTGACTGCGACCAGACGGCGCCGCCCCGGCCGCCGCGCGTTACCGGGCACCGGCCCCCACGCACCGCGAAGCAACCGCCCCGGCACCGCGCCCCGCTCACCAGGAGCCGCCCGATGACCGCACCGGCCACACCCGACGCCGTGCCCCGTCCCGTACCGGTCGGCGCGCCCTTCGATCCCGGCGCCGCCGCGGCCCGGGCCACCGACGCGATTCTGCGGGACACCCTGGGCGCCGCCCACCGGGGTGTCGTCGTCGACTCGCCGCCCGGCGCCGGCAAGTCGACCTTGGTCGTGCGGGCCGCGCGCGAACTGGCCGCAGCGGGGCGGCCGTTGATGGTCGTCGCGCAGACCAACGCACAGGTGGACGATCTGGTCGCCCGGCTCGCCGAGAAGGAGCCGGAGCTGCCGGTCGGCCGGCTGCACAGCAATGACCCCGATCCGTACGACCGGGCGCTGGACGAGCTGCCGAACGTCCGCAAGTCCGCGAAGGCGGCGGAGCTCGCGGGCCTCGACGTCGTGATCTCCACGGCCGCGAAGTGGGCCCATGTGCAGGGGGTGGAGCCCTGGCGGCACGCCATCGTCGACGAGGCCTACCAGATGCGCTCGGACGCGCTGCTGGCCGTCGCCGGGCTCTTCGAGCGCGCGCTGTTCGTCGGTGATCCCGGCCAGCTCGACCCGTTCAGCGTGGTGGGCGCGGACCAGTGGGCGGGCCTGTCGTACGACCCGTCGGCGAGCGCGGTCTCCACCCTCCTGGCGCACAACCCCGGTCTGCCCCAGCACCGGCTGCCCGTCTCATGGCGGCTGCCGGCGTCGGCGGCGCCGCTGGTGTCGGCCGCGTTCTATCCGTACACGCCCTTCCGCAGCGGTACGGACCACGGCGACCGGCGGCTCACCTTCAGGGTGGCGTCGGACGGCTCGGGGCCCGACCGGGTGCTGGACGAGGCGGCCGAGTCCGGCTGGGGGCTGCTGGAGCTGCCCGCGCGGCGCACGCCCCGTACGGACCCCGAGGCGGTGCGGGCCGTGGCCCTGGTGGTGCGCAGACTGCTGGACCGCGGGGGCGCGGCCGTCAGTGAGCGCGCCCCCGGCGCGGTGCCGGTGACGGCCGACCGGATCGCGGTCGGTACGGCCCATCGCGACCAGGTCGCCGCGGTGCGGGCGGCCCTCGCGGAGCTGGGCGTGGCCGGAGTGGCGGTGGACACGGCGAACCGGCTCCAGGGCCGCGAGTTCGATGTGACGGTCATGCTCCATCCGCTCTCCGGCCGTCCGGACGCCACCGCGTTCCATCTGGAGACGGGCCGGCTGTGCGTGCTCGCCTCCCGGCACCGGCACGCCTGCGTCGTGGTCTGCCGGGCGGGCGTCGCGGAGCTGCTGGACGAGCATCCGTCGACCGAGCCGGTCCAGCTCGGGGTGACGGTGAAGTTCCCGGACGGCTGGGAGGCGATGCAGTCCACCTGGGAGCGCTGGTCGAATCACCGGGTGTCCTGGCGCCCCTGAGCCGCGCCGCCGGACCGCACCCGGAAAGCGCTCCCCGGACCGCCGCGCGGGCCGTTCGTACGCCGGGCGGCGCACGCCTGGAAGGCCCCCTTGCGCGGAGCGGGACAATGGACGGTGGCCAGGCCCTGTGGGGCCTGTACACGCACGAGCAGCAGGAGGAAAGATGCCGGATCCCGAGCGGAGCGAGCGGCGGCTGCGGCCCGCACCGCTGCTCTTCGACCCCTCGGAGGCGGTCGCCGACCCCGAGCACTTCTTCGATCTGGAGTCGCTCGACGACCCCGCGGAGCTGCTGGCCAGGGCCACCGAGCTGACGCTCGCGTTCCGCGCGGCGGCCGACCGTGCGGTCGAGTTCCAGGCGCTGGCCGCCGCCCAGCTCGCCGATCCGCGCCGCTTCGACCTGCTCACGACCGAGGACATCGCGCGCCGCGCGGAGTGGACCGAGGACTACGCGAAGAAGATGGTCGAGTTCGGCCGCGACCTGCTCCGCGGCGAAGGGATGGGCCCCGTCTGACGGATGGCCCGAGCCGGCAGGCCGGGCCGGCGGATGGCCGGAAGCGTGCGGCCCGGGCCAGGGGCGGGATCCCCTGGCATATGCCGCGGGGCAGGTTACTCCTCCGCGGACTTCGCTGCCGGAATTTCGGCGAACTCTCTGGAGTACCGGGGTTACTGGCGGTAGACCTGGATGTCATGAGCGCATGGCCACGAGACGCAGCCCCCCAGAGCCCCGGCACCCCTCTCCGTACGAGCCCCGGTGCGAGCGACGACGAACGCCGTGCCGACCTCGCCGCCCTCCTCCATGACGGCGGCGAAGGCGGCTCCGTCGCCACCGGCGGCGAAGGAAGCGGCGCGAGCGGACGGAGCACCGAGGACCGGCACCGCCCCGCCGCCCGTATCACCCCGGCCGGCGCCGACTGGCTCGCCTCCGCCGCGGCCTCCCCCCGCTCCACGCTCTCCCGCTGGGCCGCCCGGCCGACCGCCCCCACCGTGCTCACCTGCGGCTCCGCCTTCGATGTGGTGAGCGTCCCCTGCGTCTTCGGCCGGCGCATGCTGGAGCGGCTCTGGGCGGAGGGGCCCGGCTCGGGCCCGGTCGCCGCGTACCGCGACCGTACGCTCCTCTTCGCCGTGCCCGGCACCGCGCAGCGGCTGCCGTCCCTGCTCTCCTGGCAGCGCTGGGACGGTACGGGGGCGGGCGGCCGGGACGAGACGGCGCCGCCGCTGCTCTGCCACGGTGTGGGCGACGCCGTGACCGTACCGCCGCTGCTGCCCGGCGCCCCCTCCGGGCCGCACTGGCTGGTCGCCCCCGAGACCCGCCACCCCTGGCTTCCGGGCCCCGAGGTCCTGCTCTGGGCCTGTGTACGGGCGGCGCGCGCGACGCTGCGGGCGGCCCGCGCCGCGGCCGGGCCCATACCCCGGCCCCGGACCGGCGCCACACCGGACAGACTGCCCCAGTCATGCTGCTGACCACCGGAAACGGCCTCCGGAGCGGTGCCGGTATATCGATTTTTCCTCCCGCCGATCCGGGTGCTAAGGTCTACGACGTCAGCAGGCGCCGCTAGCTCAGTTGGTTAGAGCAGCTGACTCTTAATCAGCGGGTCCGGGGTTCGAGTCCCTGGCGGCGCACAGACGGGAAGAGGCCCTTCGCCATCGGCGAGGGGCCTCTTTCGTGCCACCACGGTGCCGTGCACGCGAGCCGCTGGGCCGCGCCGGCGACGGAGCCATGGCCCGTATCAGGGCGCCGGGGTGATCTTGACCGTCCAGGCGCCCCCGCGGGTACGGTCCGCCACCTCCACCTTCGTACGCTCCCCCGGCACCGTGAACGTCTCGCCCACCCCCAGCGGCGCGTCCGCCAGCGGCGGGTACACCGACTGGTCCCAGCAGGCCCGGCTCTGCGGATGCGCGTCCACCACCTCGACCGGACCGCCGCCCGAGGCCGCGCCGCTGCGCACGCGGTAGATCAGCACGCCCTCGGTGCAGGTGTCGAGGTCGTTGCCGGTCGCCGAGCGCGCCTCGATCACCAGGGCGGAGCGGTCGCCGGTCCTGACGACCGCCAGCCTCGTTCCCGTACTCCCGGCGACGGTCGGCGCGGCGGAGACCGGTTCCAGGCTGAGCAGACTCGTACCGGACGGCGCCACGCACCGCACCTGGCTCCGATCGAGCCAGCCCAGCTTCCACTTGTGCCAGCCGAAGAGATCCGGGGACATCCCGAACTGGCTGCCCATCACGTCCCAGTCGCCGACATAGGTGTCCCAGTCGCCCTTGCCGTCCACCGGCCGGTGGTAGAGGTCCGGCAGATCGAAGACATGCCCGGTCTCGTGGGCCAGCACATTGCGGTCCGGCGGATGGCGCTCGAAGACGGTGACGATGCGCTTGATCTCCGTACCGTCCGCCCGCATCGGCTGCTCGAAGTTGACCACCTTCGTGGCGTCGGAGTCGACACCGGGCGCCTCCGGGTCGGCGACCAGATAGACGACGTCGTAGCGGGAGAAGTCGACCAGCGGATCGGCGGCGGCCACCGCGTCCCGCAGATAGGCCGTGCGCCGCGCGGGCTCCCAGTCGCGCCGCATCCCGTACGCCGTCGACGGGTGCGGCATCCGGGCCCAGCGCAGCTTGGGGTGCGGCCGCAGGGTGAACTTGCCGTACGAGGCCTGCTCGTAGAAGCGGCTGGTGGCCGGGAAGTGATCGGCCACCAGTTCCGCGGGATCGGGCAGCTTCTTGGAGTCGGGGAAGGAGAGGAAGACCATCACCGCGTCGAGGGGGCGGTCCGGGCGCGGATAGGCGGCGTTCCAGGTGTCCAGACCGACGGAGTGGTGCGCCGAGCTGCGGGGCAGTGCGCAGGGTCCCTCGGAGACGGCGTCGGCGGCGGGGCCCGTGACGAGGGAGGTGGCGGCGAGCGCCGTGAGGGAGGTGAAGGCGGCCGCGGTCCTGCGCAGGCGGGGCCGGTCCACTCCTCCCGGTGGCTGTGGACGCTCCACGTCGACCTCCGGCTCCGGATTGGTGGATCCCTCACCCACCCTGTGCCGTTTTGGGACGATACGCCCTGTTCCGCTGCCCCACACGGGTGAGGAGTGTCACGTCTTCCGTACGACACCCCGACGGGTCACGGAACGTCACGGGATGTGAAGGCCCGGACCGGCCGGGCCACAGGCAGGCAGAAACGATCGCCCGGCGGCGGGGCGGGTGCCCGCGACGCTCCCGTCGCGGACCCCGGAGCTGGAACGGCCGCCCGGGCTCCCTCTATGATCGGCACACTTTCCCTGGCCGGCCGTCCCGATCACTCGGTACGACTCTGTACGACACGACTGCACCGCGGGAGCGAGCCGTGAGCGGAACCTCCGAAGGGCCGCATGGGCCGCACCGAACGGCGGTCGTGCCGCAGGACGGCGACGGACCTCCGAGCGCCCAGTCGGTGACGGAACGTCATCCTCTCGGCAGAGTCGAGACGGGCCCGGCCGACGCCCGCGGAGCCGACGCGCGCGGAGCCGGCATCGGCAGAGCGGGCATCGGCAGAGCGGGCACCGGCGGCACCGGCCACGGCCCCGCCACCGCCGATGCCGGTGCCAACACCGACGCCAATGCCGATGCCAACGCCGATGCCGATGCCGACGAGCGCGACTATCGCGGTGCCTTCCACGCCGCCCAGCTCGCCATGGCGGTCCTCGACGGCAACGGCACCGTCATCAGCGCCAATGACGCGCTCGCCGCCCTCCTGGGCACCCGGACCGCCGCGCTGCTCGACCAGTCCGCCGCCGATCTCGTCGATCTCGCCTCGGACAGCCGCACCTGGCACGCCTACCGCGCGGTGCTGGACACCCACCGCTCGCGCTTCCGCTGCACCCGCCGCCTCAAGCACTCCGACGGGCGGACCCTGTGGGCCGAGGTCACGGTCGCGCCCGTACCGGAGAGCGGCACCTCGCTGCTGTCGATCACCGACATCAGCGACCGGCGCGAGCTGCAGGCGCGGCTGCGCCATCTCCAGATGCACGACCCGGTGACGCGGCTCCCCAACCGGACCCTGTTCTTCGAACGGCTCGCGTCCGCGCTGGAGACCTCGGCGCTCGACGCCTCCTCGTACGGCACGGGACCGTACGGCGGCGGCATGTACGGCACGGGCACGTACAGCACCGGAGCGTATGCCCGCAGCGGCGCCTACGGCGATACCAGGGGCGATGGCAGAACAGGGCGGATCGGCCTCTGCTATCTCGATCTCGACGGCTTCAAGGCCGTCAACGACACCCTCGGCCACCGCACCGGCGACCGGCTGCTCGCCGCCGTCGCGACCCGTCTCACCGAATGCGCCGACCAGGACGGATACACGCGCAGCGGCGGCCACTTGGTGGCCCGGCTCGGCGGCGACGAGTTCGCGATCCTGGTCGAGGACTCCACCGGCACGGAACAGCTCGCCGATCTCGCGCGCTCCGTGCTCACCGCCCTCCAGCGCCCCTTCGACCTGGCCGGGCAGCGGCTCTCGGTCTCGGCCTCGATCGGGGTCGTGGAGCGCGCCGCGCAGGGCACCACGCCGACCGGTCTGATGCAGGCCGCGGACACCACGCTGTACTGGGCCAAGGCCGACGGCAAGGCCCGCTGGACCCTCTTCGACCCGGAGCGCAACGCCCACCGGATGACACGGCAGGCGCTGACCTCGCGGCTGCGCCCTGCCGTCGAGCGCGAGGAGTTCGTGCTCCAGTACCAGCCGCTGGTGGGCATGGCCGACGGGACCGTACGGGGGGTGGAGGCGCTGGTGCGCTGGAATCACCCGCAGTTCGGGACGCTCTCGCCGAATCGGTTCGTCGGTATCGCCGAGGAGGACGGGTCGATCGTCCAGCTCGGGCGGTGGGTGCTCCGTACGGCCTGCCGCCAGGCCCGGCGGTGGCAGCTCGACCACCCCGGCGCCCGGCCGCTGTTCGTGAGCGTCAATGTCGCCGTGCGCCAGGTCTGGGACTCCGATCTGGTCGCGGATGTGGCGGAGATCCTCGCGGAGACCGGTCTCGTACCGCATCTGCTGCAACTGGAGCTGACCGAGTCGGCGGTGATGGGCTCGGCGGGCCGGCCCCTCCAGGCGCTCCAGGCGCTGAGCGACATGGGCGTACGGATCGCCATCGACGACTTCGGCACCGGCTATTCCAACCTCGCGTATCTCAGCAGGCTGCCGGTCTCAGTGCTCAAGCTGGACGGCTCGTTCGTGCGCGGGTTCCGGTACGACGACGGGGTCCATCCGAATCCCGCGGACGAAACGATCGTCGAGGCGCTGGTCCAGCTCGCGCACCGGCTGGGGCTGACGGTGACCGCGGAGTGCGTGGAGACCTCGGGGCAGGCGGCGCGGCTCCAGCGGATCGGCTGCGACACCGGGCAGGGCTGGCTCTTCTCCCGCCCGGTGGCGCCGGAGCGGATCGCGGAGATGATCGCCGCGAGCGCTCAACCGGCCGGCTGAGCCGCGCGCCGGCCCGGCCCGGCCGGTCCGGCCGCTGCTTCAGACCGCGAGTCCCAGGGCGAGGGTCGCGGCGGACAGCGCCAGGAACGGGTACTGGAAGCCGAACGAGTAGTCCCGTACCCGCAGATGAACCGCTATGGCCAGCACGAAGAACAGCACCAGCCCGCCCGCCGCGGCGATACCGAGCGCCGGGATCCGGAAGCCGGCCAGCAGTCCTAGCACGGCCGCCGCCTTGGGCACGCCCAGCGCGGGCATCCACGAGCGCGGCACCCCCGCCGCGTCCATGCCGACGGCGACCTGTTCGTACCGTACGAAGTCGCACACGGCGGAGAAGACATTGGCGGCGGCCGTCACGGCCGTGACCACCACAAAGGCGATGAACATGAGCCGCTCCCGGGTCAGTTGAGGAATTCGGCGGCGTGGTCGGCCGTCCACCGGGCGTATGTACGGGCCGGGCGGCCCAGTACGCGCGCCACCTCGCCGGTCACCACCGCGGGCCCGCCCACGGTCGTCGCGAGATAGCCGAGCAGCGAGTCGGCCGCCGCCTCGTCCACCCAGGGGTTGTGCGCGAGCATCGCCCGCTTCGCCGCCTCCGGCGGTATCTCCTCGTACCGCAGCGGACGCGACAGCGCCTCGCCGAGGATCTCCACCTGCCGCGCGGTGGTGAGTCCCTCGGGCCCGGTCAACGGGAGTGCCCGGCCCAGCAGTTCGTCGCTGAGCAGGGCGCGTACGGCGACCGCCGCCAGGTCCGCCTCGTCGATCGGCGCGGTCCAGGCACCCGCGTACGGACCGCGCACCACATCGCCCGCGGCGAGCTGCGCCTTCCACTGGAAGGCGTTGGAGGCGAAGCCGCCGGGGCGCAGATGGGTCCACTCGGGGACCGCCGCCTCGACCGCCGCCTCCAGTTCGCGGTGGACCGCGGCGGCGCTGCCCTCGCCCGCGGTCCTGTCCTCCGAGACGACCAGCGAGGAGAGGGTGACCACGCGCCGTACCCCGGCGGCCTTCGCGGCGGCGAGCAGGGGGCGGGGGCCGCCGGGGACCGCGGCGAGGTTGAGGACGAGCGCGGTCACGCCGTCGAAGTCGGGGGCGGCGCTGTCGCAGGGTTCGGCCCCGGCGGGGAGTCGCACGGTGCCGGGGGTACGGGTCAGGGCGCGTACCTTCACGCCCTTCGCGGCCAGTTCCGCGAGGAGCGGGCGGCCGAGGTTTCCGGTGGCTCCGGTGACCATGATCATGGTGGGGTTGCCTCTCGTAGGTCGATGCGGTGGGTCCGAGTGCACGGTTGCTTACCGCGTCCGGTGAGTTACGTTCTGTGCGCGCGACCGCGTACGCGCGGCCGACGCGCTCATGTGGCGTGCGTCGGTGACATGGCCCAAGCGGCCTGCTCAGTCGGTGAAGCGGCCTGCTCAGTCGATGTGCTTGAGCTTGTCGGGGTTGGTCACGGTGTAGATCTCGGTGACCTGGTCGCCTTCCGGGGCCAGGCCGATGACCATGACCGCGAAGGGCTCGTCGTCGGCGAACAGCACCGCGGTGGGATCGCCGTTGACCGTCCGGTAGCGGACGTCGAGGTTCTCGGGGGCACGGCCGGCCACGCCGGCGATCATGCGGGCGACCTTGTCGCGGCCGTGCAGCGGGCGCTGGACGGTCTGCCTGACCCGGCCGCCGCCATCGGTCCACATGGTCACGTCGGGGGCCAGGACCCGCAGGAGCGCGTCCAGATCGCCGCCGAGCGCGGCGGCGAGAAACCGCTCGGTGGCCTCGCGCCGCACCCGGGGCTCGGTCCGGTGGCGGGGGCGGCGGGACCGGACGTGCTCGCGGGCGCGGTGGGCGAGCTGGCGGACCGCCGCCGGGGCGCGGTCGAGGATCCCGGCGATCTCGGTGTGGGGGTAGCCGAACACCTCGTGCAGCACGAACACCGCGCGCTCCAGCGGAGTCAGCGTCTCCAGCACCACCAGCAGCGCGATCGACACCGCCTCGGCGCGCACGACCGCGCCCGAGGCGTCCCCCGTGCCGTCGCCGCCCGGGCCGCCAGGGGCACCGGAGGCGCCCGCGGTGAGCGGAACGGTGCCGGGGGCGGTGAGCAGGGGTTCCGGCAGCCAGGGCCCGACGTACTCCTCGCGGCGGCGGCTCACACTCGCCCGGCGCGCCAGCGCGCCGTTGACCGCGATCCGCACCAGATAGGCGCGTTGGTGGGTGACCGGCGCACCTGCCTGTTCCCGGTTCCTGGCCGCCCAGGCCAGCCAGGTGTCCTGGAGGACGTCCTCGGTGTCGGCGACGCTGCCCAGGATGTTGTAGACGAGGGAGAAGAGCAGCTCGCGATGGTCCAGGAAGACCTGGGTCGCCGCGTCGGCCGCGCCCGCCGCGTCAGCCTCCCCCGAAGCAGACGAAGCCGCCGAAGCCGACGAAGCCCCCGCCGCGTCTGCCGCGTCTGTCGCGTCCGTACGAGAGGCTTCGGCTCCCTCCGCCGAGCCGGGCGGCCTGCCGGTGCCGGACATTGATCACTCCTCCTGCTCGCGTTCCCTGTGCCACATCCCGAGAGCCCATGAGGCTCCCGGAGTGTGACGTACGCGCAGAAAGTGTGACCTCCGTCACCCGACGGCAGGCGGAGCGGTCCTGCCCGTCAGCCGGTCAGGCCGTACGCGTCCGCGATGAGTTCGTAGCTCCGCAGCCGCGCCTCGCCGCCATGGGCATTGGCGGTGATCATCAGCTCGTCGGCGCCGGTGCGCTTCTGGAGGTCGTTGAGACCGTCGCGTACCGCGTCCGGGGTGCCGTGCACGATATTGGTGAGCCAGGTGTTCACGAACTCCTGCTCCAGCGAGCTGAATCGGTACGCCTCGGCCTCCTCCGGCGTCGGGATGAGCCCCGGCCGGCCGGTGCGCAGCCGGACCATGGAGAGGGCCCCGGTGAGGACCTGGCGGCGGGCCTCGCGTTCGTCGTCACTGGCCAGCGCCGCGACCCCGATCAGGGCGTACGGCTCGTCGAGCACCTCGGCGGGGCGGAAGTTCTCGCGGTAGATGTCGAGCGCCGGAATGGTGTTCTGCGCCGAGAAGTGGTGGGCGAAGGCGAAGGGCAGCCCGAGCATCGCGGCCAGCCGCGCGCTGAAACCGGACGAGCCGAGCAGCCAGACCGGCGGCCGGGCGGCGGGCCCCTGGACCGGGCCGGGGACCGCGTGGATCCGGGAGTACGGATGGGCGTCGGGGAAGTCGTCGTCCAGGAACCGGGTCAGCTCGGAGAGCTGCTGCGGAAAGTCGTCGGCGCCCTCGTTGAGCCGGTCGGAGCGGCGCAGCGCCGCCGCCGTCCCCCCGTCGGTGCCCGGCGCGCGCCCGAGGCCCAGATCGATCCGGCCCGGCGCGAGCGCCTCCAGCGTGCCGAACTGCTCGGCGATCACCAGCGGTGCGTGATTGGGCAGCATGACGCCGCCCGAGCCGAGCCGGATGCGCTCGGTGTGGGCGGCGAGATGGGCGAGGATCACGGCCGGGGAGGAGGAGGCGACCCCGGGCATGGAGTGGTGCTCGGCGACCCAGTGCCGGTGGTAGCCCCTGCGCTCGGCGAGCCGCGCCAGCTCGACGCTCGTACGGAGCGACCGGGCGGCGGTGGATCCCGTACCCACCGTGACCAGGTCCAGTACGGAGAGGGGTACGGGGGCGGTGCCCCGCGCGGTGCCCCGGATCCCGTCCGTCGTGCCTCGGCTCGTGTCGTGGTCGTCCACCGGTCAAGACCCTCCTGCGCTGAAGTGCGTACACGCGTGCACACTCGTACGGAAGGGTTCCAACGGGAGGGGTTCTCCGCTTATTCCCGCGCCTTGTTCCCGGGTCGCGTTGCTGTGCTGTCAATCGCCGCACGGGCTCAAGGTCTGCGATGGTCCCGGCTTCAGTCCCGGCTTCCGAACAGCGTGCCCAGTCTCGGCAGCCACACCTTGCGCTGTGCCAGCCTCAGCCCTTCCCAGACCGACACCTGGTTCGCGGTCAGCACCGGCTTGCCGAGTGCCTCCTCCAGCTCGGGCACGAAGGCCGCCGTGTGCAGGGCCGTGTCCGGGACGAGTACGGCCTGCGCGTCCGGATGGTCGCCCGCGTGCGCCAGTTCCAGCACCTGGTCCCGGCCCCAGGTGCCGACCTCGGCGGCGGTGACGATCCCGCTGGCGCGGTCCGCGACGACTTCGATCCCGGCCGACTTCAGGAATGCGGTGAAGCAGGCGGTGACATCCTCCGGGTAGGTGGCCGCGATGGCGACCCGCTCCGCGCCCAGCGCCCGTACGGCGTGGACGAAGGCGAACGACGTGCTCGACGCGGGCAGTCCGGCGGCTCTGGCCAGGGCGCGCGTCTGTTCATGGGCGCCCTCCCACCCGTACACGAAGCTCCCGCTCGTACAGGCCCAGACGACGGACTGCGCGCCCGCCAGCCGCAGCTCCTCCACCCCGCGCGCCAGCCGGTCCGCGGAGCCCATCTCGATCAGGGCGTCGACGCGGTGGGCGTCCTCACCGATGTCCGTATGGACGACCGCCAGCCGGATGTCGATGCCGAACAGCGCCTCCATGCGCGGATAGTCGTCCTCGGCGGAGTGTCCGGGGTAAAGGAATCCGACGGTGGTCATCTCCAGCCTTCCTCACTGGTCACTCGTCACGGGTCACTCGTCCGGCAGCGGCTCCGGAGGCGATTCGTTCAACGGCGGCTCCGGCGCTGTCGGCGGTATCGGGGGCACCTCCGGCAGGGGCGCCGCCGGACCGGCGGGCACCACAGGCGGCGGGACGACGGGCACGACCGGCCCGACCGCCGCCACCTCGCGTGCTCCCTGCGCCTCCGCCACCTCCTGGCGTATCTCCCTCATCTCCTCCCGTACCGCACGCGCCTCGTCCGCCTGGCGCGCCTCGCCCGCCGGGCTCCGGTCGAGCAGCAGCCCTTGGTACGGACCGACCGCACGCGCCCCGAGCCTGCGCAGCGCCGCCCACATCGTCACCTGGTTGGCGGACAGCACCGGCATCCGCAGCTCCGCCTCCAACTGTGGAATCGCGTCATACGTAGGCAGATTCGTACAGCTGATGAAGAGCGCGTCCGCCGATCCGACGACCGCCTCCCGCGCCATGTCCACGACCGAGCGGTAGGGCACCTTCCAAATGTGCCGTGTCAGCCCCAGAAAGGCGCGTCCGGTCACGGTTACCCCGACCTCCGCCAGATAGTCCTCCAGCGCCTGGGTGACCGACTCCGTATAGGGCGTGACCAGCGCGATCCTGGTCACACCCAGTTCCTCAATGGCCTCGATGAGGGCCCCGGTGGTGGTGAGCGAGGGCACCTCGCCGGCGCGGGTCATCGCCTCGCACATGGCGCGCTCGCCGGCCGGGCCGCCGACAAAACTGCCCGAGGTGCAGGCGTACGCGACGACCTCGGGCTCGGACGCGCCGAGCGCCCGCACCGCCTCACCGAGCGTCTCGTGCTCGCTGACCAGCCTGGCCAGGTCCAGGGAGACCTCGACGGGTACGTACGGGGTCCTGGTGACCCGCAGCGAGATGTCGTCCGGGACCCAGCGCCACAGCTCGCGGTCCAGGGCGAAGTCGAAAGGAGCGACCACACCCACTCCACGCTGCGGCTGTGGTCCACCGAGAAAAGACACGTGCAAGACCGGGCCCCCTTAGCCTGTTATTGACGACGGTAAGAGCCAGGTGCAAGCGTGGTCAATCCGCACATCTCAGACGTTGCACGGAATTTCCAGGGCTGAAATCCGCCCGCGGCGACCGACCGTCCGACCGGCTCCGGCAGAAGGGCTCCTCCCCATGCCAGCAATGCCAGCCCCCGTCCTCCTCGTGCTGGACGCGGACCCTCCGCCACGCCTCGGCCGGCTCACCGGGAAGGCCCGGATCCAGCACACCGACGAGGCCGGTCTCGGGGACCTGCTCCCGGCCGCCGATGTCCTGCTGGTCTGGGACTTCACGTCCGACGCGGTACGGAACGCCTGGCCCGGAGAGGGCCCGCGGCCGCGCTGGGTGCACACCGCGAGCGCGGGGGTGGACCGGCTGCTCTGTCCCGAGCTGATCGCCGCCGACACCGTCGTGACCAATGCCCGGGGCATCTTCGAGGAGCCGATCGCCGAGTATGTGGCCGGGCTGGTGCTCGCCATGGCGAAGGATCTGCCGGGGACCCTGGAACTCCAGCGTCAGCGCCGCTGGCGCCATCGCGAGGGGCTGCGGGTCGCGGAGAGCAGGGCCGTGGTGATCGGCGCGGGGCCGATCGGCCGGGCCGTCGCCGGGACGCTGCGCGCGCTGGGGGTGACGGTGGCCGTCACGGGCCGTACGGCACGGCCGGGGGTGTACGGGCCCGACCAGCTCGACCGGCTGGTGTCCAGGGCCGACTGGGTGATCGGCGCGGCGCCGCTGACGGACGCGACCCGCGGCATGTTCGACGCGCGCCTCTTCGGTCTGATGCAGCCCTCCGCCCGCTTCATCAATGTGGGACGGGGACAGCTCGTGATCGAGAACGATCTGATCGCGGCGGTGTCGAAACGCTGGATCGCGGGCGCTGCGCTCGATGTGTTCGAGAGTGAGCCGCTGGACCCGGAGAGCCCGCTGTGGGACGTCCCGGGCCTGATCGTCTCACCTCATATGAGCGGTGACACGGTCGGCTGGCGGGACCGGCTGGGCGCACAGTTCGTTGAACTGTATGAACTTTGGGCGGCCGGAAAGCCCCTCCCGAACGTGGTCGACAAGAAACGTGGGTACGTCCCCATGCATGACTGATCACACGCACCGGACCGACCTGCCGGAACCGTCCGCGGCCCCGGGTCTCGCCGGCCTGACCGCGCGGCAGCTCCTGGCCGGCTACGAGCAGGGCGACTTCTCGCCCGTCGACGCGACCCGTGCGGTGCTGGAGCGGATCGAGGAGGTCCAGCCGCTGGTCAACGCCTTCGTCCGGGTGGATGCCGAGGCGGCGCTCGGCCAGGCGGAGGAGTCGGCGGCGCGCTGGCGCAAGAAGGAGCCGCAGGGGCTGCTCGACGGGGTGCCGGTCTCGGTGAAGGACGTCTTCCTCCAGCGCGGCGGCCCGACCCTGCGCGGTTCGCGGACCGTACGGGCCGAGGGGGCGTGGGAGGAGGACGCCCCGGCGGTGGCGCGGCTGCGCGAGCACGGCGCCGTACTCGTCGGCAAGACGACCACGCCGGAGTTCGGCTGGAAGGGTGTCACGGACTCGCCGCTGTCCGGGGTGACCCGTAATCCGTACGACCGCACGCGCACGGCGGGCGGCTCCAGCGGCGGCAGCGCGGCGGCGGTGGCGCTGGGCGCGGCGCCGCTGTCGATCGGTACGGACGGCGGCGGCTCGGTCCGTATCCCGGCCTCCTTCTGCGGGATCTTCGGGCTCAAGCCGACCTATGGCCGGGTGCCGCTCTACCCGTCCAGCCCGTTCGGCACGCTGGCGCACGCCGGGCCGATGACCCGGGACGCGGCGGACGCCGCCCTGCTGCTGGATGTGATCAGCGGCCCGGACCGGCGTGACTGGTCGCAGCTCGCCCCCGCGCCGCCGATGAGCGGTTCGCTGGGCGAGGGGGTGCGCGGGCTGCGGGTCGCGTACTCCCCGTCCTTCGGCGGGCAGGTGGCCGTGCGCCCGGCGGTGGCCTCGGCCGTACGGGGCGCGGTGGGCCGGCTCGCGGAGCTGGGCGCGTACATCGAGGAGGCCGACCCGGACATCACCGATCCGGTGGAGGCCTTCCACACGCTGTGGTTCAGCGGCGCGGCCCGGCTGGCGCAGCCGCTCAACGAGCACCAGCGGCAGCTTCTCGACCCCGGGCTGCGGGAGATCCGGGCGATCGGCGAGCGGTACAGCGCGGTGGACTATCTGGCCGCGGTGGACGTACGGATGGAGCTGGGGCGGCGGCTCGGCAGGTTCCACGAGTCGTACGACCTGCTGGTCACGCCCACGCTGCCGATCACCGCGTTCGAGGCGGGGGCCGAGACCCCGGCACGCTCGGGGCTGCGCCGCTGGACCGGCTGGACGCCCTTCACGTACCCGTTCAATCTGACGCAGCAGCCCGCCGCGAGCGTGCCGTGCGGGGTGGACGAGGACGGGCTGCCGATCGGGATCCAGCTTGTCGCCGCGCGGCACGCCGACGCGCTGGTGATGCGCGCGGCACACGCGCTGTACGAATCGGGAGCGGCCCGGATCCCGGCGCCGGAAGCGGGGTTCTGAGCCCGGCGCGAGGCGCTGCGGCAGGCGCGGGACGCTGAGCCCGGCACGGGACGCTGGGGCGGGCGCGGGGATCCGAGCCCTGCGCCCCGCCCGGCTGCGCCCTGCTACGCCCTGCGGAAGCTGAGCGTCTCGCCGATGGCGCCCGCGCGCCACAGGTCTTGGCAGGCCTCGGCCATCCGGTCGAGGCCGTCGACCACCGAGCCCCAGACGATGCCGGGGATCCACCCCATGTCCCCGTTGATCAGCAGATTGTTGCGCTCGTAGAAGAGGGCGAGATCCACGACGGTACGGCGTCCCCGTACGGCCTGTTCGTCATAGCCGTACGACGCCGTGCCCAGCTCCGTCTCGGAGAAGGTGAAGTAGCAGAGATCGCCCGGGATGGGGGTGACGGTCGGATTCTCCAGCGGCGGTTCCTCGGCGGCGAAGGCCGGGAACAGCGCGTAGATCTCATTGCGGGCGTATTTCGCGTGATAGACGTCCGAGCCCAGCGGCAGGGCCTCCCACACCGCCGCACAGGTGACCGGGGCCCGGTCGTCCAGGAGTTTCGCGGTGCACTCCACTCCGCGCTTGTCGAGTGACACAGTCACAAATCGGTCGGTCATGTCCTCATCGTCCTCGTCCGGCCGACCGAGTCAAGACCGCCACCACGCCGGTACCACTGGGTCCAATGAGACCTCTGGGGAAAGTGTGCCGGAACCCGTACGCATAACCGGAGTGGACCGGGGTAGCCGCGCGGCCATGGCTTCACCACCGGAAAACACCTTCTCAGGGCTCCTGAGACGCCGTTCCCTGCTGATGGGCACGGCGGTTCTGGGCGCCACGGGGGCGTTCGGCGCCGCCGGCTGCGCCAAGGTCCCCACCGGCGACACCCTCGCCCGGCTGAAATCGCAGCGCACCGTAAGGCTCGGTATCGCGGGCGAGGCGCCGTACGGATTCATCGACCAGAACGGCGAGTTCACGGGCGAGGCCGTGGAACTCGCCAAAGTGATCTTCAAACGCCTCGGCGTCGGCGGCGTCCAGCCCGTCGCCACCGATTTCTCCTCGCTGATCCCCGGGCTCAACTCCCAGCAGTTCGATGTGGTGTCGGCCGGGATGTACATCAACAAGGAGCGCTGCGACCAGGTCATCTTCGCCGATCCGGAATACCAGATGCTCGACTCGTTCATCGTGCGCAAGGGAAATCCCAAGAAGCTCCTTTCGTACCAGGACGTCGTGCGGACCAGAGCGAAATTCGCCACCGGAACCGGCTATGCCGAGATCGACTACGCGATATCCGCCGGAGTGCCGGAGAAGGAGATCGTGATTCTCCAGGATCCGGTGGCCGGGCTGAACGCGGTCGAATCCGGCCGGGTCGATGTCTTCGCGGGCACGGCGCTCACCGGGCGCAGTGTGGTGCGGAAGAGCCGCAGGGCCGAGGCGACAGAACCGTTCGCGCCGGTCGTGGACGGCAAGAAGAAGATCGACGGCGGCGGATTCGCCTTCCGGCCCACCGATACGGAACTCCGCGATGCCTTCAACACCGAGATCCACGCCATGAAGAAGAGCGGCGAACTCTTCCGTGTCCTCCGGCCGTTCGGCTTCACCGAGTCGGAGATGACCACCCTGACGGCCGAGGAGCTGTGCGCATGACGGCCGGCCTCTGGACGCACTGGGTGCTGCCCGGCATCTGGATCACCGTACAACTCACCGTGTACAGCGCCGCGCTGGCCACCGTCGTGGCCTTCGCCGTCGGCACGGCCCGTACCCACCGCTCGCGTACCGTCCGCTTTCTCGCGGGCCTGTACACCGAGATCTTCCGGGGCACTTCGGCGCTGGTGCTGATGTTCTGGCTGTTCTTCGTGATGCCGAGCCTGTTCGGCTGGGCGCTGGTCCCGATGTGGGCGGCGGTACTGGCGCTGGGCCTGTCGTACGGGGCGTACGGCGCGGAAGTCGTGCGCGGCGCGCTCAACTCGGTCGCTCCGGCGCAGCGTGAGGCGGGGATCGCGCTGAACTTCACGCCCTGGCAGCGGCTTCGGCTGATCATGCTGCCACAGGCGGTACCCGAGATGATCCCGCCGTTCAGCAATCTCCTCGTCGAACTGCTGAAGGGCACCGCGCTGGTCTCCCTGCTCGGGGTGGCCGATGTGTCGTTCGCCGCCTATCTGGTCCGGCTGGCCACCCAGGAAAGCGCGCAGATCTATTCGGTGACCCTGGTGATCTATTTCGTACTCGCCTTTCTGCTCACCCGGGGAATGCGGACGCTGGAACGGAAGACCAAGGCCGGTATCGGTATCACCACGACCGCCGGAGGTGCCCGGTGAACGGCTGGGACTGGTCCGCGGTCGCGGACTTCATGCCACGTTTCTGGGACGGCCTGCTCCTCACCCTCCAGGTGCTGGTGCTCGGCTCGCTCCTGTCCTTCTCCCTGGGGCTGGTCTGGGCGATCGGATTCCGCTCGGACACCCGGCTCGTACGGTGGCCGGTGCAGGCCGTCACCGAATTCATCCGGAACACCCCGCTGCTGGTGCAGCTCTTTTTCTTCTTCTTCGTCCTGCCCGAGTGGGGAGTCCAGTTCTCCGGGCTCACCACCGGCACCCTGGCGATCGGGCTGCACTACTCGACGTACACCGCGCAGGTCTACCGGGCCGGAATCGACGCCGTACCCGCGGGGCAGTGGGAAGCGGCCACGGCGCTCAGTCTGCCGCTGCCCAGGACCTGGATCGCGGTGATCCTGCCGCAGGCGATCCGCAGGATCGTGCCGGCGCTGGGGAATTACGTCATATCGATGCTGAAGGACACCCCGCTGCTCGCCGGGATCAGTGTGCTGGAAATGCTCCAGCAGTCCCGGCTGGAGAGCGCGTCCACCTTCCAGTACACCGAACCGCTGACCGTGGTCGGTATCGCCTTCATTCTCATCGCCTACCCGGCTTCACTTCTGATGCGAGCCCTGGAGCGCCGTCTTGTCCGCTGACCTTCCTCCGACGAATGACCTCACGCCCGTGAGCGCGAAAACGAGCGCGAGCGCAAACACGGATACGGACACCGATGAACTGATCCGTTTCGACAAGGTCACCAAGAGATTCGGCAGAAACACCGTTCTCGACAATCTCTGCTTCTCGGTGCGCCCGGGAAAGCATGTCACCCTGATCGGCCCGTCCGGTTCCGGCAAGACCACGATCCTGCGGCTGCTGATGACCCTGGTACGGCCCGACGAGGGCACCATCACCGTCAGCGGCGACCAGCTCTTCCCAGCGGGCCCCAAGGAAGTCCGCGAGATACGCAAGAACATCGGCATGGTCTTCCAGCAGTTCAATCTCTTCCCGAACATGAGTGTGCTGCGCAATGTCACCGAGGCACCGGTCCGGGTGCTCGGGCTGGGCAAGGACGAGGCGGAGGCGCGCGGCCGTGAGCTGCTCGACCTGGTCGGTCTCGGCGACCGCTGCGGCGCGAAGCCGTCCCAGCTCTCGGGCGGCCAGCAGCAGCGGGTGGCGATCGCCCGCGCGCTGGCGATGCGGCCGAAGATCCTGCTGTTGGACGAGGTGACCTCGGCGCTCGACCCCGAACTGGTCGCCGGAGTGCTCGACGTCCTGCGGGACATCGCCCGTACCACGGACATCACCATGCTCTGTGTGACCCATGAGATGAACTTCGCCCGGGACATCTCGGACGAGGTCCTGATGTTCGACTCGGGCAAGGTCATCGAGTCCGGGCCGCCGGAGCGGATCTTCTCGGCGCCCGAGCACGAGAGGACGCGTGAGTTCCTTGGCGCGGTGCTCTGACCTCAGCCGCTTCCCGCTCATCGGCCTCACTGGCCCCGGCCGTCCGCTACCTGTCAACGGCCGCCCCGTACCGGGCCGTTCGCGGTTATCGTGGTACGCGGTGAGCTTGCGGTCACAACCTGTCAGGGGGGAACGGCGGTGCTGAAGCCGGAGCCGACCGCGCCGCTCCACTCGGTGCGGTACGTCCTGCGCGTCCTGGAAGCCGTGTCCAAGTACGGCGGCGGGGTGACCGAGGACCGGATCGCCCGGGACAGCGGGCTGCCGCCCGGACATCTCGTGCCCCTGCTCACGCTGCTGTGCCGCGAGGGGTACGTGGAGCGGCTCGCGGATGGCGCCTATGTGCTCGGGAACGCGCCGGCGCTGCTCGGACCGGGATCCGCCCGGCGCCGGGCCCTGGAGGCCAGGCTCCAGCGCGGCCTCGACGAGCTGCGCGACTCGGTCGGCGCGGCGGTCTACCTCAGCCGCTACATCGACGGCGAGATCAGGGTCACCCAGATCGCCGAGGGGCCGCTGACACCCGCGGTCAACGAGTGGGTCGACTTCCGCTCCACCGCCCACGCCAGCGCGATCGGCAAGTGCCTGCTGACCCAGCTCGACCGGAACGGCCGCCGGGAGCATCTCGCACGCCACAGGATCGCCCGGTTCACCTCACGGACGATCACCAGCGAGCGCCTGCTCTTCTCCCGCCTCGACAGCCGCCCGCCGACCGTCCCCGTACTCGACCTCCAGGAGTACGCGGTCGGCACGGTCTGCGCCGCGGTCCCCCTGACCGCGGGCTCCACGGTGGGCTGCCTGGCGCTCTCACTCCCGGTCGAATACGCGCACCGCCTGCGCGCGGCAGCCGAGACCCTCAACCGCCGGGCAGCCCCGATGGCCCTGTCCCTGACGCTCTAGACCGCTGGGCGACACTCTCGGACCTCGCGGCGCATGGTCCGGAGCACTCCTGAGCACCGGGTATTATTTTCGAGTCAGCAGGCGCCGCTAGCTCAGTTGGTTAGAGCAGCTGACTCTTAATCAGCGGGTCCGGGGTTCGAGTCCCTGGCGGCGCACCAGCGAATGGGTCACTGACCTGGGCGTTCTCGGAAGCCGAGAACGCCCTTTCGCATTTCCGGACACATACGGACCGCATACGGACCGCGCACGAAACCTCGTAGGAAACCCCGTACGGGACCGCGCAAAGGGCCGGCAAAGGGCCCGCACAGGCCCCGTCACGGTGCCCGTCCGGAGAGCCGCTGTACGTGTCCTGTACCGCGCCGCGCCAAGTGGACGGTGCCGGTCGTTCCCCCTGGGTCGGTGACCTTGGCAGGTAGTCGCTTCGTCCGTTACCCCCCGAACAGGCAGGTCCTACGCTCATGCCCGAACTCAACCGGCGCCGCTTCCTCCAGATAGCCGGCGCGACCGCGGGTTTCTCCGCGCTCTCCGAGAGCATCGCCCGCGCCGCCGCCATCCCGGCCGGACGCCGGTCCGGCACCATCGAGGACGTCGAGCACATCGTCGTGCTGATGCAGGAGAACCGCTCCTTCGACCACTACTTCGGTTCGCTCAAGGGCGTACGCGGATTCGGCGACCCCCGGCCGATGACCCCGGCCGGCGGGAAGTCGGTCTGGCACCAGTCCGACGGCACCAAGGACATCCTGCCGTTCCACCCGGACGTCGAGGACCTCGGCATGCAGTTCATCGCCGGGCTCGACCACGACTGGGCGGGCGGCCACCAGGCGTGGAACCAGGGCCGGTACGACCAGTGGATCCCGGCCAAGTCACCGGGGACGATGGCGTATCTGAAGCGTCAGGACATTCCGTTCCACTACGCCCTGGCCGACGCCTTCACCGTGTGCGACGCGTACCACTGCTCGTTCATCGGCGCCACCGACCCCAACCGCTACTACATGTGGACGGGCCACACCGGGAACGACGGCAAGGGCGGCGGGCCCGTCCTCGGCAATGACGAGCTGGGATACGACTGGACGACGTACCCGGAGCGGCTCGAAGAGGCCGGTGTCTCCTGGAAGATCTACCAGGACACGGGCGACGGGCTCGACGCGGCCGGCGGCTGGGGCTGGATCGACGACGCCTACCGCGGCAACTACGGCGACAACTCCCTGCTGTACTTCAACAAGTACCGCAACGCCAAGCCCGGCGACGCGCTGTACGAGAAGGCCCGTACGGGCACGAACGCGAAGGGCGGCGACGGCTTCTTCGACATCCTCAAGGCCGACGTGAAGGCCGGGAAGCTCCCCCGTATCTCCTGGATCGCCGCGCCCGAGGCCTTCTCCGAGCACCCCAACTGGCCCGCGAACTACGGCGCTTGGTACATCTCGCAGGTGCTGGACGCGCTCACCTCCAACCCCGAGGTGTGGAGCAGGACGGCGCTCTTCATCACCTACGACGAGAACGACGGCTACTTCGACCACGTCCCACCGCCCTTCCCCCCGGCCTCCGCCGCGCAGGGCGCCTCCACGGTCGACACCTCGCTCGACCACTTCCCGGGCGACAGCCGCCACGCCGCCGGGCCCTACGGCCTGGGCCAGCGGGTGCCGATGCTGGTCGTCTCCCCCTGGAGCACCGGCGGTTACGTCTGCTCCGAGGTCTTCGACCACACCTCCGTCATCCGCTTCATGGAGCGCCGGTTCGGGGTGCGCGAGCCGAACATCTCGCCCTGGCGCCGTGCCGTCTGCGGCGATCTGACCTCCGCCTTCGACTTCGGTCTCAAGGACACCAGGCACACCCCGCTGCCGGACACCGACGCGTACGAGCCGACGGACAACGAGCGGCACCCCAGCTACCGGCCGGTCCCGCCCGCGCAGGGCGTCCTGCCCAAGCAGGAGAAGGGGTACCGGCCCGCACGGCCGCTCCCCTACGCCCCCTTCGTCGACGGCGCCTCGACCCCCTCGACCGGGCGTTTCACGCTCACCTTCAGCGGCGGCGCCTCCGCGGGTGTCTGCTTCACGGTGACCTCGGCGAACCGCACCGACGGCCCCTGGACCTACACCACCGGGGCCGGGCAGCAGCTCTCCGACACCTGGAACACGCAGTACTCGCAGGGCGCGTACGACCTGTCGGTGTTCGGGCCCAACGGTTTCCTCCGTACGTTCCAGGGCTCCGGCACTGCCGCCGCCCCCGAGGTGACGGCCCGCCACGAGGCCCCCGGAAGCCGTGACGGGCACGGATCCCACCATGGCCCGGACAAGAAGGCCGGCTCCGCGGCCGTGGTGCTGACCCTGACGAACACGTCCAGGACCGACCGCCGTCTGACGATCACCAACGCGTACGGCGGCAGGAGCGCGACCGTCAAGGTGCCCGCGGGCGGACGTGTCGTACACCGGGTGGAGCTCGACGGCACCAAGCGCTGGTACGACCTGACGGTGGTCTCCGACAAGGACAAGGGCTACCTGCGCCGCCTCGCCGGCCACGTGGAAACCGGCACCCCCGGCGTCAGCGACCCGGCGATCATCACGGGCTGACCCCCACAAGACCGCTCGATCGACGACAGCAGCGGGGCCCTTCGCGGCGCCGGGGCCCCGCTGCTGTGTCGGACGACCTCAGAGGTCGAGCGATCTCACCGGTCGAGCGACTTCACGGGTCGAGCAGCCTCGGGGTTCAGGCGACCGAGCGGGTGCCGTCGACCATGGGGCTCACGCCGAAGATGTCGACCGCGTGGTAGTACGTCCACGCCAGGGCGTCGCAGGACACCTTCGTGGCACCCGAGTACTTCGCGCACACACGCTTGAGGTCCGCGTAGAAAGCGGAGTCGATCCGGGCCTTGTTGGCGCTGAACGTGCCGGCCGCCTTGTAGTTGCGGTAGCCGAAGTCGTGGCGCACGCAGGCGTTCTGGAAGGGGAAGCCGAAGGGGTTGTCGGGCGACGAGGAACAGTAGTCCGTGGACCAGTCGAAGCCGTACGCCGACCAGGCGCCCTGGTTGTTACGGGCCGCCATGAACGAGTTGTAGCTGTTCACGGACTCCTGGGTCCAACTGCTGAGCACCTGCGGCTTGTCCGCCGGGGCGGCGGTGGCCAAAGTGGCCGTCAGCAGGGAAGCGGCGATGGCGAGTACGGCCGAGGCGAGCGGGAGAGCCAGACGTCTGCGCATGACGGATCAACCTCCGTACGGTATGGGGGGACACGCTCCCTGCCCGGGGTGGCATGGAGCGCCGCAAGCGTGAACGGCACGGCTGTCGCACGGGTCTACGCGCGATGACCGCCGCGGGAATGGTCCCCCAAATCCCGGCGCGGGCAAACCCTTGTGACACCGAACGCCCCTGTGAACGCTCCGAGTTGACGGTTCCGTCCCGGGCTGACCGGTCTGCGCCCGCGCGCCCCGCGCCGAGATGCGCGGGGCGGGGCGGACGTACGCTCCCTACGGGGCGACTCCCCACAAGGTGACGACACGCGCCTCGGGGAGCGCGGACCGCGCGGCGGCGGACCGGGCGGGGCGCCGTGCCCCCCGAGGTTCTTACGGCCTGACCACGCCGGCCCACGGCCGGCCACGCGTCAGAACTGGATGTTCAGAACCGGAGGTTCAGAACCGGACGCCCTGAAGCTGAGCAGCTCAGAACCGGACGTCCAGTGCCGGACGTCTCAGAACTGGACGTCGGAGCACGCGTAGAACGCGTTCCCCGTGTCGGCGATGGTCCACACCGCCAGGATGATGTGCTTGCCCGACCTCGAAGGCAGCGTGCCCGAGTGCGACAGCGTCGCGGGCGGCTGCTGGTTGTTGTACGGCACCGTCAGGAACGGCTGGGTGTCCAGGGCGGCGCGGGTGAGCGGCGCGGAGGAGTTCCAACCGTTCTTGGTGATGTAGTACTTGAAGTCGGTCGTGGCGTGCCGCGCGGTGAACTGCCAGCGGAAGTTGTAGCTCTGGCCGCCGTTCACCTTGGTGGTCGGCCAGGAGCCGCCACGCGGGTCGTCGAGCTGCGCGAACTGGCCGAGGCCGCCCGAGCAGATCTTGCCGTCGGCGGGGCCGCCGTTCGGGAAGCCCTTGGGCCCCTCGACGCTCTGCGGCTCCCACTGGATGTTGCCGCAGTTGGTCACCGTGCCGTTGGCACAGAGCTTCTGACGGCTGATGGGGGAGTCCGTGTAGCCATGGCTGCTTGCACTGCTGGTGGCGAGCAGGGACACGCCCGCCACGGCGAGGCCGACAACGGCCGCGCCTATCTTCTTTCGCATGCTTCGCTCCAGAGAACGTGGGGAGTTCGGTGAGCCGTACTGCACGCGTGCAGGGGGAACAGTCTGCGGTCTAGACCAAGCTCTAGAGTATTAACGGAACTTGACCGTGTCCATAACAAGTACGAGCCAGGTCCAGACCAATTACAGCCTCTCCGGAGTGCCTTGCCGCCCGGTGTAGAACGCCACGGTGAGGTCCTTGACCAGCACCTTGCGCTCGTAATCGTCCAGTTCGACCAGTCCGCGGGCGGTCAGCCGGTGCACCGTGTCGTCCACCGCGTCCACCACCGAAGTCAGCACGCTGTCCCGGTGCTTGGCGTCGATCGCCGCGATCCGGCTTCGCTGCATCGCGGCGGCGATCTCCGGCGCGTACTCGATCCGGGTCGGCTGCGCGGAGAACACATCGATGCCGACGGGCCGGCACTCCGCCGAGAGCATCCGGGTCAGCGCGTCGCCGACCGCCTCCGCGTTGCGCAGGGTGGGGGCCTCGTCGTGGAAGGTGTCGGCGGGAAGCTGGGAGAGCACCCGCGCCATCGCCGCCTCGACCTGCTCGCGCAGATACTCCTCGTGGTCCTGCACGCCGAGGGCCGCGCGTACGGTGTCCCTGACCCGCCAGATGACCAGCACGACCACGAACAGCGCGGTGCCGTTCGAGTCGACCGCGGGCATCGGCTCGCTGCGCCAGTGCCGCAGCCGTACGTCCACCCGCCGGCGCAGCAGCAGCGGGCTCACCCAGACCAGTCCGGTACGGCGCACACTGCCCCGGTACTCGCCGAACAGGGTGAGCACCCAGGCATGACCGACCCGGCCGCGGCCGAGCCCGCCGAAGGCGAAGAGGGTGACGGTCCCGCCGAGCGCGAGCAGGGCCCACTGGCCGATGCCGATGCCGCGGTCGGGGTTCGACCCCAGCCCGAGCGGCGCGGTCACGGCCTCCGGTACGGCCCCGGACCACCACACGACCGCCGCGCACGCGACGAGCGCGAGCACCCCGACGAGCACGGCGGCCCACCCGGGCAGCGCGGGCCCTGGCCGCTCGGCCAGCTTGGGATCCACGGGCGGCGGAGGCCGCAGCGGTACGGCGGGCACGGCGGGCGGCACGCGCCTGACCCGGGGCTGCTCCCCGGTCCCCCAGCGCCGCCCGGTGCCGGTGGACTTGGCGTCGTCGGCGGCGGTCTCGTCGCGGAAGAGGAGATGTACGGGGATCTCATGGGTGGACTCCCCGACGATGAGGGGGCTCCATCGGGGGGCGGGTTCAGCGGAGCCGG
>NZ_LATD01000276.1 GCF_000981895.1 Streptomyces odonnellii | reverse complement strand
GGGCACTGGCGGCGGGCACGGTGGCAGGGGCGGGGCTGCTGGGTTCGAGCGCGGCACCCACCGGTGTTTCGCCGGTTTCCCTGGGGTCGCCCGTCACTCCCCGGGTGGACGGATCGCTGGTCGCGCCCTTCGGCCGGCATCTCGCCTTCGGCGCCGACCCGAGGACACAGATGACGGTCTCCTGGCAGGTGCCGTTCCGGGTGCGGAAGCCGTTCCTGCGCGTGGGGCTGAAGCCCTGGGAGCTGAGCCGGAAGATCGAGGCGGAGGTACGGCCGCTGCACACGCCGTCGCTGACGGACGAACTGCCCGCGGTGGACCAGTACTACCTTCATGTGCCGCTGGAACGGCTCCGCCCTGGCACGACGTACTACTACGGCGTGGGGCACGAGGGCTTCGACCCGGCCGACCCGCGCCGTGCGACCACGGTCTCGACCTTCCGTACCGCACCGGCCGCCGCCCGTACCGAGGCCTTCGTCTTCACCGCCTTCGGCGACCAGGGCGTCTCGTACGACGCGCTCGCCAACGACCAGGTGATCCTCGGTCAGAATCCGGCCTTCCATCTGCACGCGGGCGACATCTGCTACGCCGACAGCAGCGGCCGGGGCACCTCGTCCGACACGTATGACGCGCGGGTCTGGGACCAGTTCCTGGCGCAGACCGAGACGGTGGCCTCGCGAGTGCCCTGGATGGTGACGACCGGCAATCACGACATGGAGGCGTGGTACTCCCCCGACGGCTACGGCGGCCAGAACGCCCGCTGGACCCTGCCGGGCGGCGGCCCGGACCCGGTGAAGTCACCGGGCGTGTACTCCTTCACTTACGGCAATGTGGGCGTGGTGGCGCTGGACGCCAACGACGTCTCCCACGAGATCCGCGCCAACACCGGCTACACGGACGGCGCCCAGACCCGCTGGCTGGACGACCGCCTGGCCGCCCTGCGCGCGGACCGGGACATCGATTTCATCGTGGTCTTCTTCCACCACTGCGCCTTCTCGACGACCAGCGCGCACGCGTCGGACGGCGGGGTACGGGAGGCGTGGGTGCCGCTGTTCGACAAACACGGCGTCGATCTGGTCGTCAACGGCCACAACCACGTCTATGAACGCACCGACGCGCTCAGGTCCGGTACGGTACGGCGCCGCGTCGGCATCGGCGAGACCGTCGACTCCGTACGGGACGGCATCGTGTACGTCACGGCGGGCGGCGCGGGCAAGGCGCTCTACAGCTTTCCGTCCCCGGACAGCTACGAGGGCCATACGGCCGATGTGGAGTCCGTCGCTTCGTACCACTGGTCCGAGGAGGGCGCGAAGATCCCGGAAACGGTCGAGTGGTCGCGCGTCCGCTACACGGGCTTCTCGTTCCTGGCGGTGGAGGTGACGGCGGGGAGCCGGCCGAAGCTGGAGGTCACGGCGCTGGCCGAATCGGGCGCGAGGGTGGACCACTTCACGGTGACGCGGGGGTAGGCGCCTGCGAGGACATCGGGGGCCGAATGGTTGCCTGTGACAGGCACAGTCCCCGCTCACCGCTCACCGCTCACGGCCGGACGCGGACGCGGAGAGCGTGGATGGTCCAGTCGAGCGCGGGTTGCAGACTGTCCGGAGCGGGCCAGCCGTTGATCACCGCGAGAAGCCGGAGGTACCGCTCTCTGCGCGGGTCGTTCATGCTCTGCAGCCGGGCCAGCAATTGCAGGCCGGACCGGGCCTCGTCCTCGTGGTCGAGGAAACGCGCGCAGCGGCTCATGAGGTCCGAGACGACCGGGTCGGCTTCGGGTGACGCGGCGTCGACCCCGGCCACCAGCGCCGGGGCAACGCGGTCACGGACGGTCCCACTCAGATCACCCCGTAGCGTGGGCGGAACACCCCGTGTGCGCTCGGCCGCGAGATGCTCGGCCATGGCCCGTACATGCGCCCGGAAATCCGTGTCCTGTGCCAGTTCGGCCAGTTCCACCCACGCCTGTACCTGTTCCGGATCGGGGTCTTCGGGCAGTTCCGGGGTCATCGAGCACATGACCCCCGCGAAATCCCGATCGGCTCCCACACCGCCGAAGGCGGCGTCGAGAAAGTCGTCGATCAGTCGTCGGCGCTCGGCTTCGGACAGTTTGGCCAGCTTGTGCATGAGAGCGGTCTCCTCGGGGGTAGCGCGGCGCTCCGCCACGGCAGTCAGAACCGCGCGCCGCAGCCGCAGGACCCGGATCTGCATGTCCAGGGCCTCGACATGCGCTGCGGCGACCTCGGGCAGTGTCGGCTCCCGGTCCATGACCTGACGGATGGCAGTAAGCCCGAGCCCCAGGTCACGCAGGGTCCGGACCAGGTCCAGGCGTGCGACGGCGTCGTCCCCGTACAGTCGGTGGCCGGCCGGGCTGCGATCGACGGGCGGCACGATCCCGCAATCGGCATAGAACCGGATGGTCTTCACCGTGACCCCGGTCCGCCGAGCCAGCTCACCGATCGAGTAGAGCGCGTCGCGGTTCATGCCCCCAGCTTGGGGGCTCCCCTTAGGGGAGACGCAAGCCCGGTCCGCACGAGACGGCTGACGAAGCCTGCGTGCGTGAGGCGCTCATACGCCGCGCGAGCCCAAGGGCGACGGAACAGGGCCGGGGTGCGTGCCGCATCTGCTGGAAGTCCCAGAGGAGTTGGGCGTCGTACCAGTCCTGCGCGGAGGTCACGATCAGAGTTCGCCACCCTTGACTGCACCGACGAACACGGACCAGTCGCGTACGGGAAAGACGATCGCCGGACCGTGCGGAGCCTTGCTGTCACGAACGGGAACGCCAGCAACGTGTCCGTCCGACACTTCAAGACACGCTCCGTCTCCGTTGTCGCTGTAGCTCGACTTACGCCAGACAGCCATAACGGACGCGTCAGGAATCGCGTTCATCTTCATACCCTTTCAGGTATCCGCGGATCAAGTCTGTGGATTCATCACTTGTCAGAGCCAGTGAGCGAGCCAGATCAAACATCTCAGTCAGCTCAATCACCCTCTTCGTTGAATCTACCCCCTCACCGGACTTGAAGCTCTCGACCAGGGCAACCGTCCCGCCATCTTTCAAGGTCATGAGGGTCAAGCTCCCTCCCAGCATGGGATGCGCCCCTTTAACGAACGGGAGGACCTGAACCGTAGTGTGTGGCCGGGAGGCGATCTGCAACAAATAGGAGAGTTGCCCGGCCATACTCTTCGTATCGCCAATTGGGCGCCTTAGTGCCGCTTCATCCATAATTGCCCAACAGCGCGGCGGTTCAGCGCGTTCGAAAATGCGCTTCCTGCGCATACGAACGATGACTCGCTCGTTACGCTCATCCTCAGATTCGCCGGGAAGCGACCTTCGGAATAGCTCTCGCGCATAATCTTCTGTCTGGAAGAGTCCAGGGATGAGACTGCTCGTGAAGACCTGGATGCGTTCGGCCTCCGGCTCCTTGCTCACGAAAGTGCGACTATAGCTCGTAATCACAGATTCGTGCGCCATCTCTAGCAGTTCAGCCAACACCCCATCGGTGTCAAAAAACTTGTCCAGCGCGCTCACCAAGGCATCCGAGGGAAGCTGATCCCCCAACTCCACCCGGCCCAGGTAGCTGTGCGAGTAGCCGCCCACATGTTCGGAGAGTTGACGGAGCGACAGTTGCTTGCGCTCCCGCAGCCGACGCAGCCGCCTGCCGAGCCTCACACGCGGCGTGAGCTGGCCTGATTCGTTGTTCAGCTCCACTCCGGTCGAACCTTCTTTCGCGTAACTGGCCGTCTCCACCAGGTATTTGGTGACAGCTCAGACATGTGCCCAGTGCATCCGATGAGGGATCGTAGTAACCAACAGCAGCACACGCCACACGCAAAATCCAGACCCCCGCGACCGCGGCAACGGCCCGGGGGCGTGGCCCTCAACTAACCGGAGTTGATGACATGGTGAAGGATATCGCCCAATTCTTCGAGCCGTTCCGGCGGCGCTTATTTCCGGCCGAAGCCGCCCGGGGAAAGGGCGATTCCATTGTGCTGCGGTGGAGTCCACATCCGAGTTGTGTTGGGCTGGCGCGAGCCGAACTGCGCAAGGTGTTGGCGGATTGGGGGCTGGCCGAGCTGGAGGACTCCGCCCTGCTCGTCCTCTCCGAGTTGGTCACCAACGCGGCCCGGCACGCTCGGGTGTGCCACGACTGGGAGATCGAGACCCGTTACGTGCCGACGCCCGGCACCGTACGTATCGAGGTGCACGACGCGTCGCCCCGGAGGCCCGAGCCGCGGCCGGCCGATCCCGACGCCATCGACGGCCGGGGGCTGATCCTCGTCGCCGCGCTCGCGGACGACTGGGGGGTCACCGAACGGGACGACGGCGCGCCCGGCAAGGTCGTCTGGGCCGAGCTGTCGCTCCCGGCCGCGACGGGCACCTCCAGGGGTGCGTACTGATGGCGGCAACGGTGGCGCGGCCGGACATCGTGCCGTACATCGCGTCCTGGAGCGGGGAGAAGAAGGTCCCCGCGCTGGTCGTACCCAACCCCAGGGGTCCCGGCATCGGATACGCGGACGAACACTCGGTCGACCGTGATGCCAACGGCGTGCTGTGGAAGCGCGTCGGTGCGGGCCGGGGAAAGGGGCGGCCGGAGTTCGGGAAGGTGCACTCGCTGCGACAGCACCGCGCGATGCGGAAGCTGCTGTGCCAGGTGTGCGGCGGGGCGGCCGATCGTAACGAGGACGGGGTGCTGTGGCTGGTGGGCGACTACCCGGGCGACGCGGGCGGGGGTGCGGGCGGGTTCACCACCACCCATCCCCCGGTCTGCGCCCCCTGCGCCATCGCATCGGTACGGGCCTGCCCTCACCTGCGGAAACGCCATGTGGCATTACGGGCCGGGCTGGTCGTCACGGCCGGAGTACAGGGGATCGTGCACCGGCCCGGAGGGCTCTTCCCCGAGCCGTATGACGCGGGCGGCGTGCTGTACGACGACACCCGCATCCACTGGACCGTCGCGGCGCAACTGATGGTCACGCTGCGCCGCTGCACGGTCGTGGAGCTGGAGGCCGAGTACGCGCGGTACGCGGCCCAGGCCGGCCGGGTGCCCTAGGGCGTGTCTTCAAAGTCCCGTCTGCCCGGCGACGCCTGGCACGCACGCTCGCCGCGTTGTCGGGATCATCCAAGTACGTCCAGTACAAGGACGCCCCTCCGCCTTGCGATCGCACGCACCAGACGCCGCCGCGCCCGCCCTTCGGGCGGACGACGCTACTTTGAAGACACGCCCTAGGCACGCGGCGCCTGGGGCACGCCCGGCCAACGGCGTCAGTGGCCCGTCGCGCCGCCGTTGTCGCGGCGGTCCAGGGCGCGCTGGAGCGCGGCCGCGGCGTTCTTGCGGTCGGATTCGCTGGTACGGGAGGTGTGGCGGACACGGCGGACGGTCGTCTCGGCCATGGTGATCGACTCCTTGAGATAGCTGAACCACGCGGTGGGGTCACGGGATGCATCTACGAGGCGCCGGATGGGGCGGGGGGCCGTGCGCCGCAGGGGTTACCTGCCAGGGGCGCTGCCCTCGACCGCCATTCGCTGGATGGAGCGAGACGTTCGGCTCATTCCAAGCTAAGCGAGCGGCGGCGCCCTGTCTCTATATTTACTCGGACTTCCTACTATCTGAGACGGCACCCCCTCCCACCTGCGGCTGAGCAAGCCACGCCACGCCGGTCCTTAGTCTTGGCCCATGAAGGAAGACGGCGCGGTACTGTCCCAGGCGATCACGGCATGGTGCGGGCGCGAGCTGGGGGCCGTGCCTGTCGAGCGGCTGTTCGCCTCGGCGCAGACGTCGGAGGTGGCGGCGGTACGTCTGGACGACGGCCGCCGGGTCGTCATCAAGGCGCGGCCGGACGAGGCGGGCCGCGCCCGGTCCTGTGTCGAGGTGCAGCGAGCCCTCGCGGACAGCGGGTTTCCCTGCCCCCGGCCGCTGACCGCCGTCGCGGTGGTGGACCGCCGGGCGGTCCACGCCGAGCAGTGGTGCCCCGGGGGTGACATGCTGCGCGACGACGGGCCGGAGACCGCCGCCAAGTTCGCCGTTCTGCTCGCGACGCTGGTCACGCTGGCACGGAAGGTACGGGTCCGGCCGCCGCTGCCCAATCCGGTGTGGCTGCGCTGGGACCACGAGGAGCCGGGGCTCTGGCCCGCGTACGACTGGCACGACGCCCGGGCCGGCCTGGTCGCCGTACCGCAGGACCTCGAGCAGACCGTCGTACGCATACGGGCCCGGATGGCACGCGCCGCTTCGCTGGAGCGTACGGTCGGCCACGGGGACTGGGAGTCACAGAACATACGGTGGCGGGGCGGGGAGGCACACACGGTGCACGACTGGGACAGCCTGGCGTGGCTGCCGGAGGCGGCGATCGCGGGGGCCGCGTCCGGGGCCTTCGCCAGCACGGAGCACCCCACGCTCGCCCCGGTGGACAGCTCGGCGGCCTTCCTCGACGCCTATCAGGAGGCGCGGGGACGGGCGTTCACCAGTGAGGAGCGTCAGGTGGCCTGGGCGGCGAGCCTATGGCCGGCCGCACACAACGCCCGTACCGAGGTCCTGCACGGCAAGCCCCCGATCGCCCTGCACGCCCTGCGGAACCAGACCGACGAACGCCTGACACGCGCCGACGCATGAGCGTGCCGCGACTGTCGCCCTGAGCAATGGACAGACCCGTGAGACAGTCCCGGATCACAAAGGCCAGATTTGCAACAGCCACCTCTCCACGCCCTGAAAGTAGAGCTCCTGCCCGACAAGGGCGGCTGCCTCGGCCCGACCAGAACAGTGGACACGCACGCGGCAGGGGCCGGGGCGCAGAGTGAGCCCGTCTCCCACAGGTTCCCCATCCCACGTCCGAATCCAGAGGACACCGGAATCCGTAACGATGTCCTCGTCCTCGGAAACATCCCACGACTCCTCTTCGTGAGGTGGCTCCTCGTGCCAGACCTCGACGCGTACTTCCGGGTAGAAATCATTGCCACCCGTTGAGAGCAAGAGGCCGGCTCCGCCGGGAATCGCGATGCGTCCCCCGCTTGCCTGCTGCGCCCAATCAGCGGGGAGATCCAAAGCCTTGCCCTGTTCGACAACCTGGAACTGTCTGTACTCGATCCTCGGCTGTACATCAATGCCGCCAAGGCCTGTCCCGCACTGATCTCTGAGTGTCATACCTGCGATCTTCCAGGTCCGGGAACGGTGGCGTCTCGTCCATCGTCAGCAGCAGTCTCCGTGCTGGTTCGGCCTCTTCCGGTCGCATCGACGAGGCGAGGCCCTCGATGACCGGTCGGCCGGCGCGGACGGCTTCCCTGGCGGCCACCTCCCAGGCAGGCTGTTCCCGGAAGCCCGTACGCTTCGGGCCGCCGGCCGCTGCGGCCGACGAGTGCCATTGCTCGGTCCGGTAGATGCTCTCAAGCAGATCCAACAGCTCGGCCTTGCAGGACACGTGCGGGGCCCCGGCGAGTTCCAGGAGAAACAGGACCGTCGACGCGGTCGCCTCGCCGACTACGAACCCCAACGCGCAGATGCGGTCGCCGAGTTCGTCGATCGCGAGGCGGGCAGTGTCCTCGCCTCCGTACGCGATCCGGGAGAGCAGCGGCGGGATGTCCCCGGCGGGCAGCGGCCGTGCGTCGCGCAGTTCCCCCCAGCGGACGCCGGAGACGCCTCTCAACAGACTTCCCACGCACCGTCACCCTTCATAGGGCTCACGCCGACCCTGTCATCACACCATCAGCGTTCCGGGGCGGACAACCGGCCCGATCACTCGGCATTCCCGCTGCCCGTGGCCCGCTGGTCGTTCAGGTGGTCGGGGCGGGCCGCCCGGCTGGCTTAGGCCGAGGGCTCAGGCCGAGGCCGAGACCGACGAGACCGAGACCGAGCGTCAGTCGGCCGCCACGGCGCGCCGGACGCTCTCGCGGAGCAGCGTTCGACGCTGGTCGTGCACCTCGGGAGGCTCCTCGGCCGTCGCCGCGTAGACGTTGCTGACCGGGGACCAGGCCATGGACATGGCGATGACCATGGTCATCACGTCGAACGGGTCGCCCTGGCGCACCAGGCCGGCGGCCTGAGCCTCGGCGATGGCGAGCAGCTTGCGGTCGTCGAGGCGGTCACGGCTGTCCACCAGGTGCCCGGCCGGGCGGCGCTCCAGACGTACCCAGGTGGCCAGCCGGATGAGGTCGGGACGGCGGAGGTACTCGTCGTACAGGCGTACGGCCCAGTCCGCGAGGTCGGTGGCGTCGATCGGGACGACGTTCACGATCCGCTCCAGCGAGCCGAAGAAGATGGCGTCGAAGAGCCCTTCCTTGTTTCCGAAGTAGGCGTAGAGCTGCGCCTTGTTGGTGCGTGCGGCGACCACGATCCGCTCGATGCGCGCTCCGGCGATGCCGTGCTCGGCGAACTCCTGGGTCGCCACATCGAGGATGCGCCGGTACGTCGCCGCTCCACGCGGGTTCAGGGGCTGGTCGGCCATGCCCTCAGGCTACCGAACAGAACAGTTGGTTTGCCGAGCGGGGCGAATGCGTCTACCTTGAGGCAGACCGAACAGTCTGTTTAAGGAGATGTGCTGTGCGGACGACAACCGGCTGGCAGGCGGACGGCGCGACGGCGACGCTGCTGCGGACGACGCTGGAGCGGCGCGACCTGCGCCCCGACGACCTCGCGATACGGGTGGACTACTGCGGTGTCTGCCACACGGACCTGCACGCGGTCCGCGGTCATGACGGCGAGGAAAGCCGCCCCTTGGTACCGGGGCACGAGTTCACGGGCGTGGTGACCGAGACCGGGCCCGCGGTCACCGGCTTCTCCGTCGGTGACCCCGTGGCGGTCGGCAACATCGTCGATTCATGCGGCGAGTGTCCGATGTGCCGGGCGGGCCAGGAGAACTTCTGCCACACCTTCCCGACCTTGACCTACAGCGGCGTCGACCGGCACGACGGATCGACCACCTTGGGGGGCTACTCCCGTGAGTACGTGGTCCGCGACCGGTTCGCGTACCCGCTCCCCGCAGGTCTGGACCCGGCCGCCGCCGCTCCGCTGCTCTGCGCCGGGATCACCGTCTGGGAACCCCTGCACACCCTGGGCGTGGGCCCCCACAGCCGCGTCGCCGTGGCGGGACTGGGCGGCCTGGGTCATCTCGCGGTCAAGATCGCCGTGGCGCTCGGCGCCGACACTTCGGTCATCAGCCGCTCGCCCGACAAGGCCGACGACGCCCGCCGTCTCGGCGCCCACGGCCTCGTCGTCTCCACGGACCCGGAACAGATGGCCGGCGCCCGTGACCGGTTCGACGTCGTCATCGACACCATCTCCGCCCCGCACGACCTCGGCCCGTATCTGCGCCTGGTCGCCATGGACGGCACGCTCAGCCACCTCGGGCACCTCGGACCCGTCACCGTGGAGACCATGGACCTGCTCCTGGGGCGCAAGAAGCTCAGCTCCGCGGGCAGCGGCGGCAGGCCCGCGACCGCCGCCATGCTGGACTTCTGCGCCGAGCACGGCATCACCGCCGATATCGAACTGCTCCCCTCGGCGCGTGTGAACGAGGCCCTCGACCGGCTCGGACGCAACGACGTCCGCTACCGCTTCGTACTCGACATGTCCGACCTGGGCTGACCACCGCATGTCCGATCTGCGTCGGCCACCACACATCCGGCCCGCGTTGACCGCGACATGTCCGACACGACATGCCCGATCCGCGTCGACCGCGCGGCGGCCTCAACGGGCGGGCGCTAAAGCACATCCCCCTCGCGCCAGTCGAAGACCAGCGCGCCCGAAGTCCCCGGCAGCGGGCGCCCCGCGGCCGGGCGCAGGAATGCGGAGCCCTCCTCCTCCGGGAGGCGGATCAGCCCGCCGGGGGCGAGCGTCTCGATCGTGCCCTGCCAGAGGTGCCAGCCGCGCGAGCGGTAGAGGAAGGCGCCGGCGTCGGAGGCTGAGAGCGCTCCCAGGTCGTACGCGCCGTCGATCACGCGCTCCAGCGCCGCCATGACCCGGCCGCCGAGTCCCTGCCGGTGGCGGTCGGGCCGTACCGCCACGGACTCGACGTACCCGACGCGGTACGAGCGGCCCTCGTACAGCACCCGGCGCTGGATCACGCTGCCGTGCGCGAGGAACGCGCCGTCCGGCGCGCGTACGTACGCGTGGACGCCGCCGAGTCCGTGGTCCCAGTCCTCGTCCGTGAAACCGCTCTCGAAGACCGTGTCCATCAGGGCGCGTATCCCGGCGAGGTCCGCCGGGAGCAGTTCGAAGGTGTGGGCGGTGCGCAAGGGCTCCGGTTCCGTCATGCGCGCCACTCTCCCAGGGCGCGGCGCGGCCTTCCAGCGGCGCCGCGGATGTGGATCGCCCCCGTACCGGAAGGGGGAGCCGGTACGGGGGCGATCCACATCCG
>NZ_LATD01000275.1 GCF_000981895.1 Streptomyces odonnellii | reverse complement strand
TCAGCCTACGAGTCTCGTGGGCTCGGTGTTGTGTGTTCGTAGCGCGGCCGTAGCCCCCGGCTCCCCCGCGCCCCGGTCCCGTACCAGCCCGAGCCACGGCAGCACCGCCACCGCCGCCGGTATCGCCCAGAGCGCGAGCCCCAGCCGCCAACTGCCGCCCAGCGCCTCGGTCATGGGCACGGTCGCCGCGGCGGCGAAGGCGGTGCCGAGCGCCAGGGCCATCGAGTACAGCCCGGTCATCGTGCCGACCCGGTCCGGGAAGTACCGCTTGACGATCACCGGCATCAGCACATTGCTGACCGCGATCCCCATCAGCGCGAGCGCGCTGGCCGCGAGGAAGGCGGCGGTACCGCCCGCGAACGGCCGGATCAGCAGCCCCGCCGTGATGGCGACCATGCCGGCGCCGACGATGGCGCCAGGACCGTACCGCCGGGCCAGTCGCGGCGCGGTGAAGCCGAAGACCGCGAAGCAGAAAGGCGGCACGGAGGTGAGGACACCGGCGACGCTGCCGCTCATGCCCAGCCCGTCCCGTACCTCTTCGAGCAGCGCGCCGAGGCTGGTGATGGCGGGGCGGAGATTGATCGCGGCCAGGACGACCCCGAGGACAAGGAGCCGGGTGAGCCAGACCGCCGCGGACGGTGCGGGAGAATTGCCGTATGAAGGCGCTGACACGGATGTGGACCCGGATACGGACGCGGGCGCTGATGCGCCGGACTGCTTCAGGGCCTTCGCATGCGCCTGTGTCTGCGTATCCGTCCATGTCTGTGACTGTGTGGTCTGCGTACGCGTCGGTATCTGCGGGTGCGGCTCATCAGGCATGGCGCCATCATAGAATCATAGGATGATTGATCGTCCAGTCGCCCCATCCGTCCCTTCACGGCCCGCACTCCTCCTTTCCGCCCCCTCCATACGATTGGCAGCACCATGGCGCTCACCTCTCCCCGGCGTTCCGCGCTCTCCGACCAGGTGATCACCGAGCTGCGAAGCCAGATCACCTCGGGCGAATGGCCGGTGGGTTCCCGTATCCCGACCGAGCCCGAGCTGGTGGAACAGTTGGGCGTGGCCCGTAACACCGTCCGCGAGGCGGTCCGCGCGCTCGCCCACAACGGGCTGCTGGACATCCGGCAGGGCTCGGGAACATATGTCATCGCGACCAGCGAACTGGCCGGGGTCATGCACCGCCGCTTCGCCGGAGCCGACCGGCGTGACATGGCCGAGGTGCGCTCCACCCTGGAGTCCTCGGCCGCCAGAATGGCCGCGGAGCGCCGTACGGAACGGGATCTGCGGCAACTGGAGACCCTGCTCGCCCGGCGCGAGGAGGCCTGGGCCGCCGGCGACCTGGAACGCTTCGTCGCGGCCGACTCGACCCTGCACATGGCGGTCGTCTCGGCCTCGCACAATGACGTACTGACCGCCCTGTACGCGGACCTCAACCATCTTCTGCGCGACTGGCTCCGCGACGACATGGGCCAGGAGCTGCGCCCGGAGAACCATATGGACCACGCGCGTCTGGTGGCCGCGATCCGGGCGGGCGACGCGGAGACGGCGGGCACCGAGGCGGCCAGCTACACCCTCCACTGCCTGGGAGAACGGGTCTGAGCGCAGGCGCCCGCACAGCGGCGGATTCACTCACACAGCAGCCGCAGCGGGTTCGCTCGGTCAGCGGCGGATTCACTCGCACGGCAGCGGGTTCGCTGGCTCAGCGGTGGGTTCGCTCGCTCAGTGGTGGGACGCCTCAGGACGCCAGGCGCTCATGGGTGATCCACACCTCGCGGATCTCCTTCCAGCACCATTCGACGAATTCCGTGTACCCGGCCGGGGCGATCTCCACCGGGGCGCTGTCCGTGTCGATGTCCCACCAGCGCTCGCACTCGACATGCAGCCTGACCCGGTCGGTCTCGGGATACGGGTTGTGGCAGGAGGCGGTGGCGCGGGAGCCCTTGGTGTTCGTACGGCAGGTGGCACCGAACCGGCTGGTACGGCCGTGCTCGGCACCCCGGTTCTCCACGCCCGTGTGCTTCTTGTGCGCCCAGTGCTTCTCGTACTCCGGCCCTTCGCGCTCCGCGCCCCCGCCCGGTTGCGCGTACACCTCGGCCTCGTCGGGCACATGGCCGCTCCGTGTCTCGGCGCAGACGACCAGCCCGGCCGCGATCAGAAGGGCCACGGCGGGCGGGACCGTACGACGGGCAGCGCGACGGGCAATACGACGGGCGATATGGCGGTGCGGCGGCCAACGCATCGCACACACCTCCTCGCCGGACCGGAATGCCCCGGTCTGTGTGCTCAGTGTGCGGCCGGTCGCCTCTCTTCTCGAATCGAACGGACACGGTCCGTCACGCACGGAAGCCGCGCGCCCGTCGCGGTGACGGTCACGCGGCTTCCGATACGTACGGCTTCCGGATGCGTACGGGCCGGTCAGGCGCCCATCATGTGCACGCCGCCGTCGACATGCACGATCTCGCCGGTCGTCTTCGGGAAGAAGTCCGAGAGCAGTCCGACGATGCCGCGGCCCGTCGGTTCCGGGTCGGACAGGTCCCAGCCGATCGGCGCGCGGTGGTTCCACACATCCGCCAGCTCCTCGAAGCCGGGGATCGACTTGGCCGCCATGGACTTGAGCGGACCGGCCGAGACCAGGTTGCAGCGGATGTTCCGCGCGCCCAGGTCACGGGCGAGATAGCGGTTGGTGGACTCCAGCGCCGCCTTGGCGACGCCCATCCAGTCGTACTTGGGCCAGGCGACCTGCGCGTCGAAGGTGAGGCCGACAACCGAGCCGCCGCGCTCCATCAGCGGCAGACAGGCCATGGTGAGCGACTTCAGGGAGTACGCCGAGACATGCACCGCGGTCGAGACGTCCTCCCAGCTTCCCTCCAGGAAGTTGAAGACGCTCTGCGGTCCGAAGGCGATCGAGTGCACGACGCCGTCGAGTCCGGCACCGGCCTCGCCCTGGAGCTCCCGGACCCGGTCGGCGAGCCCGTCCAGGTGTTCCTGCTGGGTGACATCCAGCTCGATGACCGGGGCGGGCTTGGGCAGCCGCTTGGCGATGCGCTCGACAAGGGTGAGCCGGCCGAAGCCGGTGAGAATGACCTCGGCGCCCTCCTCCTGCGCCACCCTGGCGGCGTGGAAGGCGATGGAGCCCTCGGTGAGGACACCCGTGACAAGAATGCGCTTGCCGGCGAGGATTCCGCTCATGTGATCAGTGACCCATGCCCAATCCGCCGTCAACGGGAATGACGGCTCCAGTGATGTACGAGGCGTCGTCGGAGGCGAGGAACCGCACGGTCGCGGCGATCTCCTCCGGCTGCGCGTACCGGCCGAGCGGCACCTGCGCCACGATGCCCGCGCGCTGCTCGTCGGTGAGGACCTTGGTCATGTCGGTGTCGACGAAGCCGGGCGCCACGACATTGAAGGTGATGTTCCGGGAGCCCAACTCGCGGGCGAGGGAGCGGGCGAAGCCGACCAGACCGGCCTTGGACGCGGCGTAGTTCGCCTGTCCCGCCGAGCCGAGCAGCCCGACCACCGAGGAGATCAGCACGACCCGGCCCTTCTTGGCGCGGAGCATGGCGCGGTTGGCGCGCTTGACGACCCTGAAGGTGCCGGTGAGGTTGGTCTCGAGGACGGAGGTGAAGTCCTCCTCGGACATCCGCATCAGCAACTGGTCCTTGGTGACACCGGCGTTGGCCACCAGCACCTCCACGGGACCGTGCTTCTCCTCGATCTCCTTGTAGGCCTGCTCCACCTGCTCGGCATCGGTGATGTCGCAGCGGACCGCCAGGCAGCCCAGCTCCATCAGGGCCTCCGGCGGCTCGCCTGAGCGGTGGGTGATGGCTACCTTGTCGCCGTTTTCGGCGAAGGCGCGGGCGATGGCGAGGCCGATGCCCCGGTTTCCTCCGGTGACGAGAACCGAGCGGCTCAACGGATCAGCCTTTCCTTGGCGGTCTGGTACATCGAAAACCTATCGGTCCCGCCCCGCCCCCGCAGAATCGAGCCCCGACAGCACGCCACGACGCTCCCTGTCGGATCCCTACAGAAAATCCGCCATCCCAGCGACCCCCGCCCTCACACCAGCGCGAGCGGCGCGGCCACAGAACGGTGTGACAGTTCCAGCAGCAGATCGCCCACGGTGGCATCACTCCCCAGTCCGAGGTCCGAGACCGGAACGGTCCCGGGAAGCGCCCGGGACGCGATGCCCAGCAGTTCCATCTGTTTGTCGCCGCGCACGGCGAGGAGGGCCGACGCGTCGTCCGGCGCGATCTGTTCCAGTACGGCACTGAGCCGGTCCTGCACCACCGCGCACACGACGGTCAGCCTGTCGGGCTCGCTGCGGGGCAGTGTGGCGATTGTCTGCAGCACTTGAGGGTGATGCAGAGCATCTTGGAGGGCACGCATCACCTCCGCGCGCTCCACCTGCCATTCGTCCTGGGCGCACAGCAGCTTGACCATCGGGATGCCCTCGTCGAGAGCGTGCTGCCATTGGGGCAGCATGAGATCGATCAGAAGGGCTTCCTCACGAAGCGGAGCGGCCGTGCCGTCTCCCGCACCGATCAGCTCCAGCCAGGCGTTCACCTCAGCCCAGCGCCAGACGAGTGACCGGCCGACGGCTCCTTCGGGCTCCGGGAACGGGCTGTCCGCCCTACGCTCGCCGGTCACCCATTGGAGTACGTTCTGCCGACTGCGGCCGGTCCGCTCGGCGATGTCCGGGACTCCGACCAGCTCAGGGTCCAGCCGCAGCACCCGAAGCTCGGGGAGCACCCGGCGAAGGCGGGCGATCAGGCGGTGCGCGGCTTCGACTACGTTGTCACCGACACCTGCGACATCCAGAAGATGCCGGTCACGATGGCGGGTCAGCAGGCCGTCGAACTCGTCGAAGATCACACCGACCGCAATCTCGTCATCGACGCTGATCCCGTCCACGAGGAAGAGAAACTCGTACTCCATGTGTCTCACTCCCCCTTAGAGCGTGAACCTACGGACCCATGCGCCAGGGTTCCCCGCCCCTCAGAGGCAGAGTTACCCAGCGCCGGTACGTTGTCAAACGACAACAACGCCGCCGAAGGCACGGCGCGGGTCCCCGTCCGGCAAGGGACAGAGAGCGGCCCGTGCGGCGATTCGCCGAGCTGCGCGCCCGGCGTTCTGAGGCGTGCCGGGCAGTACCGCCGGGGTGTGACAATCGGCGAAACCGCACGTCGCCAAGGCAAACCGGGCGAGGAGGCAGGAGACGGGCCGCATGGTTGGGCGCGGGCCGGGTGGGTCAGGGGCGGAGGGTTTGTTCGATGGTGTCGGTGACCACTGCGGCCTGCACGTCGCGGCCCACGCGGTTCGGGTGGACGAACCAGGGGAGCTTCGAGCCCGGTACGAGGCCGATCTCCGAGGTCTCCAGCATGGCGCCGATGCCGCGGTCCTCGCCGTCACAGGCGGTGTTGCCGCCCGTGTGCCGGTAGAGGCCGGCGAAGTGCGCGTTGTTGGCCTCGGCCGATTCCCTCATGAGGTTGTCGAGGGGCTCCTGGATCTGCTTGTCCAGGAAGCGCAGCGCTTCCTGGCCGATGTCGGCGAGCGGTGTGTCGTCACCGCCCGGGATGTTCTCCAGGCACTTGGCGGTGTCCTCGGGCACGATCCTCGGATACCCGACAAGGACGGTCTCGGAGAGGGGTGCCCGGGTCCGGATCTCGTCGAACATCCGGTCGAGGTCGGCCCGTACCGTATCGAAACGCTCCTTCAGCCAGTTCGCCCCCTCGCCGTTTTCGAAGAAGTCCTGGCACTCGGCGGCCGGCCACTCCGCGTTCACCGGCTCCGCGGGAAGGAGGTTCCCCTCAGGTCCGCGCAGCCGCTCGGAGCACTGCTTCATGATTTCGGCGAACCCGGCCGTGTTGCCGCCCATGCTGCCCACGACCAGTTCGGTGTCCTCCTTGAGCGCGTCCCGCTGCGGCTTGGCCTGGCCGATCAGCAGGGGCTGGGGCTCCCACACATGGTGAATCACCGCACCCCCACAGGACACATCCGCCTGGACCTGGAGCGGGATGCCCCGCTCGGCCAGCCGTTCCGTCGCGACGGCCGGATAGCTCTGCTGCGACTGGAAGCAGAACAGCCGCGCCCGATTCAGCGGCGCGACACCGAAGTTGGCGGTATACGAGTCGCCGATGAAGACGGTCGGCACCGGCTGCGCCTGCCGCGTCACAGCGATTCCGGCGGGTGCCGAGGCGATACCGCAGGCCCCCAGGACCAGCAGGGCGGCGACAAGGCGGGGCACACGCAGGGACTTTCGCACAGAGATCCTCTTTCAGGACGCCCGATCGGGCCAAGAACACTGACGCAAAGTATTCAAGCCCACACCCAGCGTAATCACTGCTGGTCGCCGCCTTATCACCCGCACGAGCGAACGCCGCGTTTTAATCATCCGGCGACGCGGCGTACGACCCGTAGGAGGTACTCCTTCCGGTTGAGGGGGTCGTGGTCCGTGCGCGGGCGGGACGGGAGCGGCCCTGTGACCTGCTGGTAGTGGTCGAAGGCCGATTCCAGGACGCCCTCACCACGTGTCAGTGTCGGCAGCCGTTGCTCCAGTTCATGCACCTGCGCCGCCGGGATCTCGCCCTCCAGGAGGTACGAGGAACCGTGTGTCGACGGTGTCCGCGGTACGGCGCGCAACCGCGCCAGGACAGGCAGGGCCGAGCCGTACACATCCGCCGGCAGCTCCAGCCGGAAGCGGTGCATCGGCTCGTACACCATGGTGCCGGCCTGTTTGAGCGCGGCCATCAGGACCAGGGGCGTCAGACTGCGGAAGTCCCCGCCGGTGCTCGACATGCTCTTGTCGAAGACGGCATGGGCATGGCTCTGCCGCGGCGCGTAGCCGGACCGCGTCAGGGTGACCGCGCAGTCGATGACCTGCCATCCGTGGATGCCCTGAAGCAGTGTCTGCTTGACGGTCTCCTCGATGGCTTTGAGGAACGCGAGGGGCAGCGAACCGAGTTCGATCTCCCGCCGGAATTCCACACCGCTGCCGTGGGGCGCGGGCTCGACACGCAGCCCGATGGTCGCGAGAAACGGATTGGGGTCCTTGCCCATGATTTCAAGGGCCTCGCCCGAACCGGCCGGCCGCTCCACACAGATGGTCGTGGTCTCGCGGAAGGTGACGTGTACGCCGAAATCGTTCGCCAGGGTCGCCTGGATGACCTCTTTCTGCACTTCTCCGTAAAGAGATACGGAGATTTCCTGGCGGATCGCATCCTGACGGAGATTGATCAGCGGGTCCTGTTCGACGAGTTGGGCGAGCGCCTCATGCAACGCGCCCTTGTCGGCGGGGCTGCGGGGGACGACCACCGTCTCCAGGGTGGGCGGGGCGAAGTGCCTTTGCCCGGAGGGGTCCTGGGCCGTTGAAGAGCCGGGCGGGTCCGCCGCGTCGACGGCGGCCATGGCGTCACCGATCGTGTCGCCGATCCGGATGTCGCCGAGGCCGCGCAGCAGACCGATCCGCCCCGCCTCGACCGAGCTGCGAGAGACCGCCGCGCCCTGATCGAAGACGCTGATCGCGGTGACCTTCCCCTCGGCTGCCGCGCCGCCCGCGCCGTGCCTGCCGAAGAGCAGCTTGTCGCGGGTCCGTACCGTCCCCGAGACCATACGGACGTACGCGATCTTCTCGCCCGCCGTACCGCGCTCGATCTTGAAGACCGTGCCGGAGACGGCGCCTTCCGTATCGCGTTCGCTCGCGGGCAGCAGCTCGGTGATACCGGTGATCAGCGCGTCCACGCCCGCGCCGGTGATGGCCGAGCCGAAGTACACCGGATGCACCAGCGCCCGCCCGGTCTGCGCGGCGAGTCCGTCCCGGAGCCGGCGGTACGGAAGCGGGGTCCCGTCGTCCAGATACGCGGCCATCAGGGCGTCGTCATGGTCCGCGAGCACCTCGGCGAGTCCGGCGGTGAAGGTGTCGTCGGCCTCGCCGAACGGGGTGAACCCCGCGCCGCGCGCGCCGAGACCGTACGCCGCCCCCATCGGGACGATCGCCGGGCTCAGCCGCTCGGACACCGCACGCAGCACACGTTCGTCGTGCGCGCCCCTGCGGTCGATCTTGTTCACGAAAATGAGGGTGGGAATGCGCAGCCGTCGCAGCGTCCGCATCAGGACGCGGGTCTGCGCCTGCACACCCTCCACGGCGGAGATCACCAGCACCGCCCCGTCGAGCACGTTCAGGACGCGCTCCACCTCGGCGATGAAATCCGGGTGTCCGGGCGTATCGATCAGATTGACCGTGACACCGTCCACCACGAACGACACGACGGCCGATTTGATCGTGATGCCGCGCTGGCGTTCCAGCGTCAGGGAATCGGTCTGGGTACTGCCGTCATCGACGCTGCCGATCTCGTCGATGACACCGGCGGCGTGCAGGAGCCGCTCGGTCAGGCTGGTCTTACCGGCGTCGACATGCGCCAGGATTCCAAGGTTCAGTGTCCGCACGAAGCGTCAGGTCCTCTGCGTAGGTGGCGTTTTCCCGCTGAGTGGACACAGACGTTCCGCGCATGACGATCTCCTTGATCCATCCGGTTACTGCCCGGGAGTACAACAGACGGTGGCACCGGGTGCAACCGGTTTGTCCACAGGCACGGCGGGGCCTTGCGCCCGCATGATTCACTGCGGACACATGACCCACAGGTGCATGACCCACAGATGTGAGAAGGGGAGGCCGACGTGCCCCATGAGGTAGATCAGTCATTCCTGGCACTGCCGCTGCGGGCGCTCGCCGATGCCGCGCTCGCGCGGGCGCGGGCGCTCGGCGCCGAGCACGCGGACTTCCGGTTCGAGCGCGTGCGCGGCGCGTCCTGGCGGCTGCGGGACGGGAAGCCCGCCGGGTCGTCGGACACCACGGATCTGGGGTACGCGGTCCGGGTGGTGCACGGCGGCGCCTGGGGCTTCGCCTCCGGGGTCGATCTGTCGATGGACGCGGCGGCGCGGGTCGCGGGGCAGGCCGTGGCGATGGCGAAGCTCTCCGCGAAGGTGATCTCGGCCGCCGGTTCCGACGAGCGTGTCGAGCTGGCGGAGGAGCCGGTGCACGCGGAGAAGACCTGGGTGTCGGCGTACGAGATCGATCCGTTCGAGGTGCCCGACGAGGAGAAGAGCGGGCTGCTCGCCGACTGGAGCGGGCGGCTGCTGCGCGCGGAGGGCGTCGCGCATGTGGACGCGTCGCTGCTGACCGTCCATGAGAACAAGTTCTATGCGGACACGGCCGGTACGGTCACCACGCAGCAGCGGGTGAGGCTGCATCCGCAGCTCACGGCCGTCGCGGTGGACGGCGAGAGCGGCGAGTTCGACTCGATGCGTACGATCGCGCCGCCGGTCGGCCGGGGCTGGGAGTATCTGACCGGCACGGGCTGGGACTGGGACGCCGAGCTGGAGCGGATCCCCGGGCTGCTCGCCGAGAAGATGCGGGCGCCGAGCGTCGAGGCGGGGACGTACGACCTGGTGGTCGATCCGTCCAACCTCTGGCTGACCATCCATGAGTCGATCGGCCACGCCACCGAGCTGGACCGGGCGTTGGGGTACGAGGCGGCGTACGCGGGGACGTCGTTCGCGACGTTCGACCAGCTCGGGAAGCTGGCGTACGGCTCCGCGGTGATGAATGTGACGGGCGACAGGACCGCGGAGCACGGCCTGGCCACGATCGGGTACGACGACGAGGGCGTCCAGGCGCAGTCGTGGGACCTGGTGAAGGACGGCACGCTCGTCGGTTATCAGCTCGACCGGCGGATCGCGAAGCTGACCGGGCTCGGCCGCTCCAACGGCTGCGCGTACGCGGACTCGCCGGGTCATGTGCCTGTGCAGCGCATGGCGAACGTGTCGCTGCAACCGGATCCCGGCGGGCTGAGCACGGAGGATCTGATCGGCGGGGTGGAGCGCGGGATCTATGTGGTCGGCGACCGGTCGTGGTCGATCGACATGCAGCGCTACAACTTCCAGTTCACCGGGCAGCGGTTCTTCCGTATCGAGAACGGACGGCTCGCGGGCCAGCTCCGCGATGTCGCGTACCAGGCGACGACGACGGACTTCTGGGGCTCGATGGAGGCGGTCGGCGGTCCGCAGACCTATGTCCTGGGCGGCGCCTTCAACTGCGGCAAGGCCCAGCCGGGCCAGGTGGCGGCGGTCTCCCACGGCTGCCCGTCCGCCCTGTTCCGCGGCGTCAACATCCTCAACACCACGCAGGAGGCGGGACGATGAGCACCAGCCGTATCAGCAAGCCGTACGAGATCGTCGAGCGCGCTCTTGAACTGTCCACCGCGGACGGCTGCGTGGTCATCGCCGACGAGCGGTCGTCCGCCAATCTGCGCTGGGCGGGCAACGCTCTCACCACCAACGGGGTCACCCGGGGCAGGACCCTGACCGTCGTCGCGACCGTCGACGGCGCGCAGGGCACCGCGTCCGGTGTGGTGTCGCGCGCCGCCGTCACGGCCGACGATCTGGAGCCGCTGGTCCGGGCCGCCGAGGCGGCCGCGCGCGGGGCGGGGCCCGCCGAGGACGCCCAGCCGCTGGTCGGCACGGACCAGGCAGGACCGGCGTCGGGCGACTTCACGGACGCGCCCGCCGAGACGACCTCCGCCGTCTTCGCGGATTTCGCCCCGGCACTCGGCGAGTCCTTCGCCCGTGCCCGGGCCGGCGGCCGTGAGCTGTACGGCTTCGCCAACCACGAGCTGACCTCGACCTATCTCGGTACGTCCACCGGGGTACGGCTGCGCCACGACCAGCCCAACGGCACGCTGGAGCTGAACGCCAAGTCGCCCGACCGCACCCGCTCCGCCTGGGCGGGCCGCGCGACCCGTGATTTCAAGGATGTGGACCCGGCGGTCATGGACGTCGAGCTGGCGCAGCGGCTGGCCTGGGCCGAGCGGAAGATCGATCTGCCCGCGGGTCGGTACGAGACGCTGCTGCCGTCGACCGCCGTCGCCGATCTGCTGATCTACCAGCTCTGGTCCTCCACCGCCCGGGACGCGGCCGAGGGCCGTACGGTCTTCTCCCGCCCCGGCGGCGGCACCCGTCTCGGCGAGAAGCTGTCCGAGCTGCCGCTCACGCTCCGCAGCGATCCGAACGAGCCGGGTCTGGAGTCCGCGCCCTTCGTGATCGCGCACGCCTCCGGCGACGACGCCTCCGTCTTCGACAACGGTCTGCCGCTGGCTGCGACGGACTGGGTACGGGACGGCGAGCTGGCGCATCTGATCACCACCCGGCACACCGCCGCCCTGACCGGTCTCCCGGTCGCGCCGGGCACCGGCAATCTGATGCTGGAGGCCGGCGGCCACCGGTCGCTGGAGGAGATGGTCGGGGCGACCGCGCGCGGGCTGCTGCTGACCTGTCTCTGGTACATCCGCGAGGTCGATCCGGCGACACTGCTGCTCACGGGGCTGACCAGGGACGGTGTCTATCTCGTGGAGAACGGCGAGGTCGTGGGCGAGGTGAACAACTTCCGGTTCAACGAGTCGCCGGTCGATCTGCTGTCGCGGGCCGCCGAGGCCGGACGTACGGAGAAGACGCTGCCGCGCGAGTGGGGCGACTGGTTCACCCGGGCCGCGATGCCCCCGCTGCGCATTCCCGATTTCAATATGAGCTCGGTCAGCCGGGGCGTATGACATCGGGGCCCGATGGAGTATGACGGCTGGGCCCCATAACGCCTGGACGGCGCCCATAGACTGGTGGTCAGCCATATGGCCGCCCAGGACCGTATGACCACCGAGAATCATCCGAGGAGAGACACGACCGTGACGGACATCGTCGACGAGCTGAAGTGGCGCGGGCTGTTCGCCCAGTCCACTGACGAGGACGCTTTGCGCAAGGCGCTCGCGGACGGTCCCGTCACGTTCTATTGCGGCTTCGATCCCACCGCGCCCAGTCTGCATGTGGGGCATCTCGTGCAGGTGCTGACCGTACGCAGGCTCCAGCAGGCCGGGCACCGGCCGCTGGCGCTGGTGGGCGGGGCCACCGGCCAGATCGGCGACCCCCGGCCCACCGCCGAGCGGACGTTGAACGACCCGGAGACGGTCGCGGGCTGGGTGCGGCGGCTGCGGGCCCAGATCGAGCCGTACCTCTCCTTCGAGGGCCCGAACGCCGCGACCATGGTCAACAACCTGGACTGGACCGCGGGCATGTCCGCGATCGAGTTCCTCCGGGACATCGGCAAGCACTTCCGGGTGAACAAGATGCTGACCAAGGACTCCATCGCCCGCAGGCTGGAGTCGGACGAGGGCATCAGCTACACCGAGTTCAGCTACCAGCTCCTCCAGAGCATGGACTTCCTGGAGCTGTACCGCCGGTACGGCTGTGTCCTCCAGCAGGGCGGCAGCGACCAGTGGGGCAATCTCACCGCCGGTCTCGACCTGATCCACCGCCTGGAGCCGGGGGCCACCGTGCATGCGCTGGCCACGCCGCTGATGACCAAGGCGGACGGCACCAAGTTCGGCAAGACGGAGGGCGGGGCGGTCTGGCTGGACCCGGAGATGACCACGCCGTACGCGTTCTACCAGTTCTGGCTGAATGTGGACGACCGTGACATCTCCTCGTACAGCCGCATCCTCAGCTTCAAGAGCCGTTCGGAGCTGGAGGAGCTGGAGCAGACCACCGCGGAGCGTCCGCAGGCCCGCGCGGCCCAGCGGGCGCTGGCGGAGGAGCTGACGACGCTCGTCCACGGCGCGGACCAGTGCGCGGCGGTCGTCGCGGCGTCCCGGGCGCTGTTCGGCCAGGGGGAGCTGGCGGAGCTGGACGAGGCGACGCTGAGCGCGGCGCTCTCCGAGGTGCCGCGTGCGAAGGTCGCGGAGCTGGGACCGGTGGCGGACCTGTTCGCCGAGGCCGGTCTCGTACCGAGCAAGTCGGCGGCCCGCCGTACGGTCAAGGAGGGCGGGGCGTACGTGAACAACGCGAAGGTCGCCGACGCGGACTCCGTACCGGACCGGTCGGAGCTGCTGCACGGCCGCTGGCTGGTGCTGCGGCGGGGCAAGAAGAACCTGGCCGCGATCGAGGTCGCGGCCGGCTGACGTACTGCTCGACTGACATACCGGCCGGCTGACGTACGGGCGGGCTGACCGTACCCGCGGCTGCCCCCGGACCGGCAGTCGGCCGGGCCCAGGACCGGCGGCCGGGCACACGCCAGGTGAGACAGCGTGTGCCCGGCCGCGGCCGTTCCTCCGTCCGGTCTCCCCCGGCCCGGCCTCCCCTGGCCCCGGCCCCGGTCGCCTCCGGCCCCGGCTTCACATGCGCTGTCGGGAGCCGCTGGCCCGTCTGCCCCGGAGCGTGTTCCAGAGCCGCTCGACCACCAGGACCACGAGGATCGCGCCGACGAGCTGGAGGAC
>NZ_LATD01000274.1 GCF_000981895.1 Streptomyces odonnellii | reverse complement strand
GGATATGAGTGGCGGACTCGGGGCGGGGGGCGCGCTGGCCCGGCTTGCTGTCGTCGCCGACGATGAACTCGCCCTCGTCGGACGGGACGTCCTCGGCCTCGGCGTCCTCGGCGGAGGGCCCGGCCGAAGCGGAGCCACGGGGGCGGGGGCGCTTGTTGTCGCCCTCCGAGCCTTCCGCGCCTTCCGCGGCGTTCTCGCGGTTCTCCTGGGCCTCCTGCCGCTTGGCCTCCTCCTCTTCCTTCTTCTGGAGTTCGAGCTGCTGGGCGTCGTACTTCCGCTCGTAGATCGACTTCTCCCTGGGCTTCTCCTCCTCTTCCTCCCCGCTCTCCTCCTCTTCCTCCTCGTCCGTATCCGGCTTGACGGGCTTGCTGCCCGCCTTGGCGCCGTCCTTCTTCAGCGCTCCGCCCGGCACCCAGCCCGCGTCGCCCAGCAGCGCCCGCGCCTCCTGCGTGTCCTGCTTGCCGAGCGCCGCGCTGCTGTCCGCGTACGCCTCCTGGCCGACCAGCGCGAGATGGCTGCCGAGCGGTCTGGCGGGCAGCCCGAGCGGCTTGAGCACCACGTCGGCCAGCTCCTGGCGGTCGAGCGCCCGGGCGACGGCGCGCCGTACCCGCTCGTCGGCGAGCGGCCCCGACTCGCCGTTGAGCGCGAGCTGCGTGTAGGCGGGCTCCAGGGACTTGCGTACGACGAAGCCGTCGAGCGTCTTCTGCTCCTTGGCGTACCGGGCGATGGACGCGACCGTCTGTTCGCGCGCCTCCTGCGCCTCCTCCGCCACATCCTCGTCGGAGCCGTGGGCCAGCGCCCAGGAACGGAGCGCGGAGGCCGGGGTGATCTTGGTGCCGGGGCCATGGGTGAGCTTCTGCCCGGTCGTCCCGGCGTCGCGGTCGCGGACCGCCAGGGCGATACGGTCCGCCGCACTCTTGTCGATCTCGGCGAGGTCGAGCTTGCCGTCGGCGAGGGCCGACGCGCGTTTGCTGCGCGGGACGGCGCGCAGGACCAGCGAGTCGAGCTTGGCGGGCTCCCCCCACCAGCGGGCGCTGCGGACGAGGGTGACCTCCTTGCCCTTGCGGTCGACCTTCTTGATGCTGAAGGGCCCGGCCGTGGTCTTGAGGTCGGCCCTGGCTCCGTCGTTGAAGGAGTTGGGCTTGCCCGTCACATCCTTCGGATACAGGGGGGTGAAGAGGGACCTCCAGTCCGCGTACGGCTTGTTGAAGGTGACCCTGACCTCCAGGTCGTTGGCCCCGCGCTCGATCTTCTCGATCCGCTCGTACCCGGCGTTGCGCGCGGTCCAGTACGCGGAGTCCTTGCCGCTCAGCGCGCGCCACTGGGCGACGAAGTCGGCTGCCCCGATCTCCCGGCCGTCGCTCCAGACCGCCTCCTGGTTGAGCTTGTAGAGGACGACCTGCTTGGGCTCGCGCTCGACCACCTTCGCGGATTCCAGGTAGTCCGGATTGCGCTGGGGCCGGCCCCGTTTGTCGAGGGTGAAGAGGGAGGGCAGCACGGCGGCGGCGATCCGGGCGGTGGAGCCGTCCGCGTCGGCCTGGAAGACATTGAGCGTGGCGGGCATGGTGTCGATCGCCCAGCGCATGGATCCGCCCGCGGTCACATGGTCGCGGCCGGCGGGGGCGATGTCCGGCGCGGCGTCCGCGCTCGTGTCGTCGTCCGAGGTGCACGCGGACAGGCCGGGCAGGGCGAGCACACCGGTGGTGAGGAGCGCGAGGGAGCGGAGCGTCCGGGAGCATGTCCTCCCGCGTGGGGCGCCGACGTGGGACATGGCTTGTACCTCTTCGTCCTGTTTGTGGAATTTATAGATGATCACACCTATTGCCCACTCACTGAAGTGGAAAGCCGCGGAACCGGCCCGTCGACACGTCAACCCGGTGGCCAAACCCCACCCGCTCGGGCCAACCACTCGGCCGCGCGGGCGACCTCGTACCCGGTCTTGTGAAAGACAGGTGTGACGCGCGACACTCTCAGGCGCGTACAGAGAGCAGCCGTCCGAGGGTGACCACACGCTCCCCGCATGCCACCCGCGACCGCGGAAATGAGGGCAACTCATGTCCCTGCAGGACGATGTGGCAGCGGTCAAACGCTGCCTGGACGACCTGGTCCGCACGGTCGGACGGTTGGAGCAGAGTCTCGCGCAGCTACGCGAGAACGAATCCCGGCCCCAGCCGGCCGGCCGCGCCGACGACCTGGTGACCATCCCCGACACTCCGTACGACAGCGCGCTGTGGACGGACTCGGACGACGAGGGCCTGGGTGTGCGCGACCGGCGAGCGCCTTAGGGCCCCGCCATGCACCATGTCAGGAGATCCCGTTGGCCACTGGTACCCAGCCCCCACCAGCCAGTACGGGCGTACGCGGCCCCTCGCGTGCCGCCATCGCGCCCCGCCATCTGCGGACCGACCGCTGGTGGCTGGCGCCCGCCGCGACCGCCGCGGGACTGCTCGCCTTCATCGTCTACTCGACCTGGCGGGCCTTCGCGAACGACGACTACTACGCGGCGCCCTATGTCTCACCGTTCTACTCGCCCTGTCTGGCGGAGAACTGCGCCCCCATGCGCTCCGGCCCCAACTGGGAGATCTTCGGAAGCTGGTGGGGCCTCTCCCCCGCGCTGCTGATCCTGATCTTCCCGCTGGGCTTCCGGCTGACCTGCTACTACTACCGCAAGGCCTACTACCGCGGCTTCTGGGCCTCCCCGCCCGCCTGCGCCGTCGCCGAGCCCCACGCGAAGTACTCCGGTGAGACCCGCTTCCCGCTGATCCTGCAGAACATCCACCGGTACTTCTTCTACGCGGCCGTCCCGGTCGCCGGCATCCTCACGTACGACACCGTGCTGGCCTTCCGCGACGAGCACTACGCCTGGGGCCACATGGGGCTCGGCTCGCTGATCTTCCTGGTCAACATCGTGCTGATCTGGGCGTACACCCTCTCCTGCCACTCCTGCCGGCACATCATCGGCGGCCGGCTGCGGCACTTCTCCAAACACCCGGTGCGCTACCGCCTCTGGGACTGGGCGGGCAGGCTCAACGGCCGCCACATGCAGCTCGCCTGGGCCTCACTGATCAGCGTCGCCGTCTCCGACTTCTATGTCTATCTGCTCGCCTCCGGGGCCTTCGACGATCCGCGCTTCTTCTAGGAACAGGGAGACCGTTCAGATATGACGCAACTCGAACGCCGTCAGTGGGACGTGGTGGTCGTGGGCGCGGGCGGTGCGGGACTGCGGGCCGCCATCGAGGCGCGCGAGCGGGGCGCCCGTACGGCCGTGATCTGCAAGTCCCTCTTCGGCAAGGCCCATACGGTGATGGCCGAGGGCGGGATCGCCGCCTCGATGGGCAATGTGAACGCGGGCGACAACTGGCAGGTGCACTTCCGGGACACCCTGCGCGGCGGGAAGTTCCTCAACCAGTGGCGGATGGCGGAGCTGCACGCGCGCGAGGCGCCGGACCGGGTGTGGGAGCTGGAGACGTGGGGCGCGCTCTTCGACCGTACGGCCGACGGCAGGATCTCCCAGCGCAACTTCGGCGGGCACGAGTACCCGCGGCTCGCGCATGTCGGCGACCGGACGGGCCTGGAGCTGATCCGTACCCTCCAGCAGAAGATCGTCTCGCTCCAGCAGGAGGACTACGAGGAGTACGGGGACTACGAGGCGCGCCTCAAGGTCTATCAGGAGTGCACGGTCACCCGGATCCTCAAGTCGCCCGAGGAGACCGGTGAGGGTGGGACGGGGCAGGACGGGACCGGCGGGCGGGTCGCGGGGGTGTTCTGCTACGAGCGCGAGTCCGGGCGCTTCTTCGTCCTGGAGGCGCCCTCCGTCGTCCTCGCCACCGGCGGTATCGGCAAGTCCTTCAAGGTGACCTCCAACTCCTGGGAGTACACCGGCGACGGCCATGCCCTCGCGCTGCTCGCCGGCGCTCCCCTGCTGAACATGGAGTTCGTGCAGTTCCATCCGACCGGGATGGTCTGGCCGCCGTCGGTGAAGGGCATCCTCGTCACCGAATCGGTGCGCGGCGACGGCGGGGTGCTGCGCAACTCCGAGGGCAAGCGGTTCATGTTCGACTACATCCCCGATGTCTTCAAGGAGAAGTACGCGGAGTCGGAGGACGAGGGCGACCGCTGGTACAAGGACCCGGACCACAACCGGCGCCCGCCCGAGCTGCTCCCCCGCGACGAGGTGGCCCGTGCCATCAACTCCGAGGTCAAGGCGGGCCGCGGCTCCGAGCACGGCGGGGTCTATCTCGATGTCTCGACCCGGATGTCCCCCGAGGTCGTCCGGCGCAGGCTGCCCTCGATGTACCACCAGTTCAAGGAGCTGGCGGATGTCGACATCACGGCCGAGGCGATGGAGGTCGGGCCCACTTGCCACTATGTGATGGGCGGGATCGCGGTCGACTCGGACACCGCCGCCGCGCTGGGGGTGCCGGGCCTGTACGCGGCGGGCGAGGTCGCCGGGGGCATGCACGGCTCGAACCGCCTCGGCGGGAACTCGCTCTCGGACCTGCTGGTCTTCGGGCGGCGGGCCGGGCTGTACGCCGCCGAGCACGCGCGGGGCGCGGAGGCCAGGCCCGTACCGGAGGAGGCGCAGATCGAGGCGGCGGCGGCCGAGGCGCTGCGCCCGTTCGGTGCCGAGGGCTCGGCGGACGGGCCGGCCGAGAATCCGTACACCCTCCATCAGGAACTCCAGCAGACCATGAACGACCTGGTCGGCATCATCCGGCGCGAGCACGAGATGGCACAGGCCCTGGAGAAGCTGGCCGAGCTGCGGGTACGGGCTTCGCGCGCGGTGGTCGAGGGACACCGGCAGTTCAACCCCGGCTGGCACCTCGCGCTCGATCTGCGGAACATGCTGCTGGTCAGCGAGTGCGTGGCACGGGCCGCCCTGGAGCGTACGGAAAGCCGCGGCGGCCACACCCGGGAGGACTGGCCGGGCATGGACCGCGACTGGCGCCGGGTCAATCTCCACTGCACGCTCACCGGGGCCACCGGTCCCGCCGACGGCCGGATCGCGCTGACGCGCCGCGAGACCGAGCCCGTCCGTCCGGATCTGCTCGCCCTGTTCGACAAGGAAGAGCTGGTCAAGTACCTCGCCGAAGAGGAGCTTCACGAGTGAGTACGGGTACGGATACGGATCCAGGTGCGGGCACGGGTACGAGCAGCGCGGCCACGGGCGGCGGTACGGGTACGAGCGCCTCGGCTTCCGCGTACGAGGCGAAGTTCCGGGTCTGGCGCGGCGACGCCGACGGCGGAGAGCTGAAGGACTTCGCGGTCGAGGTGAACGACGGAGAGGTCGTCCTCGACATCATCCACCGGCTCCAGGCCACCCAGGCCGCCGATCTGGCGGTGCGCTGGAACTGCAAGGCGGGCAAGTGCGGTTCGTGCAGCGCGGAGATCAACGGCCGGCCGCGGCTGATGTGCATGACCCGGATGTCGGTCTTCTCCCGCGAGGAGACCATCACGGTCACCCCGCTGCGCGCCTTCCCGGTGATCCGGGATCTGGTCACTGACGTGTCGTTCAACTACACCAAGGCGCGGGAGGTGCCGTCCTTCGTACCGCCGCCCGGGGTGGCCGCGGGTGAGTACAGGATGCAGCAGGTCGATGTGGACCGCTCGCAGGAGTTCCGCAAGTGCATCGAGTGCTTCCTGTGCCAGGACACCTGTCATGTGGTGCGGGACCACGAGGAGAACAAGGCCGCCTTCGCGGGGCCGCGCTTTCTGATGCGGGTGGCGGAGCTGGACATGCATCCGCTGGACGCCGCCGCGGAGTCGGGGCTCGACCGCAAGAAGACGGCACAGGACGAGCACGGGCTCGGGTACTGCAACATCACCAAGTGCTGTACGGAGGTGTGCCCCGAGCACATCAAGATCACCGACAACGCCCTGATCCCGCTGAAGGAACGGGCGGTGGACCGGAAGTACGACCCGCTGGTGTGGCTGGGCAACAAGATCCGGCGCCGGGGCGAGTAGACCACACGTATAACGCGCGGCGAGCGGGAGGCAGGGCCCGCACCCGTCTGTCAGGACGGGTGCGGGCCCTGTCGTGTGTTACGGGCCGACCCTGCCGCGTGTGCGGGCCCTGTCGTGTGTACGGGCCCTGCTGAGTGTGCGGGCTCTGCCGTGTGTGCTCCCGCCGCACGGCCGGGCGGTGTCACGATCACTGCTCCCGTCTCTCCACCAGCCGCCGCAGCAGATCCGTCGCCTCGGCCAGGGCGCGGCGCTCGGTGCCGTCGAACTCGGCGGCGATCGCGTCGGAGAGCCAGCCCTGCTTGGCCGCGCGGACCGCGGCGAGCGCCCCGCGCCCGGCGTCCGTGGCCGAGACGACGGACTGACGCCCGTCCCCGGGGTCGGGCGCCCGCTCGATCAGCCCCTGTTCCTCCAGGGCGGCCAGGGTCAGCCGCATGGACTGGGGGCGTACGTACTCGGCGCGGGCCAGCGCGGCCGTGGTGGCCGGCCCGTCCGTGTCCAGCCGGGAGAGGACCGAGCGCTGGGAGGGCGTGAGCCGGCTGTCGGGCGAGGCGGTCCGCAGCCGCCGCATCAGTCTGCCGACGACGGCGGAGAGATCCGCTGCGACCTGCTCGGCGGCCGGACCGGCGCCGCTCCGGTCGGCGGTCGGTTCAGCGGGCGGTCCGGGCTCCTCGTACATGCGCCCACCGTAGGAGTTGGACAGGCAACCTTGCAAGTTTCCCTGTCGAGGTCTAGCTTGGCTACTGATTGCTACATACATCCACCTACCCCCGGCCACACCCGGCCGCCGATGGGAGTGGCGCCCGTGCGAGAGGCAGCGGCAGCGGCAGCGGCAGCGGCAGCGGAAGAGCACACCGGCGGACCGGGTCCGCGCTACAAATGGATCGCCCTGTCCAACACCACGCTGGGCGTCCTGATCGCCACGATCAATATGTCGATCATGCTGATCGCCCTGCCGGACATCTTCCGCGGCATCGGCGTGGACCCGCTCCAGCCAGGCAATACGAGCCTGCTGCTGTGGCTGATCATGAGCTACATGGTGGTCACCGCGGTGCTCGTGGTGAGCTTCGGCCGGCTCGGCGACATGTACGGCCGGGTCCGGATGTACAACATGGGGTTCGCGGTCTTCACCGTCTTCTCCGTGCTGCTCTCGGTGACCTGGCTGCACGGCACGGCGGGCGCGCTCTGGCTGATCGGTATGCGTGTGCTCCAGGGCGTCGGCGGAGCGATGCTCATGGCCAATTCGAACGCCATCCTCACCGATGCCTTCCCCGCCCGGCAGCGCGGTCTCGCCCTGGGGCTCAACCAGGTCGCGGGCATCGCGGGTTCCTTCATCGGGCTGGTCCTGGGCGGTCTGCTCGGCCCGGTCGACTGGCATCTGGTGTTCCTGGTGTCCGTACCGTTCGGGGTGTTCGGCACGGTCTGGGCCTATCTGAAGCTGCGGGACACCGGTGTCCGCACACCGGCCCGGCTCGACTGGTGGGGCAATGTCACCTTCGCCGTCGGCCTGATCGCGGTCCTGTCCGGCATCACGTACGGGATCCAGCCCTACGGCGGGCACACCATGGGCTGGGGCAACCCCTGGGTGCTCACCGCGATCGGCGGCGGGCTCGCGGTGCTGGCGGTGTTCTGCGTGGTGGAGAGCCGGGTCGCGGAACCGATGTTCCATCTCGCGCTGTTCCGGATCCGCGCGTTCACCGCGGGCAATGTGGCGAGTCTGCTGGCGGCGCTGGGGCGCGGCGGGCTGATGTTCATCCTGATCATCTGGCTCCAGGGCATCTGGCTGCCGCGGCACGGCTACGGCTTCGCGGAGACCCCGCTGTGGGCCGGGATCTACATGCTGCCGCTCACGATCGGATTCCTGATCGCCGGACCGTTCTCGGGCTGGGCCTCCGACCGGTTCGGCGCCCGGACCTTCGCGACCGGCGGCATGCTGCTGGCCGCGGGCACCTTCGCGGCGCTGGAGGTACTGCCGGTGGACTTCGGCTATCCGCTCTTCGCCCTGATCCTGCTCTGCAACGGGCTGGCGATGGGGCTGTTCACCTCGCCCAACCGGGCGGCCATCATGAACAGCCTGCCGCCGGACCAGCGCGGGGTCGGCGCCGGGATCAGCACGACCTTCCAGAACTCTGCGACCGTGCTGTCCATCGGCATCTTCTTCTCCCTGATGATCGCGGGCCTCGCCGGTTCACTGCCCGCCGCGCTCAGCCATGGGCTGACCGCCCAGGGGGTGCCGGCCGCCGACGCCGCCAGGGTCGCGGCGCTGCCGCCGGTCGGGGTGCTGTTCGCGTCGCTCCTCGGGTACAACCCGGTGCAGACGCTGCTCGGCCCGGAGGTCCTCGCGCATCTTCCCGCCGGGCACGCGAGCTATCTGACCGGGCGCGGGTTCTTCCCGGCGCTGATCTCCCAGCCGTTCTCCGAGGGGCTGTCGGTCGCGTTCGACTTCGCGATCGCCGCGTGCCTGGTCGCGGCCGTCGCCTCGCTGCTCCGGGGAGGCCGCTATGTCCACGAGGACCGGGGGCGTAGCCGTACGAAAGCACCGGCGGCCGGCGCCCCGTCGGCGGCCGGCGCCTCTTCGGAAGCCGATGCCGCTTCGGGACCCGGCGCCAAGGAGCGTTTCAGCAACCCGGCGTGACGCAGCCCCAGTCCCTCCGGTACGAGGTCCAGTCGTGCTCCCGCGCGGCGAAGTCGACATAGATGGCCACCCCGAATCGCTTCCGGTCGCGGTCCGTGCGTCCCAGCCCCAGCCTGACCCCGCGTACCGCCGCCGCGACGGTCTCCGCGTGGCCGTGGTGGCTCAGGTCGTCCTCGTAGTAGAAGGGCAGCCCCATCAGCAGATCGGTGCTCTCGGGCGTGACTTCGAGGGCGAGCGTGGTCTGCTGGGCGACATAGCCGCCGTACAGGCTCTCCAGCGGCATCGCCGTGTCGTACGACATGACCGCGATCTGGTCCACCCGCCGGGCCACCTGCGCGAAGAACGCCTGTGACCACCACTTGGGGTGGCCGGTGAGAGCGCCCGCGACGGCGTGCAGCGCGGGCAGCGGGTCTATCTGGTGGGCCGCGACCGAGAGCGGCACCTGCCGGGCCCGGGTGAGCGCGCGCAGATCGTCCAGGAGCGAGAGATAGTCCTGGTCGCCGGAGTGCAGCGGCTCCAGGTCGAAGTGGACGCCGTCGAAGCCCGCGTCCAGGATCTGTTCCGCCGAGCGCACCACCGCCGCGCGCGACGCGGCCAGTTCCAGACGCAGCCCCTCGGGCCCCTCGGTGGCCAGTTCGTCACCGAGCCAGGCATGCACACGTACACCCGGGATCGTGCGGTGTACGGCGGCTATCAGCCAGCGGGCCCGGGGGTAGCGGGCCTCGGGCAGGGTGCCGTTGTGCTCCAGCGGCCCGGCGTGGACGTACAGGTCACGGATCCCGGTGCCGCGGATGCGCTCCGCGAAGGCCGCGAGATCGGCGTCGTCCTTGCGGCCGTCCACCCAGGCGTGGCCGAGCCAGATCGCGTCCTGGCCGCGGGTCCGCGTACCGTCCTCGATGTCGCCCGCGTAACCGATCCGCAGTGCCACAGCGGCGCTCACCGTCGGTACGACCAGCAGCAGGGCCAGCACCAGCGCGATCCGCTTGGGCCATCTCGCGCGGCGGCTCCGCCAGGCCCGCACCACAGTCCGCCCGAATCCGCGCAGCCGTACCCGCAAAGCCGTCCCCTCCCCCTGGTGCCGTGGCCGGCCGGCCACGAAGGGTCCAGGTTACGCAGCGGAAACGGGCACCGGACGCCCAGAACCCATTCCGTGATCGATCGCACGAGGTCAGGTCCGGTCTCGAACGGTCCGGCCCCGAACGGTCCAGTCGCGAACGGTTCAGTGCGGACATAACCTCCGAATTGTGACGCCACTTGTGAGTTCGCCCCGGACCCACATAGCCGGCCGGGCCTTTCTGACCGTCCTGGTCCTGGTCTGCTGCCTGGCCGTATCCCCGGTGCGGGGCGCGCGGGCGGAGGCTCCGATCCCGCTGTCCCGGCAGGGGCAGATCACGGATCAGGTGGGGGCGCTCGACGACCGCAAGCCGGCGGTGAGCGATTCACTCGAACGGCTCTATACCGACACCCGCGTCCAGCTCTTCGTGGCGTACGTACGCGACTTCTCCGGCCGCACCCCCCAGGACTGGGCCGACACGACGGCCGTACGCAATGGGCTCGGCCGGGACGACATCCTGCTGGCGGTCGCCACCCACTCCCGGCAGTACGCCTACTCCGCCGACCCCGGCGCCCCGCTCTCCGCGACCCAGCTCGCCGAGGTCGCGAGCACCGCCGTCGAGCCCGCGCTGCGCCAGAACGACTGGGCGGGCGCGGCGATCGGGGCCGCCGACGGATACGGCGCGGTGCTGGCGGGACAGCCCGTACCCACCCCCGCCATCACTCCCGGTGAACCGGACCCCGGCGGCCGGGCGGCCAACGGAGGCGCCGCGACCAATCTGGTCCTGCCGATCGCCGTCATCGTCGCGGCGGCGCTCATCGCCGCGTACGTCTACTCCAAGCGCAAACGGCGGATGGCTGGCCGTACCTCCCAGCGCGCCGCCCAGCAGGGCTGGGGCTCACCGGGCACCGCGCCGCAGCCACCGCCGACCCCGCTGCCCGAGCTGGACGCCCGCGCGAAACAGACGCTGGTCGAGACGGACGACGCCCTGCGCACCAGCCAGGAGGAACTGGGCTTCGCCACCGCGCAGTTCGGCGAGGAGGCCGCCGCGCCCTTCACGGACGCCGTGCACTTCGCGAAGGGGCAGCTCACCCTGGCGTTCCGGCTGCGACAGCAACTGGACGACGCCATTCCGGAGGACGACGAGACCCGCCGCCGGATGCTGGACGAGATCCTTGCCCGCTGCCAGGAGGCCAGCGACCGGCTCGACGCCGAGTCCGAGGACTTCGACCGGCTGCGGGCCCTGGAGCGCACCGCGCCCCAGGCCCTGGAGTCGGCCGGAGCGGCCTTCCGCGAGCTGAGCGGACGCGTCACCGCGGCCCGCTCCACCCTGGCCGCGCTGCGCGAACGGTACGCCGACTCCGCCTCGGCGCCCGTCGCGGACAACGCCCAGCAGGCCGAGGACCGGCTGGCCTTCGCCGCCACCGGCCTCGACGAGGCGCGCGGCCTGATCGGCGCGGGCGACAACGGCCGGGCGGCCGTGCACGTACGGGCCGCCGAGGGCGCCGTGGGCCAGGCCGCCACCCTCACCGAGGCCGTGGAACGGCGCGCGCAGGAACTGGCCGAGGCGGCCGGAAAGCTGCCCGGCGCGCTCACCGAGACCGAGACCGATCTCGCCGACGCCCGCGGCCTGCTGCGCGGCACCACCCCCGGGGTGTCGACGGGCGACCTCCAGGGCCGGATCAGCCGCGCGGAGGCGGTGGCCGCGGAGGTACGGCGCGAGATCGGCGCCGGACGGTACGACCCGATCGACGCCCTGCGCCGGGTCGAGGAGGCGGACGCGGTCCTCGACGAGGCGCTGGCCGGGGCGCGCGAGCACGAACAGGGCATCCGGCGGGCCGGCACCCTGCTCGACCAGGCCATGCTCAGCGCCCGCTCGGCCATCGGCGCCGCCACCGACTACATCACCACCCATCGCGGCGCCGTCGGCAGCCAGGCCCGCACCCGGCTGGTCGAGGCGCAACGGCGGCTGGAGCGCGGGCACGCGGCGGCGCCGGCCGACGCGCAGGCCGCGCTCGCCGAGACCCGGCTCGCGGACGAGCTGGCGCGGGAGGCCCAGTACCTCGCCGAGCAGGACGTCCAGTCGTACGAGAACCAGTACGCCGTCGGCGGCGCGCCGGGCGCGGGGGTCGGCGGCGCGATGCTCGGCGGGATCCTCCTCGGCGGTCTGTTCGGCGGCGGCTTCGGCGGGGGGTTCGGCCCGGTCGGCGGCTTCGGCGGGGGATACCGGGGCGGCGGGCGTCCCGGCAGCTTCGGCGGCGGCGGTACACGCGGCCGGATGGGCGGCGGCGGGCGATTCTGAACCGGCGCACCCGGTGCTCCGGCTCCGGGCCTTCAGAGCCTTTTCCCACAAGGATCCTCACAAGGAGAAGACCAATGACCAAGCAGACCATCCTCGGACGGGTCACCCAGCTCGCGAAGGCCAACATCAACGCGCTGCTGGACCAGGCGGAGGATCCGCAGAAGCTGCTCGACCAGCTCATCCGCGACTACATCAACAACATCAGCGAGGCGGAACAGGCGGTGGCCGGCACCATCGGCAATCTGCGTCTGCTGGAGCAGGACTACCGCGAGGACGTGGAAGCGGCCCGGGAGTGGGGCGTGAAGGCGCTCGCCGCGAGCAAGAAGGCGGACGAGCTGCGCTCGGCGGGCCAGGGCCACGAGGCCGACACCTTCGACAATCTGGCCAAGGTGGCGCTGGAGCGCCAGCTCCAGTCGGAGAAGGAGGCGAAGACCGCGGAGCCCGCCATCGCCACCCAGACGGAGGTCGTGGACAAGCTCAAGACCGGTCTCGACCGGATGAGGTTCAAGCTGACGCAGTTGCAGTCGAAGCTCGACGAGCTGGTGACACGGGCCAAGACCGCCGAGGCGCAGAACCGGATGATGGACGCGGTCAAGAGCATCAATGTGCTCGACCCGACCAGCGACATCGGCCGGTTCGAGGACAAGGTGCGGCGCGAGGAGGCGAGAGCGATGGGCAAGCAGGAGCTGGCGGCCTCGTCGCTCGACGCGCAGTTCGAACGGCTGGACAGCGTCGGCGACAGCGCGGAGGTCGAGGCGCGCCTGGCAGCGCTGAAGGCGGCCTGAGCCCGCCGCCGCCTCTCCGCACGCGGGTCCCGAGCGGGCAGGGCTCCCGGCGGGCAGGGCGGCTCCGCAGCGGGCCCGGCCACGGGCGGGCGGGGCGGCGGCCCTGCCCGGAGAATGCCTTGTCCAGAGGCGGCTTGTCCAGAGGCGGCTTGTCCGGAGGCGGCCTTGACGCGGCCGAACAGATCTGACGCTTCCTCAGAACATGCTCATGAGCTGCTCGATCGTCGGCTCCGCCGCCGAGTCCCCGCCGGGCAGCGCCAGTTCGAACCAGACCGTCTTCCCCCGCGGGGTACGGCGCGACCCCCACGCCGCGCTCAGCAGGCCGACCAGTTGCAGCCCCCGGCCGCCCTCGTCGGTGTCGCGGGCGCGCCGTCGCCGGGGCTGGACCAGGCCCGCGTCCCACACCTCGCAGACGAGCGTACGGTCGCGCAGCAGCCGCAGTCTGATCTCGCCCTCGCCGTACCGCAGGGCATTGGTGACCAGCTCGCTGACCAGCAGCTCGACCGTGTCCACCAGCGGTTCGAGGTCCCAGGCGAGAAGCTGCGCGCGGGCGAGTTCACGGGCCCGGCCCACCGAGCGTGCCTCGCGCGGCAGCCGCCAGTCGCCGACCGCCTCGCCGGGCAGCCCCTGGATACGCGCCATCAGCAGGGCGATGTCGTCCTCGCCGTGCCGGGTGTCGAGCGTGGTGAGGACATGGTCACACACGTCCTCCAGCGGGCGGCCGGGGTCGGCGAGGGCGGCCCGGAAGGCGGTCAGCCCCTCGTCCAGCGGATGGTCGCGGGACTCGACGAGCCCGTCCGTATAAAGCGCGAGCAGCGCGCCCTCCGCCAGGTCGACCTCGACCTGTTCGAAGGGTTCGCCGCCCACGCCGAGGGGCATCCCGGGCGGCACGTCGAGCATCAGCGCCTCGTCGCCCGGCTCGACCAGGACGGGCGGGAGATGGCCGGCGTTGGCGAAGGTGCAGCGCCGGGTGACCGGGTCGTAGACCGCGTACACACAGGTGGCGAGATAGACCTCGGACAGGTCCGCGTCCCGCGTCTTGTGGGCGACCCGCGATGTCTGCTGGGCACCGCTCGGGGTGCCCAGGCCCCGGGCGATCTCGTCGAGCGCGGACAGCACCTCCGCCGGCTCCAGGTCGAGCAGCGCCAGGGTGCGTACGGCCGTACGCAGCTCCCCCATGGCGACGGCGGCCCGCAGCCCGCGCCCCATGACATCGCCGACGACCAGAGCGGTGCGGTGGCCGGGCAGTTCGATGACGTCGAACCAGTCGCCGCCGACCTCGGTGGCCGTGTTGCCCGGCAGATAGCGGCAGGCGATGTCCAGCCCGGCCGCCTCGGGGTCGCCGGGCGGGAGCAGGCTGCGCTGGAGGATCAGCGCGCGCTCGTGCTCCCTGCGGTAGAGGCGGGCGTTGTCGATACAGACCGCGGCGCGCGCGGCGAGTTCCACGGCGAGCGCCCGGTCCCGTTCGCCGAACGGCTCGCTGCCCTTCGTACGGGAGAACTGGACGAGCCCGATGACCGTGTCGTGCGCGACCATCGGCACGGCCAGCGTGGACTGGATCAGACTGCCGGTCCTGCCGGGGATGGACTGCACCCGGCCGGTGCGCAGGGCGTTGGCGGTGAGGGAGGTGAACGGGAACCGGTGGACGGCGCCCAGCTCCGGCGGAAGGTCCCCCGTACCGCCGGCCCCGGTCAGCGGGACGTCGGACACGGCGCTCGCGGAGGCGACCCGGCGCAGCCGCGCGCTGCCGCCGCCCGAGTCCTCACCGGAGAGGCCCCACCGTCCGGGCGGGGCCTCGTCGCCGGTGAGCAGGCTCTGGTAGAGGTCGACGGACGCGAGGTCGCAGAAACCGGGCACTGCGACATCGAGCAGTTCGCGGGCGGTGGTCTCCAGATCGAGGGAGTTGCCTATCCGGGCGCTCGCCTCGTTGAGGAGGGCCAGATTACGGCGGGCGCTGGCCGCCTCGCGGGCGGCGATATGGCGGCGGGTGACATCCGTGGCCACCCCGGCGACGCCGATGGGGCGGCCCGATCCGCTGTGCACCCGGTAGAGATTGACCGACCAGTGCCTGCGTTCCTTGCTGCCGGGCTGGGTGCCGACGATCTGGAGGTCGGCGACGGACTCCCCGGTCCTGAGGACCCGCTGAAGGGCTGCGGTCACCCGCTCGGCCTCGGGGCGGGACAGATAGTCATGGACCGTGCGCCCGCGATGGTCGCCCGCCTCACCGCCGAATACGGTGACGAACCGCTGGTTGGCGCGCTGCACCTTGAGGTCGGTGCCGAACAGCAGGAAGCCGAACGGAGATTGGCCGAAAATCGCCTCCGAGGAGGCGAGGTCGGTTTCGATCCGGCGCAGCGCCCGGACGTCGACGACGATACAGAGCGCGCCCCGCTCGCCACTCTCCGTCTCGCTCGGCATCACATAGACCTCGGCGAGCCCGTGCTCCGCCCGGGCGCCGTGACCGCCGGGGGTGCGGAACGGGACCAGGCCGGTCCACTCCTTGCCGTCGAGGATCTCCCTCATCCTGCGGTGGCCGCGCGGGCGCAGATCGGCCGGTACGAACACCTCGACCGGGTCCTTGCCCCTGACCTGCTGCGGACCGACTCCGAACAGCTCGGCGGCCCGCTGGCTCCACTGGTCGACCAGCCCGTCCGGGCCGATCGAGAACGAAGCGACTCTGATGTAGTCATAGATCGAGCCGGGCGGACTGCTCTGCCATACGACGTCGCCCGCCGTCCCAGATATCTCGCTCACGCGACCGTCCCCTCCAGCTCACGCACCGGACCGGCCATGCCCGCAGTATTCAGCACTACGGCCCCGGCCGACACGCCGTTCACGATCACAGCACGGTCTCGTTCTTTTTGAGCCGACTCGGACGTGATCGTTGTCCCCCCACACTTCTAACCAGGCAGAGGCAGCTCGAACCACACGGTCTTGCCCGTCTTCCCGCGCCGGGTGCCCCAGCGCTGGGCGGAACGGGCCACGAGCTGGATCCCGCGGCCCCCTTCGTCGTCGGGCCCGGCGGGGCGCGCGGTCGGGGGGTCGGGCAGCGGATCGGACACCTCGGCGAGCAGTGCGACGGGGCGCGGGACGGTGCCGGGGCCCTCGGGATCGCCGGGATCAGGACGTCCGGGGCGTCCGGGGCGGCCGGGGCCGGGGCTTCCGGCGGGGTCGGAACCGGATGCGGGAGGAGCGGCGCGGAGGGTGAGCCGTACCCCCACGGGCCCTGAGGCATAGCGCAGCGAGTTGGTCACCAGCTCGCTGACCAGCAGAACCGCCACATCACAGACGGCAGGGGGCACCTTCCACGCGCGAAGCGTGTCGCGGGCGGCATGGCGGGCGGCACGCACGGAATCGAGTTCGGCGGAGAAGGTCCACTCGGCCTCTGCGCCGTCCTCTGTGTCGAGCAAGCCGATCACTTCCCAAGACCGACGGCGGGGCCGCATCCCTTCTGAAGGGGTTCAACACTGAAGGGCTCTATCAGCTCATACCCGATATTCAGGGCCGTTATCGCCACGGCACACGCACGGGCCACCCCGCGGTCAGAGCCCTGGCATGCCGGAAACGGCGCGGAGGCGGCGGGCGGCTTCGGCGACGGCCGGGCGGTCCTGGTCGAGCCAGTCCACCGTATGGATCTCGTCAGGAGCCAGCCAGCGCAGCTCGTCGTGGTCCTCAAGGGGCAGGGGCTCGCCGGAGAGCAGCCGGGCGGTCCAGACCTGGAGCACATAGCCGGGCTTGAGCGGCCACTCGCCGGGGATCCGCTCCACCGGCCGTGTCTCGACGCCCAGTTCTTCCCGCAACTCGCGGACCAGCGCCTCTTCGGGGCCCTCCCCCGGCTCCAGTTTGCCGCCGGGCAGCTCCCACCGGCCGGCCAGCTCGGGGGGCGCGCTGCGGCGGGCCGCCAGCAGCCGTCCCCGGTCGCACAGGGCGCCCGCCACCACGACTCGATCGCTCATGCGCCGGAGCGTAACGCGGGCGCGAGCACCACCGCGGCCCAGGTCCCGGCGGGCGGTCCGGCACCGGCAGGCGGGCAGCGCCGACAGGCAGTCCGGCACCGGCAGGCAGTCCGGCACCAGCGGGCGGGCAGCGCCGACAGGCAGTCCGGCACCGACAGGCGGTCCGGCACCGGCAGGCCGCTCTCAGCAGGCGGTCCGCCCTAGGACGTGGTCTGGCCGACGTGCTCGACCCAGTAGAGCTGCTCCTGCCCGTGGTCACCGAGGCTGTCGGCCATCTTCCGCGCCTCGGTCTGCGCCTCGTCCTCGGTGGCGTATCTCCCGACGCGGTAGCGGTTGCCGTTGTCGTCCTTGCGTATGACCAGCCATGGGAGCGCGACCGTGCTGTCGTTCATCGAGCTCCTCCCGCCGCCGGCCTGCATCTCTGTGAAGATCCCCAGGAAACCGCACTCCGCATATGCCCGAGCCTACGCCTGACCTTTACTCAGCGGATACGGGTTTTCACAAACAGGCACCTATCCGGCCAACAATGCGCCCGAAAACCAAGGGCACACACGGGTGTACGCCGCCGACCGGCCCGGCGCACAGGAAAATTGACGGCCGGTCACCTGACAGAGCGTAACCCTGCTCGCGCAGCCTTGAAGGGCCGGGACCGTTTACGGGACCGGCGCTACTTCACCGACATGCGGTACGCGATGCGGTACCGGTCGGCCGGGACCACCATCTCCGCCGTCTCCACCGCCCGCCCCGACGCGAAATACGTACGCTCCAGGACCATCACCAGATGCCCGGGCACCCCGCCCAGCGCCGACAGCTCCTCCGCCAGCCCCGGCCGCGCGCCGACCTCCTCCAGCACGTTGTCCACGACGATGTCGATGGCTGCCATCCGCTCGACCACCCCGCAGCCGCCGAGCGGTCCCTCCTCGGGCAGCATCACCGGTGTGCGCCCCGTGACCGCCAGGGGCTCCCAGGAGGTGGAGAGCATCATCGGCTCGCCCGCGTCCCGGAAGACATAGCGCGTCCGCATCACCCGGTCGCCCGGCTGGATGCCCAGGCGGAGCGCGATCGCCGTGCCCGCCTCCGCCTGCTCGCTGGTGGACTCCCAGGTGCCCCGCGCGCCCGCCTCCGACTGCTCCTGACGGAAGGGGCCGGCCCCGGACGGCGGCCGGTACCCGGACCGGGAGATCCGGCGCGGCACCGGCCGCTCCCTCACGTACGTACCCGACCCGGAGCGGCCCTCGACCAGCCCCTCCGCCATCAGCACCTTGCGCGCCTCCAGCGCCACCGTGTCCGAGACGCCGTACTCCTCGCGGATACGGGCCTGCGAGGGCAATCGGGTGTGCGGCGGCAGCGCTCCATTGACGATCTTGTCGCGCAGATCGCTCGCAACGCGCAAATAGGCGGGCTGCTCACCGAAGGCCACGGGCACTCCCATCAGGTTGACAGACAGCAACAGCCTGACAACCCTGGGTTGTTGGCCGCAAGCATGGGCCAAAGTTTCACCCGATGTGATGACCTGGGGTTTGACAAAACCCTGGCACCCGTGCCGACCTGGGAAAGTGCCATGCTGAACGCCATGACGACGATGTACCTCTGTCCGGCCGACGGAACCCGCGCACCCGTCGCGACGGCCGCTTGGTGCTGCCCTGCCTGCCGGGGACCCTGGGACCTGGACTTCGAGGCCATGCCCGTATCCCTGAAGTCCCTTTCCGGGCGCGTCAATTCGCTCTGGCGGTACGAGGAGGCGCTGCCGCTCGCCGCACCCGCCCTCAGCCTGGGCGAGGGCCGTACCCCGCTGGTCGCGCTGACGCCGTCCGTCTCCGCCAAGCTCGACTTCCTGATGCCGACGCTCTCCTTCAAGGACCGGGGCGCGGTGATGCTGGCCGAGCTGGCGCGGCGGCTCGGGCCCGAGCGTGTCGTCGCCGACAGCAGCGGCAACGCGGGCACGGCGGTCGCGGCCTACTGCACGCGGGCCGGGCTGCCCTGCACGGTGTTCGTACCGGAGGCGACCTCGCCGAAGAAGACCGAGCAGATCCGCGCCCACGGCGCGCGCCTGGAACGCGTCCCCGGCGACCGCGAGGCCACCGCCCTGGCCGCCCGCGCCGCCGCCGACCGCCCGGGCACCTTCTACGCCAGCCATGTGTACAACCCGTACTTCCTGCACGGCACCAAGACCTACGTCCACGAGCTGTGGGAGGACCTCGGCGGACGCCTGCCGGAGGCGATCGCCGTACCGGTCGGCAACGGCACCCTGCTGCTCGGCGCCGCGCTCGCGATCGCGGAGCTGTACGGGCACGGGCTCATCGCCGAACGCCCCGCGCTGATCGCCGTCCAGGCCGAGGCCGTCTCCCCGCTGGCGGCCGCCTTCCACGCGGGCGCCGACGAGCTGCCCGTCGGCCCCGGATCCGCCGCCCCCACCCTCGCCGAGGGCATCGCCATCCCCGACCCGCCGCGCGCCCGGCAGATCCTGCGCGCCGTGCGCGAGTCCGGCGGCACCTTCCTCACCGTGACGGAGGACCAGCTCCGTGCGGCGCAGCTCGACCTCGCCGCCCGGGGGCTCTTCGTGGAGTCGACCGGCGTCGCCTGCTGGGCCGCGGTGGGCGGCTGGACCGACCGCTCCGTCGTCGTACCGCTGTGCGGCGCGGGCGCGAAGACAGGCCTCGCGCCCGCGGAGTAACCCGGCGGTATTCACTCCGGGGCGTCGGGTTGACGGATGTCGCAGACCTGCGGCGTGAGGGGAGCGGTGTCGCCCGCCTGTCTGCCGCACAGCCTCGTACGCAGGACATCGCCGTCGTCGCCCTGCCGGACACGGATCAGCGCGATGCCGTGGCCCCCGCGTTCGCCGTACACGGGAGCTCCGGTGAAGTCGACGGTGCCGGTCGCCATGCCCTTGAGGATGACCGTTCTGAGATTCGCCCAGGTGGTGGCCCGGTTCTGCGGCTCCCGCCGGGGGCCGCGGCCCGTGCCCTCGGCCGGGAACCGCAGCCACTGCTCACTGCGGCTCCGGCTCGCGGCCTCGTACAGGGCCTGGGTGGCGTCGTGCGACAGGGCGGTCTGTCCATTGCTGAGGAAGGAACTCCTGTACGACACGTCCTTGCCCGTGAGACCGGGGAGGAAGTCCTCGGCGTTCGCGTAGAACGGAGGGTCGGCCTCCGCCGCCGATTCGAGATCGGTCAGGGAGACGTGGTAGAGCGTCACCTTCTTGGTCACGTCCGCACCGCGCCCGAAACCCGCCTTGGACAGGTCGTCGCCCGTGATCACGGAGATCTCCTGCTCGCCGCACCTCGAACTGAGCTGGGTCATCAGCGGACCGACGTCCTCGGTCCTTCCCGCGAAGTAGATGACGGACGGCGGGGTGTCCTGTGCGCAGAGCTCCTCGACCTGGTTCTCCAGCGACGCCGTCTTGACGGTCACCTGGTAACGCTCCACCGTCGTGGTGAAGCCCTGCTTCTCCAGCATCCTCTCGCCGTAGTACGCCTGCTCGTCGGTGTAGAGGTCGTCGCTGCCCTCGGTGTCCCGGGCGAGTACGACGGCGCTCTGCTTCCCCGCGGTACGGAGCTGGCCGACGAGGAGGCCGAGTTGCGCGGCCTGCCAGTTGTCGGGGGCGGCGAGGCTGAACCAGTTGGGCATCTGGACCGGGAGATAGGCGGCCGAGTTGGTGCCCGATACCACCGGCAGGCCGGCCTCGACGAGCCGGTCCGCGGTGGCCAGGCTGGTCCTCAGATCGCGTCCCAGCCCCACGACTCCCACCACGGTGGGGTCCTTCTCGGCGTACGCGGCGATCCGGTCGGCCATCTTCCGCTGCTGACTCATGTCGAGCCCGCCGTTGGCCGGCAGGACACGGAGTTTGACCCCGTTCTCCTTGTTGATCGCGGCCTGGGCCAGATAGACCCCGGCCAGTTCCTCGGTGCCCTTCACGGGCGGGCGGCCGTACTCCGGGTCGCTGCTCAGCGGTCCGGCGTACACCACGGTGACGTACGAACCCCGGTAGTCCCGCTCGACCTTCGCGTTCTCGGCGTGGATACGCTCCTCCACCTGCGCGAGGGTCCAGGGGACGGCACTGTCCTCGGTGCCGGGGGCAGTGGTGTCACCGGAGCCGCTGGTGCCGGTCCTGGTGCCGATGCTGTTGTCGCCGGCCTCGCCCGCGCCGGCGTTCTCGGTGTCGCTCCCGCTGCCGCCGGTGCCGGCGAACCGTACACCGCCGGTGGCGATCCCGATGCACTCGTCGCCGCCGCCCACGCCCTCGACGAGTTCGGTGTCATGGTTCGCGGTCAGGATCCCGGCCGAACAGTAGTGGTCCCGGAGGTTCAGCCAGGAGTAGCCGAGCGAGCCCACGATCATCAGTCCGGCGAGGGAGAAGACGGGCAGCGACCAGACGATACGGGCGAGGGCGGGCCGCGACGGTGCCCGCGTGCACCAGCGCCGCTGCTCCTCCAGCTGCCGCAGTTCCCCGGTGGGCAGCGCGATCCGCAGTTCCCACGGCACCGCACCGGACATGCTGGGCGACTGGCCTGCCCGCAGCCCGTGCTCCCATGCCTGGTGGGCGTGTCTGATGCTGTCCCGCAGCGCGGCGGAGGCCGGAGCGGCCGGGTGGCTCGGGGCACCGGAGTGACTCTCGTCGAGGAGACGCACATCGCCCGTGGCCACGGAGGCCACGACCAGGAGCGGGTCGAGTTCGCTGCGGACACTCCGTACGTCACTGATCGCCTTGATCAGCGCGATACCGCCGCCTCGTTCGTCGGCGCCGGGCAGGAAGAGCACCGGTGGCCGGATGCGTTTGAGACCGCGCAGGTCCCAGCTACGGCGGCGGTGGTTGTCCCGTAGATCTTCGAGCAGAGCCAGGACATGGAGCTGAAGCTGTGCCTGACCGCCCTCGCGCAGGCTCTCGGCGACATCGTTGGCGCGGGCCGCGATGGCCTTCCAGGAGCGGACGGGGTGCAGCATCCGCACCTCGGAGGGCTGCTGGCCGGCGACGGGCAGCAGAAAGGTCGTGGTCAGGAACCAGCGGCTCTCACGGCGCAGCCACAGGAAGATCGGGGCGCGGCCCGGCAGCCAGTAGTTCAGCGCGGTGAGCAGCGCCAGGATGCCGAGGACCGCGGCGAGCGCCACCCAGAGCTCCACACTGGCCAGCAGTACGGCGAGTCCGGCGACAACGCTGGCCGGAAGCACATGGGCGGTGTCGAAGAGGGACGGCCCGATCCGCCAGGGCGAGCCCGCCTTGGGCTTGGGCCGCCAACGCTGCTTGGCGAGCTGGTCGAGCAGCCGCTGCTCCGGATCGCGTTCGCCGTCGGGCGCGGTGGACGCGCCGCTGTCCACTTCCCGTACGGCGTCGTTGATGGCGCGCACGAGCCGCAGCCGCGGAAAGGCGTAGCGCCGGTACAGCGCTCCCGGCGAGTCCCAGCGCCGCGGCTCTCCCAGCTCCCGTACGAGCCGCGCGGCCGGCACGCTCTCGGCCACGGCCCGCGCCGGCTGCCCGGGCACCTCGGCGACACGACTGCCGTGCTCCTCCTGCCCGAGGCGTAATTCCCTGACAAGCTTGCCGATCTCTTCGTCCTGGGCGGACTCCTCGGCATGCAGAACGATCACGGGCATCAAAGGATCACTGGTACGGAAATCATTGATCAGGGTCTCGATATGCGCCTGAACATCGATCCCGGCCTGCGACGACATCCGTAAATGCCCCCGCCGGCACTCCCCGGGGACGCTCCGGCTCCGCTTTGTCAAGGTAACCCCCCTTTACCCGCTGGTAGTTGCGAGAATATCCGTTACGGGAAGGGCGGGAGAGGCCCTGAGCGACGAGATTTCCGTCAACCGGGAATCCGGACGGGGGCATTGGCCATTGCCATATGTCACCCGCGAATCCGCGAATCCGCGAATCACCCCCGGAATTCGCCGTTCCTGCCACCGGAAATCGCGTCGCACGGCCGGGCATGCCGCCCACGACGACGGGGACGGCGGCGCGGCGCTACCGTAAAGCCATGACCGCACTGCCCGACTGGATGCGCCCGCCACGCGCGGAAGGCTGGTTCGCGGAGGACCTGGACCGCCTCCCCGAGGCACCCCGCCACACCGAGCTGATCGACGGAGCGCTCGTCTTCATGATGTCCCCGCAGAGGTGGTGGCACGGCCACCTCGTCACCATGCTCACCGTCGCTCTCATGGAGCAGGCACCTGTCGACGTCCGGGTCGGCCGCGAGATGACCATCAAGCTCGATCAGCGCAACCGGCCGGAGCCGGACCTCCTGGTGACGACAGCCGACTTCGACGGCGACCGGACCTGGTTCGCACCGGACGAAGTACGCCTCGTCATCGAGGTCGTCTCCCCCGAGTCCGCCCACCGGGACCGCACCGTAAAGCTCCGCAAGTACGCGGAAGCCGGCATCCCCCACTACTGGTGCATCGAGGAGGAGGACGGCTCACCCGTCGTACACGCCTACGAACTCGACGAGCCGACCCGCTCCTACGCCCCCGTCGGCATCTTCCGCGACTCGCTCCACCGCCCGGTGCCCTTCGAGATCACCCTCGACCTGACCGAACTCGCGCCTCCCCGGAAGGGCTGAAAGTTCACGACATACAAGCCCACCCGGCCGAGGTGGTCGAGCGAGCCGACCGTTGCAGCCGTACAGATCATGCGCCCAGGGCGGCATGAAACGGAGCAAGATCCTCATCAGGCATGCGATTGTGTACACATGGCACACTCGGTACGCTTGAGCGTATGAGCCAGATGCCCATAGAGTCCATCCGCGACGTGCGTGCGCACCTGGCGGAGGTGGTGGAGCGCGCAGACCGGGACGACGTACCCACCGTGATCACCCGACGCGGCAAGCAGGTCGCCGCCGTCGTGTCCATCGAAGTCCTGCGCAAGTACCAGGAGTGGGAAGAGCGCGAGATCAACCGGATCATCGACGAACGCATGGCCAACCCAGCGCCCGGCATCCCGATCGAGGACATCATGAGGGAGACACTGGCGCGCGGTGAGTGAGTACCGAACCGTCTTCCGCCCCGAGGCGCAGGCCGAGCTCCGGAAGATCCCCCGCGACATGGCACTGCGCATCCTGGCCAAGCTGACCGAGCTGGAAAGTGATCCGCTCGGCTTCAACACCACCGCACTCGTGTCCCAGCCTGAGCGTCGCCGCCTGCGGGTCGGCGACTACCGCGTCGTCTACACGATCGACAACGGGGAACTGGTGGTCTGGGTCGTTCACGTGGGGCATCGCCCCACCATTTACGAGACCTGAACGCTGCTGACCCGCGTCAGGGGCGATCTGCGCGTTTGAAAAATTAGTCAACGGGCGGCAATTGAGGGACTGCACGTTGAACCGGAATCCGTGATACGGAGCTCCCACCCGCGAAAACGGGGTTCTGGAGAGGGACATCCCAGCACGGGGGCCTGGTCACTTGCCCTGCGGGCCAGCGGAGCCGATTCCAGCTTTCGGGCGAAGACACCGGCTCCACCCACCGTGCCGAGACTCAGCGAGTTCGTTACTCGACCGATAACTCGGGGAGCGGGCCGGTACAGCAGGGCCCACTGCGCGTCACGGCAACCAGCGCCGGGCCTGCTCCCGTGTGACCCGGCCCGCGTCGACCCACCAGAGACCATTTGGCTTGTCCCACCGAGCACCCAGCAGTCGCTTCGCCTCATCCTTCTCCGAGAACGACACCGCCAGGTAGAGACGCCCGTCGACGACATCGCCGGGCTTGATGCCGTCGGTCGCCCGCGTACCGGCGTCCGCCGTCGTTCGCTGCGAACCACCGACAGGTGCCGCATCAGCATCGCGGCTCTCCGCCGCCGCTCGGGGATTCCAGGCCTCTCTGTCCTTGCGGGCACGCTCGACGACCCGGCTGACCCGTTCGCAGGAGGCGGGATCGTTGAACCGCATCATCAGATCGGTAGGGCCGGTGTTAGCGAGGAGATTGAGAGATCCGTGCCAGAGAACCACGCGGTCGAGGATGAGGACCTTCTCATGCATGCGTTCCCGGAAGTCGACTTCGCACCCGGCACCACGGAGCTCGTCGATTCGCTGCTGATGGCGGTCGGCCGCAGCCGCGTCGCGTTGCTCCTCGGCGGCACGCGTGTAGATCACCACCCGGACTCCCTCGCTGACGCGTTGCCCGAGCAGAGCCGACCACTTGCGAACCGGCCTCGGGTCGAGGAAAGGGCAATAGAGCTCAATACTGCTCGCCGCGCGTGCGATGTCCCACTCCACCGCCTTGTACACCTCGTCCGCCGGAAAGAAGGCCGGGCGCTCCAGTTCCTCAGCGCTAAGCGACGAGAGCTGGGCGGCATCACGGATGGGCACCAGCTGATCGGCCGACATCACCTGGGCGTGGTTCTCCAGGTGATCCAGCATGACGCGGGCTTCGCTGTGGGGTGGCAGATGCTCCCGCAAGTGCTCAAGATCGGCGACGACGATCAGATGGTCCTGGGCCCGGCTGAGAGCGACGTTCAGCAGACGGCACGTAGAGGAGGAGAGTCCTGCGCCCTGGTAGAAGAAGCCAGGGTCCTTGCCCGCGCCGACGGCCGTGTCGAAGACGACGATCGGACGCTGGCTTCCCTGGAACCGGTGGATCGTATCGACCAGTCCCTCGTACTCCTCCCCGAACCGGTACTTCAGGCTCCCCTGCAGCGCTTTGACCTGAGCCCGATAGGGCGCGATGACGGCGAGCCTGTCCGATGCGCGCTCACCCCGTGGAACCTCCGCGGCCTGCCACTTGCGGCCCGGAAGGACCTGCTCGAACTGGAGACCGCGGATGAGCTCATGAACCACAGCCTCGTTCACCGTGTTGGCTTTCTTGTCCGGGCCAAGAATGCGCTGCTTGGAGGTGTCGATGAGCAGGACCGTGGCATCGACCAGCGGGTTGGCCGGAATACGGCTCCGGTCGTCCCGGCCGGTGCGCAGCGGGGCGTCCGGGTAGGCGACAGCGTTCACCACCGCGCAGATCGACTCGCGCATACGGTACTGAGTGTCCAGGGAGACAAGCCGAGGATCCTGACGAACCGCGCCTGACGCAGATACGAGACCCGCAGCGTGGAAGGCGTCTCTGGACGCCCAATGCCGGGAATGGGCACGCTCCTCCTCGGTCGCCTTCCGGTCTCCGTCCCCCTTGGTCACAGCGGGAAGCTGCCGGAAGTCTCCTGCGACCACCACTCTCTTACCTGCCAGCCCTGCTGCCAGCCAGGCAGAGGGCAGATCGACCATGCCCGCCTCGTCGATCACCACTACGTCAACGCGGTCGAGCAGTTTCCGTGACTGCACGGCCTTCGCAACGGTGGCCCCCATGATCCGGCACCTGCTTCGAACCGTGTCCTGGATCTTCCTGCGCTGCTGGTCGAGCTCTTCAAGACGCTTCTGCTCGGCCTCGGCCTGTCGGGCGAGAATCGGCCGCGCAGGGACACCAGCCAGCCTTTGCCTGGCGGCAGCCAGGCGGCCGCTGAGATCCTCGATCTCGTGAGCCGCCTGGCGCTCACTTCTCCTGGCGTCCGCGCGTTGCTGTCGCGCAAGCTGCAGCGCCACGTCCGTCCGATTCAGCTCTGTGTGCAGGGCAGCTAGCTGGCTTTCTTTGCGCTTGGCGAAAAGGCCGCTCGGGGTGCCCAGTTGACTGATCTTGAGGCGCAGCTCCGCAGCCTGCACTTCAGCTCGAAAGATCTCCTGATCGTGGGCCCCTCCGTTCTGCTTGGCAGAGGTGTGGCCTCCGCGGGACGCCACGAGCCGCTCCTCAAGAGAAGCCATGTCGTCGTGCAGGGCTACGAGGGCGCGCATGTTCTTCAAGCTCTGACTGGTCTGGCTAAGAGCCTCATCCAACTGAGCAGACACGCGGGTCGTGATCTGCTCCGTGTCGACGTACGCTCCGTATCGCTCGCGCAGAGAGGCGACTTCAATCTCGCCGGCGCGCTGGACCAGTCCATCGGCGAAGCCCTCTTGTCCGGCCAAGAGGTCACAGATGCGCTCAAGGGCTTGGTCAACGGCCACCTTCGTCGGTGCGAGGAACAGAACGTTGAGCCCCTGCCGGAAGTTCCCTTCGACAACATGCCCAACGACGTCCGTCTTGCCCGTTCCCGGCGGTCCCCACAGAAAGAGAATCTGGCTTGCCAGGGCCTGCTCAATGGCCAGCCTTTGGCGTGAATTGAGCCTTAGGTCCTTCCAGCTCGATATCCAGCGTCCGGGATTGGGGTCACGTGCAATCTGCGGAGTTCCCCGGCCAACGATCCAGTCGGCGCTGCCCACATGGATGGAACCGCCGGTTTCGCCGGCGGATTCGAGACGCGCCGCGAGCGTGACGAGCCCCGCCGCATCATCTTTCCGAACCTGGGCATTACGCACCGAAGGTCCGTAGTCCTCTGTCGTGATCAGACGCACGGTCCCGTCCGGCATACGCGATGCCTCCGCTGACGCCCAAAGGCCGCGGGCCTGCGACTCCCTCATGAGCACGGGGACACCGTCCAGCGCCTCGTTCCACTTCTTACAGGCGAAGAGATACTCGAATCGTCCACCTGCAGAGGAGACGCGCCGCCCGCCGGAGAGCGGCACCTTATGTGCATCGCCCCCGTCCCCGCGACGCTCCGCCAGAATCTCCGACCGCACCGCGGTGAGCAGCTCAGCCACTGGATAGGGCGCCCCGCTTTGTGTCATCTCGTTACTCCCCCGATCTTCCTCGCACCGCCTCACGGCCGATGCTTGGAAGACTCTATGAGCGATCTTCCAGAAAGCGGAGCTCTTACGTCATCCCCGTTGGCGGGATCCTAACCATTAGCACTCCGCTGGGGACGGCGCGCCCGTTGGTCCAGGGCTCCACGCCCGGGGCAGCGTCGGCAAGCCGGCACGGCGCGCCGAAGCAGCCGACTCCGCTAGGGATACCTCGCCCCGGAACAACGGGGATGAAGGCGGGCGATGCCAGGTGACGACAACGAGTCAGCTATCCGAGGACCAGCGTTGCCTCACAGCACCATGCAGGTCAGGCATCTTTTGCACGCCCGCACACAGCTCGAGTTCCAGCACTTCAATCCGCCTCCTTCAGTGGTTGGAGAGTCGCGTCCAGGGATGCGGGACGCTTGGTGCAGGACTTGCCTGCGGCACGCCCACGCGCTTGCCAGCGGATGCCCGTGGAAGCCGACCGTGGTTTTGACTGAGCGGTGGCCCAGCCAGCGCGAGACCTCCTGGATGGGAACCCGGTGGCCAGAACAGTGGAGGCGCAGAAGTGCCACAGATTGCGAGGTGTCTACTCGGCTCGGCCGTCCAGATCAACTGGGCCGACCGACGAACATGACCACATGGTGGTGACAGCGTTCACCCCCAGTCCGGCGCAGACCAGCGCCCCAGCGAGACGCTGTTTTCCGCTGAGTGCAGGCGGCCTGGCTTCGTCAAGATCCGATGGCAGTAGCGCACCTTGGACGCTCACACGGGTAGTTCCCATCCCAGGCATCCCGATTACACCTCTGAAAGACGCTCGCCCCCCAAGTCCCCGATCTACCGCCGGACCCAGCACTTGAGAGCGTCGATACCACGGCGTAACCGGGCAAGACGCTCGTCACCAATCCGCCCTTTTCAGCGAACGCGCGCCTGCAGCCAGATTCTTGCGGCGGATCCAGGCAACCGAGGGGTGAGGCTCGTCCACCGCCTCAAGTGTCCCAGGTTCAGATACAAACAGATCGGTGCAGCCCTATCACTCATGGAATCCGGCTTCTGGGAATGTCGTGCCAGCACAGGAGCTCCGCTCGGAGCAGGTCACGAGTCATCTCCTCACCGTCCCGGTGAAAGAGACTGTAGGTCAGCCCGAGAACGGGTCGAGCTTCCCAGTGTCGTCGTCTTCAAGCGGCAGCGATACCAGCGGTCCGGTGGCCTCCGTGGGGACCGGCGTGTGGATCGGCTGGCCCGAGTGGAACTCGAAGGCGCGGAGGGTCCAGCCGTTCGGCCCAAGGATGCGGTTCAGATCCTCGGCGCGTTTTACTGACTTGTCGACGTCGACCTGCACCTCTGGATGAACTAGACGTGCCACGACGGCGAAAGGATCTGGTCAGGGCCGTCCAGGAGTTGAATGCGTGAACCTTCGAAGATCCAGTCGTCGGGCCAGTCCAATGGGTTGTTGATCCGGTACTGGATGATGTCGGCTCGCGCCGTCGTGAACCGACGATCCGTCGACTGCAGCCCGTCAAGGTCGTACAGGCCCTCCAGGAAGTGCGTCTCATCGAGCCTTCGACACCAGGGGCCACCCTCACCGCACAGATAGTCAAAGATGTCGCGTCGCGTCATCGCCGTGATCCTCATCGTGCCGCGCTGCGCCGAGAAGTGATCGGGCTGAGTTATACACCCAGAATGAATGTCCCTCGGCTAGCCAGGCAGGCTATGGCGACTCTCGAGTCTGCAGGTTTCGAAACGTGAGGACTTGCTGTTCGGTCGCCAGTTACCACAACGGCTCGCCTTCAAGAATTCGTACGCGATTCGGGTCGCTCCACGCAAAGCGCAATGTCAGCACGGGACAGCATCCCAGGGGTGGCCACAAGTGCCGACAGGTGGTCCGATCCGGCCCTCTGGGACACATCCAGCATCAAATCGCCGTCCAGCCTTCGGTGGAGCCTCAAAAGGGGCCCATCTTGGATTGACGGACCCCTTTTGACATGCACCTTTACAGGGCAGGCATGAAATATCAATTAAACGTTGAAGCGGAACTCGACCACATCGCCGTCCTGCATCACGTACTCCTTGCCCTCCATGCGGGCCTTGCCTGCCGCTCGGGCTTCCGGGACCGAGCCTGTTTCCAGGAGGTCGGCGAAGGAGATGACCTCGGCCTTGATGAAGCCCTTCTGGAAATCGGTGTGGATCACGCCGGCGGCTTCGGGGGCCGTGGCGCCCTGTTTGATCGTCCAGGCGCGGGATTCCTTGGGGCCTGCGGTGAGGTACGTCTGGAGGCCCAGGGTGCGGAAGCCCACGTGGGCGAGGGTGGCGAGGCCCGGTTCTTCCTGGCCCACCGACTGGAGGAGTTCGAGGGCCTCCTCGTCGTCCAGTTCGGCGAGGTCGGACTCCAGCTTGGCGTTGAGGAAGATCGCTTCGGCGGGGGCGACCAGGGCGCGCTGCTCGTCCTTGAAGGTGTCGTCCGTCAGCTCCTCCTCGTCGACATTGAAGACGTAGAGGAACGGTTTGGTCGTGAGCAGGTGCAGCTCGCGCAGCGGTTCCGCCTTCTCCGTGCCCTGGACGATGCCCGCGGAGAAGAGCGTCTCGCCGGTCTCCAGGATGGCCTGGGCCTCCTCGATCGCCTTGACCTGGCCCAGCACCTCCTTCTTGATCCGTGACTCGCGCTGGAGGCGCGGGAGGACCTTCTCGATCGTCTGGAGGTCGGCGAGGATCAGCTCGGTGTTGATCGTCTCGATGTCGTCCTTGGGCGAGACCTTGCCGTCGACATGGACGACGTTCTCGTCCTTGAAGGCCCGGATGACCTGGCAGATGGCGTCCGACTCACGGATGTTCGCCAGGAACTTGTTGCCCAGGCCCTCGCCCTCGGAGGCGCCGCGCACGATACCGGCGATGTCGACGAAGTCGACCGTGGCGGGAAGGATCCGCTGGGAGCCGAAGATCTCCGCGAGCTTGTTCAGCCGCGGGTCCGGCACCCCGACCACGCCGACGTTGGGCTCGATGGTGGCGAACGGGTAGTTGGCCGCCAGCACGTCGTTCTTGGTCAGGGCGTTGAACAGGGTCGACTTGCCGACATTCGGCAGGCCGACGATTCCGATCGTGAGCGACACGGTGGCGACTTCCTGGAGTGAGGAGTAGGGGTAGCTAGCTGTAGGGGTAGGGAGGGCGGAACGTGGACGGGGGTGCGGATGGACTGTGCTGAGCTGGGCCTGGCCGACCGGAGGCCGGGGCGCTGAGGCCGGTCGGTCCCACTGACGGCCCGGTGGCCCCGTGGCCCGCAGACCCTGCGGCCCGTCGGCCCGTTCCGGCCCGGGGGCCGATTGCCCAGTTTACGGGCGGGCCACGGCGGCCGATGACGGGTCCTCGGCACCACACGCCGTGCCCGCTGACGTCGAACGCAACGCCAAGGTCACCCAAAGAGCGTGTCCATCGCCTGATTCCTCCCCACGCGCCACCTACGTTGGAGCGGTGGAGCAGCACAGCACACGTCAGCCCGGGCGCCGGCCGCCGCAGCAGCGCCCGCACCCCCCGCAGGGCGCCGTAACCGAACGTGTCGGCGTGTACCGGCTGCCCACCGCGCCCCGGCGGCGCGTACGCCCCGTCGTACACCAGTTGCGAAAGCTCCGGGAAGCCCGGGAAGCCCGAGGAGTTCGGAAATCCCGGGATACGCGGCGGCCCCGGAGCTTGCGCAAGCCCCGGGGCCTGCCGAAATCAGGGAGCCTGCGGAAGCTGCGCCGGCTTCCCAATCCACGGTTCACCGGGCTCGGCGCCGGGCTGTTCGCCGCCGCGACCATGCTGGGCATCGCCTTTCTGGACCGGCTTCTGCTCGATGGCGCGCCCCTGGTGTACGGGGTGCTGTTCCTGCCGGTCAGCGCGGTGACGGCGCTGTGGGTCCGTACCGCCGATCTGGTGACGGCCCCCATCGGCGTGCCGATCGCCTTCGCGGTCGGCATCTTCCCCCTCGCCGAGAGCTCCGGCGGTTTCGGCGGGCACGCGATGGCGCTGGTCACGGCGCTGGCCGTGCACGCGGGGTGGCTGTACGGCGGCACGCTCGTCGCCGGGCTGATCGCCACCGTACGGAAGGTACGGGAGATGGCGCACCGCCAGCGCGCCCGGGACGCGGCAGCGCTCCGGGACGCCGGGGCGCTCGGGGACGCCGGGCCGGCTTCTCGTACGGCCCGTACGCCTCGTACGGCCCGGGCACAGGCCAACGGAGCCACCGCGTACCGAGCCGTCCGACGCGGCTAGCAGGTCACGGCCGGCACGTCACGCAGCCGTGTCACGCCTCGCCGCCGCACCCCTGCCTCGCCGCCATGCCCGCCTCACCGCCACACCCCGTCCACCGGGCCAGTCCCGCCCCTACCTCCCCGACGCCATCATCGCCGCGCCCACGATCCCCGCGTTGTTCTGCAGCTCCGCCGGGATGATCTCCGCCCTGACCCCCTTGATCAGCGGCAGGAACTTGTCCGCCTTGCGGCTCACACCGCCGCCGATGATGAACAGCTCCGGCGAGAACAGCATCTCCACATGCTCCAGATACTTCTGCACGCGGTGCGCCCAGTGGTGCCAGCTCAGCTCCGCGTCCTCCTTGGCCTTCGACGACGCGTGCTTCTCCGCCTCGTGTCCGTGCAGCTCCAGATGGCCCAGCTCGGTGTTGGGCACCAGCTTGCCGTCGATGAACAGCGCGCTGCCGATGCCCGTACCGAACGTCAGCAGAAAGACCGTGCCCTTGCGCCCGCGCCCGGCGCCGAAGGCCATCTCGGCCACGCCCGCCGCGTCCGCGTCGTTCAGAATCGTGACCCGGAGGCCCAGCCGGTCGCTGAGAAGTTGGCCCGCGTCCCTGTCGACCCACGACTTGTCGACATTCGCTGCCGTACGGACGACGGACCCCGTGACCACCCCCGGGAAGGTGATGCCGACCGGGCCCGACCAGCCGAAGTGCTGTACGACCTCGACCACACCGTCGGCGACACCCTCGGGCGTCGCCGGATGCGGGGTGAGTACCTTGTGCCGCGGCTCGGCGAGATCGCCGCGCTCCAGATCAACGGGCGCGCCCTTGATGCCCGAACCGCCGATGTCCACTCCGAAGACATTCATGGACACAACGTTACGGCCAGACACCGACACCGACTTCCGGGGGAACGGCCCATGAACCCGCCGCGCCCCCTCACCCCCGTACGTTCACACCGTACGTACCTTCGTACCTTCACACCTTCGGTACGTTCACCTCTCCGCGAGGGCAGCCGCCTCCGCGCGCAGGTCGCGCCGCAGTTCCTTGGGGAGCGAGAAGGTGATCGACTCCTCCGCCGCTTTGACGGTCTCGACATCCTCGAAGCCGCGCTGCGCCAGCCACTCCAGAACACCGTCGACCAGTACCTCCGGAACCGACGCGCCCGAGGTGAGGCCGACCGTGGAGACGCCCTCCAGCCAGGCCTCGTCGATCTCCTCCGCGCCGTCGACCAGGTGGGACGCGCCGGCACCCGCGCCGAGGGCGACCTCGACCAGCCGTACCGAGTTGGAGGAGTTCTTCGAGCCCACCACGATCACCAGATCGGCCGCCGCGCCCATCTGCTTGACCGCTGTCTGACGGTTCTGGGTGGCGTAGCAGATGTCGTCGCTGGGCGGCGAGATGAGCTGGGGGAACTTCTCCTTCAGCGCGCCGACCGTCTCCATCGTCTCGTCGACGGAAAGGGTGGTCTGGGAGAGCCAGACGACCTTCGACTCGTCCCTCACCTGGACGTTCGCGACATCGTCCGGGCCGTCGACCAGGGTGATGTGGTCGGGGGCCTCGCCGGTGGTGCCGATGACCTCTTCATGGCCGTCGTGGCCGATCAGGAGGATGTCGTAGTCCTCCTGTGCGAACCGTACGGCTTCCTTGTGGACCTTGGTGACCAGCGGGCAGGTCGCGTCGATGGTGGCCAGCCGCCGCTCCGCCGCCTCGTCGTGGACGGTCGGCGCGACTCCGTGGGCCGAGAACATCACGATGGACCCCTCGGGCACCTCCGCCGTCTCCTCGACGAAGATCGCGCCCTTCTTCTCCAGGGTCCGCACGACGTACTTGTTGTGGACGATCTCGTGACGGACGTAGACGGGCGCCCCGTACTGCTCAAGGGCCTTCTCCACGGCGATCACTGCGCGGTCGACACCCGCGCAGTAGCCCCGGGGAGCGGCGAGGAGGACGCGTTTGCCGGCGCTGCTCGCGGCGTCTCCACGGGGGGCAGCGTCTCCGCTGGGGGCGGGGGCGGGCGACGGACGGGACGTGGCAGTCATGTGT
>NZ_LATD01000273.1 GCF_000981895.1 Streptomyces odonnellii | reverse complement strand
GGGGAGGGTGGGGGCCGGTCAGAGGCGTTCGACGACGGTCGCGACACCCATGCCGCCGCCGACGCACAGCGTCGCCAGGCCGTACCGCTTGTCCCGCCGCTCCAGTTCGTCGACGAGCGTGCCGAGGATCATCGCGCCGGTGGCCCCGAGCGGATGGCCGAGCGCGATCGCCCCACCGTTCACATTGACCTTGTCCAAGGGGAGGTCCATCTCCTCGACGAAGCGCAGGACGACGGCGGCGAAGGCCTCGTTGATCTCGACCAGGTCGATGTCGTCGATGGTCAGTCCGGCCTTGGCAAGCGCCTTGCGGGTGGCGGGCGCGGGCCCGGTGAGCATGATGGTCGGCTCGGAACCGGAGACCGCGGCGGAGACGATCCTGGCGCGCGGAGTGAGTCCGTACCGCTCGCCGGTCTCCCGGGAGCCGATGGCGACGAGCGCCGCGCCGTCCACGATGCCCGAGGAGTTGCCCGCGTGATGGACATGGTCGATCTTCTCGACCCAGTGGTACTTCTGGAGCACGACGGCGTCAAAGCCGCCCGCCTCGCCGATCGTCGCGAACGACGGCTCCAAGGCGGCCAGCGAGTCGGCGGTGGTGCCCGGGCGCATGTGTTCGTCGCGGTCGAGGACGGTGAGGCCATTGCGGTCGAGGACCGGGACGACGGAGCGGTCGAAGCGGCCGTCCTTCCATGCGGCGGCGGCCCGCTCCTGCGAGAGCGCCGCGAACTCGTCCACATCGCGCCTGGTGAAACCGCCGAGCGTGGCGATCAGATCGGCGCCGATGCCCTGCGGCGCGAAGCCCGACGCGAAGCTGGTCATCGGGTCCATCATCCAGGCCCCGCCGTCCGAGCCCATGGGCACGCGGGACATGGACTCGACGCCGCCCGCGAGGATCAGGTCCTCCCAGCCGGAGCGGATCTTGGCAGCGGCCAGGTTGACGGCTTCGAGCCCGGAGGCACAGAAGCGGTTTTCCTGTACGCCGGCGACGGTGTCGGGCAGTCCGGCGGCGACGGCCGCGATACGGGCGATGTCCGAGCCCTGGTCGCCGAGCGGGCTGACCACCCCGAGGACGATGTCGTCGATCGCCGCCGGGTCGAGTCCGGGCAGCCGACGGCGCAGCTCATGGATGAGACCGACCACGAGATCGATGGGCTTGGTGCCGTGCAGGGCGCCATTGGCCTTGCCGCGGCCGCGCGGAGTGCGGATCGCGTCGTAGACGTACGCTTCGGTGCTCACGGCGACTGCCTTTCGGAGAGAGGGACATCGGCGGATACGGAGGCGTCGTCGGCGGTGGCGGACGAAGACGGCTCCACGGGCGCGGACCGCTCCACGGACACGGACGGCTCCGGTTCGAGCGACGGCACCTTCCAGTCGCGGGCGATCTCGGCGGTGTCCGCGCCGGGCTGGGCGGGCGCGCGGCGCACCGAGCCGGGCGTGGCGGAGAAGCGGGGCGCGGGCGCGGGTTGCACGAGCCCGGCATGGCGGGTGAAGGTGCTCCGGGCGGCGAGATGCGGGTGGGCCGGGGCCTCACGCAGGGACAGCACGGGGGCGACACACGCGTCGGAGCCCTCGAAGACCGCCGTCCACTCCTCGCGTGTCTTCGTCCTGAACCGGGCCGCGACCGCCTCCCGCAGCTCGTCCCAGCGCGCGAAGTCCTTGCGGGCCGGGATCTCGTCCGCGATTCCGAGCAGCCGCACAAACTCGTCGTAGAACCGCTGCTCCAGCGGGCCGACCGCCATGTACTCACCGTCCGCGGTCTCGTACGAGCCGTAGAAGGGGCTGCCGCCGTCGAGCAGATTGGCGCCCCGGCGGTCCTGCCAGCCGCCCGCGCCCATCAGGGCATGGATCATGGTGGTGAGATGGGCGGTGCCGTCCACGATCGCCGCGTCCACGACCTGTCCCTTGCCGTCCGGTGTCCGGGCGTGCTGGAGCGCGGCGAGCACGCCGATGACCAGATACAGGGCGCCGCCCGCGTAGTCACCGAGCAGATTCGCCGGGAGCGCGGGCGGCTCGTCGGGCTTGCCGATCATCGAGAGCGCCCCGGTGACGGCGATATAGCCGATGTCGTGGCCCGCCCGGTCCGCGAGCGGCCCCTCCTGGCCCCAGCCGGTCATCCGTCCGTACACCAGACGCGGATTACGGGCGAGGCACTCCTCCGGGCCGACGCCGAGGCGCTCGGCGACCCCCGGGCGGTACCCCTCGATCAGCACATCGGCGCGCTCGGCCAGGTCGAGAACGCGGGCGGTGCCGCTGTCGGTCTTGAGGTCGATCAGCACGGAGCGCTTGTTGCGGTTCGTCAGGTCGTACGCCGGATCGATGCCGAGTCCGGCGCCGCCGGGGCGGTCGACCCGTACGACATCGGCGCCCAGATCCGCGAGGGTCATGGCGGCGAAGGGTCCCGGGCCGATTCCGGCCAGCTCGACCACGCGTACGCCGCTCAGCGGACCATTGGCTGTCGTTGTCATCGGGCCCCCAGCACTGTGACACAACTGATGTAACAGCAGTGATGCTAAGAACGTGCCGCACTCCGCACAACCCCTGTGGAAAGCAAGCGCTTGGTCGCTCGCTTCCGCTGTTCCGCGGTTATCCACAGGTCGTTTCTACAGGTCGTTTCTACAGCGCGGCGGCCGACCTGGCATGTCGGCGTACGGCCACGGGCGGCGGGCGGCTAGCCGGTCGCGTCGCGCAGCGCCCTGCGGCAGAGCGCGTCGGCGCGGCGGGTGGACTCGGGCAGGCGGTAGTCACGGGCCAGCCGCAGCGTGTGGGCGCAGGCGTTCGGCAGGCTCACACGGTGCCCGACCGAGACGAACACCGGCTTGACCCCCGGCTGGGTCCGCAGTGCCCGGCCGACCTCCTCGCCGTCGTCGGCCAGCAGCGGCGACGAGTCGCCGCGCCGGGGGCCCGGCTGCTCGTACGAGAAGGTGAACGGGTTCTTCGCCACCCCGATCACCGGCAGTCCGGTGAGCACCCCGAGATGCGCGGCGAGCCCGAAGCGGCGCGGATGCGCCAGCCCGTAGCCGTCGCAGACGACCAGGCCGGGGTCCGAGGTGAGCGCTTCGAGGGCGGCGAGAACGGTCGGGATCTCCCGGAACGCCAGCAGGCCCGGGACATACGGGAAGGCGACCCGGCCCACGGCGGTGGCCTCGTCGACCACGGTGAGCGTGGCGGCGTCGAGCACGACGGCCGCGGCCGCGACGACATCGCGCACGTCGTCGTACGCCACATCCACCCCGGTCACCAGCCCGCTGCCGGCAGGCGGCCCCGTCTCGTCGAGCACGACGCGCCCGCGCAGCTCGTCCTGAATGGCCCGCGCCTCGGCCTCGTCGGCGGGCATCCTGATCGTCGTCATGGTCACCACAGCGTAGAGGTGCGGTTCCAGGCGGCGTCAGCGTCCCTGATCTTCAGCAGCCTCATCGTCAATGGGCCTGATCGTCAGCGTCCCTGATCGTCGGCGGCCGAATGCCGGGCCCAGGCACCCGGACCGCGGGCACCGACGGGCGCCTACGAGCACCTGCGGACACGCGGAGGTTTCCAGGCCCCCGGTACGTAGGGGTAGGCGGGTGCGGGTTCGACAGCGAGGGACTCCTTGCCGATCCCGAGGCTCAGCGGGGTGTTGAGCGCCGTGGAGAACATGACGTCCGGGGCGTTGTCCGTCAGGGCGCGGCCGTTCCACTGGAGGAAGCCGTAGGAGGCGGGGGTGCCCACGGTGTAGGGCAGCATGTTGGGCAGTACGCGGGCGGCGAAACACTGGCCATAGGAGTCGGGATCCGATAGGTCAGTTCCTCCACCGCGTCGCCGTTGCCGTCGATCTTGAATTCGTAGCGGCCCTCGGGATACCAACCGCGCGGGATGTCCTCACAGGCCAGCGAGTGGGAGACGTCCATCACGAACACCGCGCCCCGCTCGCCGCGGAAGAGGAAGAAGTCGGTGATGTCCAGCCGTGGGTCCTGCCGGGCGATCGGGGGGTCGAGATGGTGCGACATGACATGCCCGCAATCCGTGGAGACCCATATGATCCGATACGACCTCATGGTGACTTTTCGACAATTTCGGCGCCCATCAAGTGACGCAGGTCACTCACCATCCGGAGCACTGATCGGGCCGCTCAGCCGTCTTTCCCTGTGGGAGTGAGCAGCGCACCCGATCCACCGTCGGTCCGGCGAAGGGGAACAGGCCATGTCACCCGTCATTGAACATGCCATACAGGCCCGGCTCGTCGCGTCCGCTCCCAGGACCGAGACCGTCGTCGTGACGCTCCGGTACGAGCCGGCCGATCCCTTCGCCGTGCGCATGTCGTTCCCCCCGCCCGCGACGCTCGAAGGCACCGAAGTGACCTGGGAGTTCTCCCGCGAGCTGCTGGCCATGGGCATGGACGAGCCGGTCGGTCTGGGCGATGTGCGGGTACGGCCCTTCGGCTACGGGCGTACGGTCCTGGAGTTCCACGCTCCCGAGGGCACCGCGATGGTCCATCTGCGCACCGCCGACCTGCGCCGCTTCCTGGACCGCTCCGAGGGGCTCGTACCGGCGGGGCGTGAGCATCTCCATCTGAACCTGGACCACGATCTGACCGAGCTGCTGCGCGACGCCTGCTGAGGCCCCGCGCCCGGCCCGGCCTCTCTCGTCCTCGCCCGGCCTCTCAATAATCGCTTTGACACCCGTCCGCCCGCCTTCCTACGGTGGGCGGCGTCCTGTTGTCGTCGATTGGAGTAGGACGTTGCTCGTCTGAGGTCCTGAGACACCGTGTCGCACAGCTTCTGGTTCCGGCTGTGCGTTCTCGTGTGCGACCTCGGCGTCGAGCCGTTCTCCCCGACCGGGACTCTCCCGTATCGCGGTGTCTCCATCCGTTGCCCCGCCGCCATCTCACCGCACTTCGCAGCAACCGGAGACCCGTATGTCCGCTTCCCTTGCCCACATCACCTGTACCGCGCTCTCCTTCGGCTGGCCCGACGGAACGAGCGTGTTCGACGGATTCCAACTGGCGGTCGGCCCCGGCAGAACCGGTCTGGTCGGACTCAACGGGTCAGGGAAATCAACCCTGTTGAAGCTGATCGCGGGCGAACTCACGCCCACCGGAGGGACGATCGCTGTCTCCGGTGACATCGGTTACCTGCCGCAGACCGTGGTGTTCGACACCTGGGTACGGGTGGACGAGGCCCTCGGCATCGCGGCGACCCGTACCGCGCTGCACGCCATCGAGGCGGGCGATCCGAGCGAGGAGCACTTCACCGCCGTCGGCGACGACTGGGATGTCGAGGAACGCTCCCGCGCCGCCCTCGATCAGCTCGGGCTCGGGCACATCGGCCTCGACCGCACCATCGGCGAGATGTCCGGCGGCGAGTGCGTACTGCTGCGGCTGGCCGCGTTGCTGCTGGCCAGGCCCGGCGTACTGCTGCTCGACGAACCCACGAACAACCTCGATCTGCACGCGCGCCGGCGGCTGTACGCGGCGGTCGCGTCCTGGTCCGGTGTGCTGGTCGTGGTCAGCCACGACCGTGAACTCCTGGAGCGCGTCGACCAGATCGCCGACCTGCGGGACGGCGAGGTGCGCTGGTACGGCGGTACGTATTCGGCGTACGAGGAGACCCTGGCCCGTGAACAGGAGGCGGCCGAGCGCATGGTGCGGGTCGCCGAGGCCGATGTACAGCGGCAGAAGCGCGAACTGGCCGACAACCGGCTCGCGTTGGCCAAGCGGGCGCGCTACGGCCAGAAGATGAGCGACAACAAGCGCGAGCCGCGCATCGTGATGGGCCTGCGCAAGCGGGCCGCCGAGGAGTCCGCGGGCAAACAGCGCGTCCTGCACACGGAGAGGCTCGCGGAGGCGAAGGAGCGCCTCGACGAGGCGGTGGAGGCGGTACGGGACGACGACGAGGTCCGTATCGATCTCCCCCACACCCGGGTCCACCCGGGCCGGAGCGTACTGAGCCTGCGCGATGTGCGGCTGCGGTACGGGGGCGGGGCGAGGGCAGGGGGCGACTCCGGCGCCGAGGACGAGGCCGAGCCCGAGGCCACGGCCGGAACCAAGCCCGAGTCCGGGGCAGGGGCCAAGGCCGGGGCAGAGCCCGGAGCCGAGGCGGGAGCCGAGGCCAGGACCGGGGCCAGGCTGGAGATCCACGGGCCCGAGCGGATCGCGCTCGTCGGGCGCAATGGCGCGGGCAAGACCACCCTGCTCCGGACGCTCGCAGGGGAGCTGGAACCGCTCTCAGGCGAAGCGCTCACCCATGTACCGCTGCGTTTTCTGCCCCAGCGGCTGGATGTGCTCGACGACAAGCTGAGTGTGGTGGAGAACGTGGCCCGCTTCGCGCCGGCCGCCACGAACAACGCGATCCGGGCACGGCTGGCCCGCTTCCTGTTCCGCGGCGCCCGCGCCGAACAGCCGGCCGGGACCCTCTCCGGCGGAGAGCGCTTCCGCGCCTCGCTCGCCGCCCTTCTCCTCGCCGAACCCGCCCCCATGCTCCTGATGCTGGACGAGCCCACGAACAATCTGGACATGGCCAGCGTCCGCCGGCTGACCGCCGCGCTGGAGTCGTACGAGGGAGCACTGATCGTGGCGAGCCACGATCTCCCGTTCCTGGAGTCGATCGGTATCACCCGCTGGCTGCTCCTGGACGGGGAGCTGCGGGACACGACCGCCGAGGAGGTACGGGAGACGCACCTGCCGTAGCCGACCGTCCTCACCCGGGCGCGGGTGCGACGCGGACCCTGGCGCGATGTGCCGGTCACACCCGCACCCCGCAACCGCGCCCGGGTCCGCACTCCGTACCCCGTATCCCGTACTCCACGCTCCGTACTCCACGCTCTCCAAGGCCCGGAAACCCGACAGAAGCTGTCGGGATTGGCCGTTAGCGTCGCCGCATGTCCAAGAACATCGTCATCACCGGTGCCCGGGAGAACAATCTCCGGGACGTGTCCCTCAGCATTCCCAAGGGCAAGATCACCGTGTTCACGGGGGTGTCCGGGTCGGGAAAGTCCTCGATCGTCTTCGATACCGTCGCCGTGGAGTCGCAGCGCCAGCTCAATGAGACCTTCACCTCGTACATCAGGAACTTTCTGCCGAAGTACGAGCGACCGCAGGTCGACGCGATCGACGATCTGTCGGTCGCGGTAGTGGTGGACCAGAAGCCGATCGGGGGGAACGTCCGGTCCACCGTGGGCACGGTGACCGACATCTACTCGGTGATCCGCGTGCTGTTCTCGCGCCATGGCACACCGAGCGCGGGTACAGCCGCCGCGTACTCCTTCAATGACCCCGCGGGGATGTGCGCCGTCTGTGACGGGGTGGGGCGGGTGGTCGCGCTCGATCTCGACCGGGCGATCGACTGGACCAAGTCGCTCGACGAGGGTGCCCTGTTGCTGCCCGGGCTCTCGGTGGGGAGCTGGGAGTGGAGTCTGTACGCGGACTCCGGGCGCTTCGACCGCACCAGACCGATCGGCGAGTACTCCGAAGAGGACCGCGAACTGCTGCTGCACGGCGCGGACTTCAAGGTCCGGCTGAAACTGAAGTCGGGTTCGGTGGACATGCGGTTCGAGGGGCTGGTCAGCCGGTTCAGCCGGCTCTTCCTCAAGCGCGACACCGCCGCCATGTCGGAGAAGCGCCGGGAGGCGGCGGCCCGCTTCACCGTGGACCGGCTGTGCGAGGCCTGCGGGGGAGCCAGGCTCAACGAAGCCGCGCTGGCGACCCGGATCGACGGTCTGAACATCGCCGACTGGGCGGCGATGGAGGTCGCCGATCTGGTGAAAGTACTGGGCCGGATCGACGATCCGGTGGCCGCGCCGCCGGCCGCCGCCGCCCGTGAGCGGCTGGAGCGGCTGGTGGGGATCGGGCTCGGCTATCTCAGTCTGGACCGGGAGACGAGCACGCTCTCCGGCGGTGAGGGCCAGCGGCTCAAAGTCGTACGCCACCTGGGAAGTTCACTGACCGGCCTCACCTTCGTCTTCGACGAGCCGAGCGTCGGGCTGCATCCGCGCGATGTGGGGCGGCTCAACGAACTCCTGGTCCGGCTGCGCGACAAGGGCAACACGGTACTGGTGGTGGAGCACGACCCGGATGTGATGGCGATCGCGGACCATGTCGTCGACATGGGTCCGAGAGCGGGGACGGACGGCGGACTGGCCGTCTACGAGGGGCCCGTCGAACTGCTCAAGGAGGCCGATACGCTGACCGGCCGCTGTCTGCGCCGCCGTACGCCGCTCAAGGAGTCGTTCCGTACGCCCGCCGGCTGGCTGCCGGTGACCGGGGCCGATCTGCACAACCTGAAGGGCGTCGACGTACGGTTCCCGACCGGTGTGCTCACGGCGGTGACCGGGGTGGCGGGCTCCGGGAAATCGACGCTGGTCTCCGGTGTGTTCACCAAGGCGTATCCGGAGGCGATCGTGATCGACCAGGGCGCGATCGGCGCCTCGTCCCGCTCCACGCCGGCCTCGTACATCGGGGTCATGGACACCGTCCGGAGGATCTTCGCCAAGGAGAACGGGGTCCGGCCGGGGCTGTTCAGCTTCAACTCCTCAGGCGCGTGCGCCGAATGCTCGGGGCGCGGGCTGATCCACACCGATCTGGCCTTCATGGATCCGGTGACCACGACCTGCCGGAGCTGCGAGGGGCGGCGCTTCCACGACGAGGTGCTGGAGCACCGGGTGAAGGGCCGCTCGATCGTCGACGTACTGGACATGACGGCGGCGGTGGCGATGGAGTTCTTCGAGGACAAGGCGCTGCTGCGGAAGCTGCGCACACTCAATGACGTCGGACTGACGTATCTCACGCTCGGCCAACCGCTCAGCTCGCTCTCCGGGGGAGAGCGGCAGCGCATCAAACTCGCCACGCGGCTGCACCGTACGGGCAGCGTGTACATCCTGGACGAGCCGACCACCGGGCTGCACATGGCGGACGTGGACACGCTGGTGGCGCTGCTGGACAGGCTGGTGGACGCGGGGAACTCGGTGATCTGTGTCGAGCACAACATGGATGTGGTGAAGCGCGCCGACTGGGTGATCGATCTCGGTCCCGACGGCGGCAAGCACGGCGGGGAGATCGTCTTCGAGGGCACACCACGCCAACTCCTGGACCACCCCGAGTCGTTCACGGCCGCGTACCTGAGGAGGGACCTGGCCGCGTGACCGGGTCGGTGGCCTCGCGGAGCCAGGGCCGGGCCTGCGCGCATGACCGAGCGTAGAGAGCCTACATCACTCCGCGTCAGGGGATTCCAGTGCAGCGGGCTTGGCCTCCGGCTTACAACGGCTTTAACCTACGGTGTCGTAACCTACGAACCCGTAGGTAAATGTATCTCCCGTCCCCAGGAGCACCCGTGGCACTCATCTCTCCCCACCTCGGCAGTACGGACGCGTGGACCGACGCCCGGCTGCTGTACGCGCTGGAGGAGGTGGTGGAGAAGGAACTCAACCGTCATCTCAAGGTCGCCAAGGACTGGATGCCGCACGAGTACGTGCCCTGGTCGGACGCCCGTAACTTCCCCGGGATATTCGCGGACGGCGAGGCCTGGGAGCCTCAGCAGTCGAAGGTCACGGACATCGGCAAGATCGCGCTCGTGGTGAATCTGCTCACCGAGGACAACCTCCCGAGCTACCATCACGAGATCGCCAGCCTCTTCGGCCGCGACGGCGCCTGGGGCACCTGGGTGCACCGCTGGACCGCCGAGGAGGGCCGCCACGGCATTGTGATGCGTGACTATCTGCTCGCGTCACGGGCCGTTGACCCGGACAAGCTGGAGAACTTCCGGATGGCGCACATGTCGGAGGGCTTCGAGTCCGACAACCGGCACTCGATGCTGCACTCGGTCGCGTACGTCGCCTTCCAGGAGCTGGCGACCAGGGTCTCGCACCGCAACACCGGCCATCAGTCGGGCGATCCGGTCTGCGACCGGATGCTGGCGCGGATCGCCACCGACGAGAACCTGCACATGGTCTTCTACCGCAATCTGCTGGCCGCCGCCTTCGATCTCGCGCCCGACCTCACCATGCGGGCCGTGCGCGATGTGGTGATCAACTTCCGTATGCCGGGGCACGGGATGCCCGGCTTCGAGCGCGCCGCCGCGCAGATGGCCATCGGCGAGATCTACAACATGCGGATCCACCACGACGACGTCCTCCAGCCGGTGCTGCGCTTCCTCAAGGTGCTGGACATCGACGGGCTGGGTCCGGAGGGGCTCCAGGCACAGGAGGAACTCGGCCTGTACATGGGCGGGTTGAACAGCGAGGCGAGCAAGTTCGACGAGAAGCTCGCCGCCCGCAAGGCGCGGATGGCGGCACGCGCCGCCGGCTGAGCCCGGCCGAGAACGGGGCCCCGTACGCGCCGGCCGAGTGCGGGCCCGTACGCGCCCCCGGGCCCGCTGTCCGGCTGGCTGTGAGGTTTCTCCGCGCCGCTCGCGGACTCCTCGTACGCTGTGCCGGATGAAGCCCGTCACACGTCTCTTCCTCATAGGCGCGCCCGTCGTGGTCGCCGCCGCCGTCATCCTCGGCGGTGGCGGCGATTCCGGGGTGCTCGCCGACAATCCGCCGTCGTACCCCGAGCACACCGGCGCGCCCAATCCGCTGGCGCCCGGGGCCCTGGAGAACGAGGAAGAGGTACGGAAACGTATCGACGCGATGCCGCCCGGACTCGCGGACCCGGAGAAGAAGGAGATCGCCGCGCGGCTCGTGGCCAGTGCGGAGAGTTCCACGCTCGACTGGCGGGGCCTGTACGGCACCATCAAGGACTTCGGGGACGGCAACGGCTATACGGCCGGGGTCATCGGCTTCTGCTCGGGCACCAACGACATGCTGCAACTGGTCGAGTCGTACACGAAGAGCCACCCGGACAATCCGCTCGCGCCGTATCTCCCCGCGCTGCGCGCCGTGGACGGCACCGACTCGCACGACGGCCTCGACCCCGGTTTCCGCGAGGCCTGGGCGCAGGCCGCCCGGTCCCCGGACTTCCGGGCCGCGCAGGACGCGACCCGGGACCGGATCTACTTCGATCCGGCGGTCCGGATGGCCAAGATGGACGGGCTCGGCACGCTCGGGCAGTTCATCTACTACGACGCGATGGTGCTGCACGGCCCGGGGCTCGATCCGCACGGCTTCTACGGGATCCGCGAGGCGGCCATGAAGCAGTCGCGGACCCCGGACCAGGGAGGCGATGAGACGGCGTATCTCGACGCGTTCCTGGACAGCGGCCGGGCCGTGATAAAGGCCGAACTGACGACGGCGCAGCGGGACTCGTCCCGTATCGACACCGCTCAGCGGGTCTTTCTACGGGACGGCAACATGGCCCTCGAACCGCCGCTGAACTGGGAAATGTACGGGGAGACCTTCCGCATCGCGGCACACTGAGGCCGGACGCGTCCGAGGTCCATCGTGCCGGGGTCCAACGTGCCCGGGGTCCATCGCACCCAGTCTCGCGCTCGGATCTTGTGCGCGGATCTCGTGCGCGGATCTCGTGCTTGAGCTTGTCGGCTCAACTCGTTGCGGTGCGGCGGAGGTTCTGGCGTTCCTTCTCGGAGAGCCCGCCCCAGACGCCGAACCGCTCGTCGTTGGCGAGGGCGTACTGGAGGCAGGCTTCCCGTCCTTCGCACGCCCCGCACAGCCGCTTCGCCTCGCGAGTGGAGGAGCCGGGGGCGGGGAAGAAGAACTCGGGACCGGTCTGGGCGCACAACGCGCTCTCCTGCCAGGAGAGTTCATGCTCGGCGCCCCGGGCCGTGGCGGTGCGGGTGGTGATGTCGGTGATGTTGATCGGCATGACCGACAGGCTGCCCGGTGGCGATAAACGATCGTTTGACGACACGTCAATGCCCCTATGGGCACCGGCGTGTCGCGACCGTGCGCACCCGTGTCAGGCGTCGCGGTCCACCCCCTGCATCACCGCGAAGCGCGCGCCGTACGGGTCGGCCAGCTTGGCGTACCGTCCCACGCCCTCGATATCGGTCGGGCCCACCCTGACCGTACCGCCCAGCTTCTTGGCCGCGGAGACCGTACCGTCGCAGTCCGTGACCGCGAAATAGAGCTGCCAGTGCGGTTCGGCGCCGGTCTCGACCGGGTCGGTGCCGAGCGTGACAAAGCCGCCGAACATGGTCTCGGAGCCGTGGCCCGCGGGGTGCATCATGCGGTACGTACCGCCGTCGGGCGTCGGCATGCTGGTGGTCTCCCAGCCGAAGACCGCGTGGTAGAAGGCGTACGCGGCGGTCTCGTCCGGTGTGTACAGCTCGCACCAGCACAGGCTGCCCGGCTCGTCGACCACGTCCAGGCCCTTGTTGCCGCGTGGCTGCCAGACCGCGAACCGGGCGCCGACGGAGTCGGTGAAGACGGCCATCCGGCCGAACTCCATGACGTCCATGGGCGTGAGGACGACGGAACCGCCCGCCTGGTGCACGGCCTTGGCGGTGGCGTCCGCGTCCGGCGTCATGAAGAACAGGAACCAGGCCGTCGGCCCCTGGTCGGTGGGCATGGGCATGGCCGCCGCGGCGGTCCTGGCGCCCAGCCGGAACATGCCGTATCCGCCGGTGTCGGGGCCCGCGGACATGAAGCTCCAGCCGAACAGACCGTTGTAGAAGGCGTTGGCGCCCTTGGTGTCCGGGGTGCTGAGTTCGACCCAGATCGGGGATCCGGGGGCAAAAGGACTCGTGAGCATGGTGCGCTCCTTCATGGGATCCCGCCGGTCCGCTGATCCCGCTGATCCGCTGCTCTGCTTGCTGATCCCGCCTGTCCTCCTGAGTCTGCCCCGGAAGCCGGGGCACCGCATGTACGGGCCGACCGGGCGCGGGTACCGCCGGCCGGCCGTACGGAACGGGAGATGCGGCGCGCACGGCAGATCCGGCACAGGAGACCGCACGACCGTGCGTTCAGTACAGTGGGGCGATGAGCACCTCGACGGGCGGGCACACGGGCGGACGGGCGAACAGGCAGGTGGAGAGCCGGTCGGGCGGGCGTGTGGACGGGCGTGTGGAGCGCGGCAACCAGACCCGGCGGCTGGTGCTGGACCGGACGATGGACATCGCCTCGGTGGAGGGGCTGGAAGGGCTCTCCCTCGGCCGTATCGCCACCGATCTGAAGCTCAGCAAAAGCGGTGTCTTCGCCCTCTTCGGCTCGAAGGAGGAGCTTCAGCTCGCGACGATCCGCGCGGCGGTCGAGGTCTTCGGCGAGCGTGTCGTACAGCCCACGCGCGCGCTGCCGCCGGGTGCCGCCCGCGTATGGGCGCTGTGCCGCAACTGGCTCGCGTACTCGGCGGACCGGGTCTTCGCCGGGGGGTGCTTCTTCTACGCCGTCTCCGCCGAGTTCGACGCGCGCGGCGGCCCGGTGCACGACGCGATCGCGCGGACCCGCGACGACTGGGTCGGCTATGTGGAACGTACGGTCGCCAAGGCGGTGAGCGCGGGCGGCTTCGCCGACGAACTGGACGTACCGCAGCTCGCCTTCGAGATCATCGCGCTGATGGAGGCGGCGAACGCCCAGTCGGTGCTGCACGGCGACGACGTGGCGTACGAGAGGGCCGGGCGGGGCATTCTGCGCAGGCTGCGCGCGGAGGCGGCCGATCCGGGGGCGCTGCCGGAGTTCCCGGATTTCGACCGGAGCCGTACGCGCCCCGGACCGGTGTCAGAGCAGGGCTGATCCGGGACGCGGCGCGGCGGCCGGCCCTTCGGGTACGTCGGCCGACTGCCCGGCCCCCGGTATGGCTGCCGACTGCCCGGCGCTGGGTGCGGTCCGCCGGCGCTCCGCGTCGGGTACTGTCGCCGGCCGTTCCGTGTCAGGTACGGTCGCCGGCTGTACCGCGCGTATGAACTCCACGGTGTCGGCGACCACTTCGGGGTCGGCGAGGATCCGCCGGTGGCCCATTCCCCGGGTGACGACGAGCCGGGCGCCTCCGCCGGGCCTGCCCTCGTACGCGCCTACAAGCGCCCGGGACTGGCTGAGCGGCACCATGTCGTCGTGCTCGTCGTGGAAGAGCAGCACGGCGGCGTCGAGCTCCTCCGGCCGGTACGTGGCGTCGAAGCGCGGCCAGAGCTCCGGCTCACCCGGGAACAGGGTCCGCTCGATACGGCGGCGCAGCTCGTCGACGACCCGCTCGCGCACCCCGAGCCCGGCGCGGAAGCCGTCGAGAATATGGCCGAATTCGGTCACTCCGCCGATGCCGACCACCCGGCGTGCCTCGACGCCGTCGCGCAGGGCGAAGAAGGTCGCGAGGACGCCGAAGGAGTGGGCCACGACCGCTTCGAAAGGGCCGTGGTCCCGGTGCAACTGCCGGATGACCGCCCGGAGTTCGATGATGTTCGTGTGCCGGCCCTCCGACGCGCCGTGCCCCGGGGCGTCGAAGGCGACCGGGCTGTATCCCTGCTCGCACAGCGCGGCGACGAGGCGCGCGAAACGCGAGGCGCGTGAGGACCAGCCGTGGACGAGGAGCACCGGCCGCGTTCCGTCGCCCCACCGGTAGGTGACGACGCGGTGGCCATGGACGGTGATCCGTCCGGTGCGGGCGGCGGCCATCACCTCGCTCTCGTCGGAGCGCGGCCGGGCGCGGCCCGTGGGGCGGCGGAAGACGGCGAGGGCGGCGCGTCCGGCGAGGCCGGGGGCGAGGTACGAGGCGGTGTTGAGGGCGGTACGGAGGAGCGCAGCCGTGGGTGACATTGCCCGGATCTCCTTGGTCGGCCGACGAAGTGGGACGATGCTAGCACGACCGTTCGTACAGTTTTGGAGTGCGACCGAGACCCTGGCACGCCGAGGCCGGGCCGGACACCAAAAGGCGGGCCGTCACCCGCCCCGAGGCGACGGCCCGCCCCAACTCGGCACCCCCGGAACCCTAGTGGCCCGAATGGCCGCCCGCGCCCTCGGCACCCTTCTTCGCATCGGCCGCGCCCATCGGGTGGTGCGGTTCGTAGCCCGGGATCGTGCCGTCCGGCTTCTTCACCAGGAGCAGACCCGCCATGCCCATGTCCGAGTGACTCTGCACATGGCAGTGGTACATCCATGCTCCCGCGCCCACATGCTCGCCCGCGAGGACCTGGAAGCCGAAGGAGTCCGCCGGGCCGGTGATCTTGGTGTCGATCACCCGGCTCGGGTCGTCGGGCCCGGTGAGCAGGCCCGTTCTGTTGTCCGCCCAGCGATGCCCGTGCATATGGAACGTGTGGTAGAACTCGCCGTGCGTGATCATGATGATCTCGACCCGCTCCCCCACCGTCGTCTCGAAGTTGGGGGCCTCGCTGCCGGACTTGTTGTTGATCGTCATGTCGTTGAAGACGATCGTGAACTGCTTGTCCGGAAGGATGTCGCCCTTCCTGCGGACGACGAGGGGACCGTAAAGCCCCTTGCGGAGACCGCCGGTGCCGTGGTCCGTACCGACCACATGGTCGTGGTAGTGCCAGTAACCGGCGCTGCCGGGCCGCCAGGTGCCGTCCGCGCGCCTGCCCGGGGCATGGGTGCGCCAGGTGTACGTACGGGAGCCGCCCGGCTCGACATGGCTCTTGTTCATCCTGGTGCCGTCGCTGGCTATGTCGAAGTCCACGCCGTGCACATGGAGACTGACATCCACATCCGTGGTGTTCTCGAACTCGATGTGGAGCGTGTCCCCCTCGTTCAGCTCGATCAGCGGGCCCGGCACCGTCGCCTTGCCCTTCTCGAAGCCGTAGCCCATCTGACCGTTCGGCAGCGCTTCGGCGTACATCTTGAGATGGCGCACCTGGCCCCCGGCGGGGGCCGTCCTGGGCGGGGTCTCGGCCGACACCGCCGTGGGCGCCGAGGCGAGCGACAACGATGTCACCCCTGTGGCCGCGACCGCACCGCCCGCCAGCAGCCGCCGGTTGAAGCTCCGTCTGTCCATGGCCATACCGACTCCCCAGTGCCGTACGGAGATTGACGGGGCGCAAGAGACCCCGGGGACGGGCACACCGTAGACCAGCCATCCATGTTTATCCACAGCCAGGACAAAGTTGGTTCGATTGCGGTTATACCTATTGGCGAGTCGCTGAAAGGGGTCTAGCTTCATTCGCTGTTGCTATGACCACAGAGGGGTGGGTGAACACATGCAGCGCGCACCACATCACCGGTCTAGATCCAGGCGCGGGATGGCCGCGGCCCTGGTGGCCGGCACGATGGCGGCGTCACTGCTCGGCGGTACCGCCGCATCGGCCAAGCCGTACCCGGAGGCGGCCTCGACAACGTTGTCCCTTCCGTCACCTCCGGGCGGAAAGAACGTCAAGGTCCTGGTTTTCCACGCCTCGGCCACTGAAGAGTCGCCAGTCGTGAATGCCGGAATCGAGGCGATCGAGACCATCGGCCTCACCGGGCCCGAGGCCGGCCGGTTCAAGACAGAGGCCACGGACGACGGTTCGGTCTTCACGAATGCGACGAAGCTGGGCAAGTACAACGCGGTCGTCTTCCTGACCGGCGGCGGCGATGTGCTCGACCCCGAGCAGGAGGCCGGTCTCGAAGCCTTCGTGGAGGCCGGCGGCGGATTCCTCGGAATCCATGACGCGGCCCGTACGGAGCCGTACTCCGACTGGTTCACCGGGCTGATCGGCGCCCGGCCGACCGGCGCCCCCACCGCCGTGCAGCGCGCGACCGTCGAGGTCGGCGACCGTATCCACCCGGCCACGAAGAATCTGCCGCTGGAGTGGAAGCGGCCGGACAAGTGGTTCAACTGGTCGGCGAACCCGACCGGCAAGGTGCACACGGTGGCCCGGGTCCGCGAGGCCAGTTACCAGCCGGGGACCGGTGCCAACGGCGCGGACCACCCGATCTCCTGGTGCCGTGACTACGACGGCGGCCGGTCCTTCTACACCGGCATGGGCGGTACGCCCGAGACCTTCGCCGAGACAGACTTCCGCGACCATCTGCGTGGCGCGCTCCAGTGGACGACGCGGCTCTCCCGCGCCGACTGCAAGGCGACCATCGACGCCAACTACACGGCGGAGCGGCTCACCCAGCCGAACCAGGCGGGCCAGCAGGACCAGATCGGCGAGCCGCACGGCCTGGTCGTCGCGCCCGACGGACGGGTGCTGTACATCGGCCGCGGCGGCGGTGACAACTCCGCTCCCGTGGTGACCGACTGGAACAACCCGGAGGTCGGCAAGGGTCTGGGCCAGATCCATGTCTACGATCCCGCCACCAAGAAGACGACGCTGGCGGGCGCGCTGACGGTCTTCGGCAACAAGGGCGGCGGCGACGAGCTGGTCAAGGTCGAGGAGGGGCTGCTCGGTATCGAGCTGGACCCGAAGTTCGAGACCAACGGCTGGGTGTATCTGCACTACACCCCGCACTCGCAGCTCAACCGCGACACCCAGATGGCCGAGCGCCGGGTCTCCCGCTTCACCCTCGACCTGGCGACCAACAAGCTGGACCTCGCCTCCGAGAAGGTCCTGCTGAAGTGGCAGGTCCAGGTGCACAGTTGCTGCCACGCGGGCGGCGGCATGGCCTGGGACTCCAAGGGCAACCTGTACATCGCGACCGGCGACAACAACTCGTCGGGCTTCAGCGACGGCTACTCGGGCAACAACCCGCAGCCGAACTACAAGGGCGTCTCCTTCGCCGACGCGCGCCGCACGGCGGGCAACACCAACAACCTGAACGGGAAGATCCTCCGGATCCACCCGGAGTCCGACGGCACGTACACCCTGCCCGAGGGGAACCTGTTCACGGGCAAGGAGATGGACGAGGGCGGCGGCAAGACCCGCGGCGAGATCTATGTGATGGGCGTCCGCAACCCGGCGCGTATCTCCATCGACAAGAAGACCGACATCCTCTACGCGGGCTGGGTCGGCCCCGACGCGGGCTCGCCGAGCACGGTGTGGGGTCCGGCGAAGTACGACACGTTCTCCGCGATCACCAAGGCGGGCAACCACGGCTGGCCGTACTGCATGGGCAACAACCAGCCGTACAGGGACCGCAATCTGCCCGACCCCAGCAAGCCGCTGGGCTGGTACAACTGCAACGCGCCGAAGAACGAGTCGCCCAACAACGACGGTCTGGTCAACCTGCCGCCGATCACGGGCAACACGATCTGGTACTCCCCGCAGGGCGGTGCCCCCGACTACCCGCGTGACGCGAACGGTGTGCCCAGCTACAAGGCCGCGGAGGCCAAGTATCTGCTGCCGTGGCTCAAGGGCGGCGGCCAGGCGACCATGGACGGCCCGGTGTACCGGTACGACGCGCAGAACGCCAGCGCCGTCAAGTGGCCGGAGTACTGGGACGGCAAGTGGTTCGTCGGTGACTTCTACGACGCGGCCGACAGCCCGCGCCACGCGGTGCTGACCGACCCCAAGACCATCGGCAAGGGCGGTCTTCCGGTGCACGCCGAGACCTTGAAGAAGATCATCCCGGTCGGCCAGGGAGGCATCCGCAACCTGATGGACTGGAAGTTCGCCCCGGACGGCTCGCTCTATGTCCTCGACTACGGGCGCGGCTTCTTCACCTCCGACTCCCAGTCCGCGCTCTGGCGTGTGACGTACAAGGGCGGTGAGCCGACCCCGGCCGCCGCCGATCTGGCGAGAAAGGCGGCGCAGTGAGACACCGATCCCATCGTTCCCCGCTCAGGTATCGGCCTCTGCGACTGTGGACGGCCCTGGTGGGCGCGTTCCTGATGATCCTGGGCCTGACCTCGACGGCCGCGTACGGCCGTGCCGTCGAGCGCCCGGACGACGCGAAGGCGGCCGCGGCCCAGGTGCTGACCTGGACGGCGGGCGACCCGATCGACCACTATCTCAGCGCCCCGACCACCGCGCTGGCCGGGCCGACCACGATCATCTTCGAGAACAGCACGGCCACCGGCAACACCACGGGCATGCCGCACACGCTGACCTTCGATGTGTCGGACCCCGAGTACAACAACGACGTTCCGCTGAACATCCTGGCCAATCCCAGTGACGCGAACGGCGGGAAGTACACGGTCGAGGTCAATCTGACCCCGGGCAAGTACCGCTTCCGCTGCTCCATCCCCGGGCACAGCCTGATGACCGGCGTGCTCACCGTGACCGAGGTCGGCCCGGGCGACACCACCGCTCCGGAGACCAACGCCACGGTGCAGGGCCAGCAGAACGCCGACGGCGCGTATGTCGGCTCCGCGACGGTCGCGGTGACGGCGACCGACGCGGGCTCCGGAATAGCGACGACGGAGTACGCGGTCGGGGCCGACGGGCCCTGGCAGCCGTACACCGATCCGGTGGTGGTCGACCAGGTCGGCAGCCATCTGATCCGGTACCGCGCCACCGACCAGTCGGGGAACGTGGCGGCGGAGAAGTCCGTCGAGTTCACCGTCGTCGCCCCGCCGACCGATGACACGACCGCGCCGGAGACCTCGGCGACCGTGAGCGGCGAGCGAGACGACGCGGGCAACTATCTGTCGATGGCCACGGTCACCGTCACCGCCTCGGACACCGGCTCGGGCGTCAACACCATCGAGTACGCGCTCGGCGCGAGCGGCGCCTGGCAGCCGTACACCGCTCCGGTGATGGTGCATCAGGTCGGCTCGCACACGGTCCGCTACCGCGCGACCGACAAGGCGGGGAACGCGGCGGCCGAGAAGTCCGTCGCCTTCACCGTCGTCGAGCCGCCGGCGAAGGACACCACCGCGCCGCAGACCTCGGCGGCCGTCACGGGCGACAAGAACGCCAATGGCGCCTTCATCACCAGCGCCAAGGTGACGCTGACCGCGACCGACGCCGAGTCGGGTGTCGACAAGGTCGAGTACTCCCTCGACGGCGGACCGTACCTCGCGTACACCACGCCCGTCATCGTCGACCGGGTCGGCTACCACACGCTCGCGCACCGCGCGACCGACAAGGCGGGCAACACCTCGCAGGCCAAGCAGGTGTCGTTCACCATCGCGCAGGGCGGCGGCGTTCCGGCGCCCAACTGCCCCGAGTACGACGAGCGGTTGACGGTCATCGTCGGTACGGTCGACTCGGGTGTGCCGAACCGGCTGACCCGTAACCGCTGCACCATCAACGAGCTGATCGAGGACGAGCGGGAGTGGACCTCGCACGCCCTCTTCCTCAAGCACGTCGACACCGTGCTCGACAAGCTGCTCGCCGACAATGTCATCGACCAGCGCGAGTTCAACAAGATCACCAGGGCCGCCAAGCAGTCCAAGATCGGGAAGCCCGGCCAGACCGAGGGCTACCGGGATCTGTTCGACGGTACGGCCGAGTCCTTCGCCAAGTGGGAGCAGGTGGGCGGCGGCAAGTTCGCGCTCTCCGGCGACGGTGCGATCACCAGCAGCACCACGGTCGAGGGCATGGGCATGCTGTGGTTCCCGCAGCGCACGTACGGGAACTTCTCGCTGAAGCTCCAGTTCCGTGACGACGCCCCGGGCAACGGCAACGCCAACGGCGGGGTCTTCGTCCGCTTCCCGAATGTCCACAACCACCCGGAGGAGTCCCGGCCCGAGTGGGTCGCCATCAACTACGGGCACGAGGTGCAGATCCTCGACCGCCCGGACGGCGACATGTACAAGACCGGCTCGATCTACGGATTCGACCGGGTGGGCCTCGGCGGTGCGGGAGTCACCCCCAAGGGCACCTGGAACGACTACGAGATCCGGGTGGTCGATCAGCACTACACGATCCTGCGCAACGGTGTGGTGATCAACGAGTTCGACAATGTGGGCGGGCAGACCTTCACGCCGCCGCGCGCCGGTGACCCGGGCACGGACGGCCGGCGGTACGCCACCGGCTACATCGGGCTCCAGGTCCACGGCACCACGGATGTGATCTCGTACCGCAACATCCGGATCCAGGAGCTGTAGCCCCCGGCTGACGGCTCACGCGTGTGTGCTGTGCCCCCTTCTCCGGCGGGAGAGGGGGGCACAGTGCTTTCCGGCAGAGTCGGCGAGCGAGAGGGCAAGGGGGTCCGGTGGAGCCGACAAGGGGGCAAGGAGGCAAGGGCGCACTGTGCCGTCCGTACCGCTTGTCGGCTACTTCTCGTCCTGCCGTTTGGCGCGGCTCGGCGCGACCCGCTTCGGTTCGCCCGGCATCTTCGGATAGTCCGGCGGGTACGGCATGTCCCCCACCCCGTCGTCCCGCTCCTGCCGGCCGGCCAGCTCCAGCAGCCCCTCCAGGCCGTACGCCTCGTCCGCCATCTCCGCGTGTACGTCGCCCACTTCGCCGAACCGCACGGGCATGGTCGCCAGATCGAAGTCCTCCGGCGCCACCTCGTCCAGTTCGTCCCAGCGCAGCGGCGCGGAGACCGGGGCGTGCGGGCTCGGGCGTACGGAGTAGGCGGAGGCGATGGTGCGGTCACGGGCGGTCTGGTTGTAGTCGACGAAGATCCGCTCACCGCGCTCCTCCTTCCACCACGCGGTGGTGACCCGGCCCGGCATCCGCCGCTCCAGCTCCCGCCCGACAGCGATGGCGCAGCGGCGCACCTCGGTGAAGGTCCAGCGCGGTTCGACCGGCACGAACACATGGAGGCCCCGGCCCCCGGAGGTCTTGGGCCAGCCGCGCAGCCCCTGCTCGTCGAGGAAGGCGCGCAGTTCGTGGGCGGCCCTGACCGCGTCCTTGAAGTCCGTGCCGGGCTGCGGGTCCAGATCGATCCGCAGTTCGTCGGGGTGGTCGACGCGGCCTCTCCGTACCGGCCAGGGGTGGAAGGTGAGACAGCCGAGGTTCGCCGCCCAGAGCACGGCGGCGACCTCGGTGGGGCAGATCTCGTCGGCGGACCGGCCGCTGGGGAACTCGATACGGGCGGTGGGAATCCAGTCGGGCAGGTTCTTGGGAGCCCGCTTCTGGAAGAAGGACTCGCCGCCGACGCCCTCGGGATAGCGCTCCAGGGTCGTGGGCCGGTCGCGCAGCGCGCGCAGGATCCCGGGGCCCACGGCCAGGTAGTAGCGCGCGACATCGAGCTTGGTGAAACCGCGCTCGGGAAAGTAGATCTTGTCCGGGCTGGACAGCCGTACGGTCCTGCCGCCCGCTTCCAGCTCCACCGCTGCACCCATGGGGGCCACGCTAGGCCGGGCGCGGGCGGAGTGCATTCGGAGCGCGGCGGGGGGTGAGCGGGGCGTGCACCGGTCTCTTGTGCGCCGCGCAGGGG
>NZ_LATD01000272.1 GCF_000981895.1 Streptomyces odonnellii | reverse complement strand
GGCCGGTCGCCGCTCGGGGGCTTGCCCTGGGGCACGGCCGGGGGCGCGGCCCGGGGCACGGCCCGGGGCACGGCCGGGGATACGGCCCGGGGAAATCGCCTGCGGATACGGCCGGGGATGCGGTCCGGGCCGGGAGCGGGAAGAATGCCCGCCGTGATCGTGGACTGTGGCATTTACCGGGACGGACGCCGGACCGAGGGGCCCGCCGACTTCTCCGACGCCCTCGACCAGGCGCGCGCCGAGGGCGACGCCTTCCTGTGGATCGGCCTGCACGATCCGACGCCGCACGAGTTCGACCTCGTACGCGACGAGTTCGGGCTGCACCCGCTGGCCGTGGAGGACGCGCTCCACGCGCACCAGCGGCCCAAGCTGGAGGTCTACGACGACTCGCTGTTCATGGTCCTCAAGCCGGTGGAGTACGAGCCGGAGGGCGACACGGTCTCGACCGGTGAACTGATGGTCTTCATAGGCGACTCCTTCGTGGTGACGGTCCGGCACGGCGAGGGCGGGGCGCTCAGCGCCGTGCGGCAGCAGCTCGAAGCGGAGCCGGAGGTGCTCAAGCACGGTCCCACCGCGGTGATGTACGCGGTCAGCGACACCGTCGTGGACCACTACATCGAGGTCGCCGCGGAGCTTCAGGTCGACCTGGAGGAGCTGGAGGCGGACGTCTTCGCGCCGAGCGGCAGCGACGGCGGGGCCCGCCCGTCGCGGGCGGCGGAGTCCGGGTCCTCGACGGCGGCGCGGATCTACAACTTCAAGCGGCAGGTACTGGAGTTCCGCCGGGCGAGCGTGCCGCTGGCGGCGCCGATGGCCCGGCTGGCGGCCGCGGGCGTGCCCTTCGTCCACGACCACTCGCAGCCGTTCTTCCGCGATGTCAACGACCATCTCCTGCACGCCAATGACCAGGTGGAGGGGCTGGACCGGCTGCTCTCGGACATCCTGGCGGCCCATCTCGCGCAGATGGGAGTACGGCAGAACGACGACATGCGGAAGATCTCGGCGTGGGCGGCCATGGCCGCGGTGCCGACGCTGGTCGCGGGGATCTACGGCATGAACTTCGAGTACATGCCGGAGCTGGCGTTCATATGGGGCTATCCCGCGGTGATCGCGTTCATGGCGGTCGTGGTGGTGGCGCTGCACCGGATGTTCAAGCGCAGGGGCTGGCTGTGAGGCGCACACTCCGAGGACACGGGCGCTCGGGACTTCGGCCGGTCTGTCGGCCGGTCCGTCACGCGGTCTGCCGGGCGGTCCTTCACGCGGTCTGCCGGGCGGTCTAGAGGACCGGGACCGTGGTCGCGGGGCCGCCCAGGGCGTCCCTGCGCTCCGGCATCCTGAGGCGGACCATCCGCTGCCGGCCGAGGACCCGCTCGTACGCGTGCATCCCGTTGATCCCCGCGGCGAGCAGCGTGGCCTTGAGCGGCGGCCAGTCGAGGAGCCTGCCCATCCGCTCCATCACGGCGAGGCTCACCTCCCGATAGATCTCGGTCTCGGCCATCGCGCACTCCCGCAGGGTGCGGTGGATGGTCCTGGCGTGGCCCTCCCGGGCCAGCCGGAGCAGTTCCTCGTGGCAGTAGGCGAGATGGTTGTCCTCGTCATTGCTGATCATCCTGACGGCCCTGCCCACCTCGGGGTGGTCGCCGAAGTACTTGACCAGCATCACCATCTGGTCGGCGGCCCGCTGCTCGGTGATCCGGCTGTGGGAGAGATAGATGACGATGTCCGCCTCGGTGAGCTGCTCGTCGCGGCGCAGCTTGGCGTGGGTGAGCCCGATGCCCCGGCGCTCCAGCAGCATCGTGTAATCGGTCTCGCGCGGGACCTCCACGGGGTCGAGACCGCGCTTCTTCAGGAGGGCGTGGAAAATGCGCCCGTGCTTGTCCTCGTCGGCGCCGTGCCGGGCGATCTTCGGGGCGAGATCCCGCATGGACTCGGGCACCAGGGCGGCGATCCGGCCGTTCTCCCAGCCGCCCTGTGCCTCTCCGCTGGCCGCGATGGAGCAGAACAGCCGGAAGGTACGGTCGTCGTCCAGAATCTCCTGGAACACGCTTCGGGCCGAGAGCATCACTGCCACCTCCATACAGACATCCGCAGAAAACGAGTCAAATGGGGTGTGGGGCGACAGGCAACAGGTGCGCCGTTCGGCTGAGCCGAAAGAAGGAGCGCGAAGGCGGGCGGGCGCGTAACCGAGTGGGGGGCCGCCGCGTTGTCGTACATGACGGCCGTGGCGGGGAAGACCCCCCGAGCCCCCACCACGGCCGCAGTCTTCCGGTCCGGACCGGCCTCGCGCCCGTACGCGTCGTATGCGTACGGGCCAGGACGTCAGGACACCAGGCCCGCGCGCTCCAGGGCGTCCGTACCGGCGCGCAGGGCCGCGAGGCGCTCGTCGAGCGTGAAACCGGCCGGTGCGAGCGTCAGCGTGGTGACACCGGCGGCGGCATAGGCCTGCATCCGGTCCGCGATCCGCTCCACCGGGCCGAGCAGCGTCGTCGAGTCGATCAGCTCGTGCGGAACGGCCGCCGCCGCGCCGTCCTTGTCGCCCGAGAGATACGCGTCCTGGATCGCGGCGGCCTCCTTCTCGTACCCCATACGGCGCGCGAGCTGGTTGTAGAAGTTCTGCTTGCGGCTGCCCATACCGCCGACGTACAGGGCGGTGTACGGGCGGAAGGTGTCGGCCAGCGCATGGATGTCCTCGCCGACGGCGAGCGGCACGGTCGGGCAGACATCGAAGCCGTCCATGGTCAGTCCGGCCTTCTCGCGGCCCGCCCGGAGATGCCTGATCGCGGTGTCCTCAAGATGCTCGGCGGACGGGAAGATCAGCAGGGCGCCGTCGGCGATCTCGCCGGTCTGCTCCAGATTCCTGGGGCCGATCGCGGCGATGTAGAGCGGGATGTGCTCGCGAACCGGGTGCACGGTCAGCTTCAGCGGCTTGCCCGGGCCGCCGGGGAGCGGCAGCGTCCAGTGCTCGCCCTCGAACGACAGCCGCTCACGGGACATGGCCCTGCGGACGATCTCGACATACTCCCGGGTGCGGGCGAGGGGCTTGTCGAACTTCACGCCGTACCAGCCCTCGGACACCTGGGGACCCGACACACCGAGACCGAGCCGGAACCGGCCGCCGGAGAGGGAGTCGAGGGTGGCCGCGGTCATGGCGGTCATGGCGGGCTGGCGGGCCGGGATCTGGAGGATCGCGGAGCCGACGTCGATGCTCTCCGTCCGCGCCGCGACCCAGCTCAGCACGGTCGGGGCGTCGGAACCGTACGCCTCGGCGGCCCAGCAGACGTCGTAGCCGAGGCGGTCGGCCTCCTGCGCGACGGCGAGGTTGTCGCCGTCCATCCCCGCGCCCCAGTACCCGAGGTTGATGCCGAGCCGCATAGCCACTCCCTCACTGCCGAACTACTGACGAGTAACGTCCCTTGCCGGGGACTCTAGCGCGCCATACGGGCTTCCGTCAGGGGCGGGTTGTCCACAGGCTCTCTCCGCGTGGGGCCCTGGCCAGTAATCTCAGCAGCCATGGAGCAGAGGCATCTCGGCCGTACCGGCCTGCGTGTGTCACGGATCGGGCTCGGCACCCTGACCTGGGGTCGGGACACCGACGAGCACGACGCCGCCGATCAGTTGAAGGCCTTCTGGGAGGCGGGCGGGACGCTTGTCGACACGGCGGATGTGTACGGCGGAGGGGAGTCCGAATATCTGCTCGGGCAGTTGATCGAGCGGCTGGTGCCGCGCCGCGATCTGGTCGTCGCGACGAAGGCGGGCAGTGTGCCGGATCCGTACCGGCGCTTCGACGGGTCCCGCGGGCATCTGCTGGCCGCGCTCGACGCGTCACTGGAGCGGCTGGGGACGGATTATGTGGATCTGTGGCAGATACACGCCTTTGACGCCGAGACACCGCTGGAGGAGACCCTCCACGCGCTCGACATCGCGGTGAGCAGCGGCCGGGCGCGGTATGCGGGGGTGTCGAACTACTGCGGGTGGCAGCTCGCCAAGGCCGCCACCTGGCAGCTCGCCGCGCCCGGGACACGGACCCGGCTGGCCAGCACCCAGATGGAGTACTCCCTGTTGCAGCGCGGTGTGGAGCGCGAGGTGCTGCCGGCGGCACTGGATCTGGGGGTCGGTCTGCTGCCCTCGTCCCCCTTGGGCCGCGGGGTGCTCACGGGCAAGTACCGGCACACCACACCGCCGGACTCGCGGGGCGCCTCGGAGCAGATGGCGCCGTTCGTCGAGCCGTATCTGGACGAGGCGGCGAGCCGTATCGTCGACGCGGTCGCGACGGCGGCGGACGGGCTGGCCACGACCGCGCTGGAGGTGGCGCTGGCCTGGGTCAGGGACCGCCCCGGTGTGGTGGCCCCGATCATCGGCGCCCGCAACGCACAGCAGCTCACAGCGGCGTTGTCAGTGGAGAGCCTTAGTCTTCCCAACGAGATCTGCCAGGCGCTCGACGATGTGTCGGCGCCCGTGCACCGCTACCCCGACCAGGACTGGAGCACGCTGTGACCACGGACCCCGCCACCGCATCCCCGCAGGAGCCCGGGCCGCCCGAGAGCGGGGCTGTGCCCGGTCCGGTGGAGGATGCCGAGGGCGGTACGGGTACGGGAGCGGACGGCACGGCGGTCGAGGCCGGCGGCGACGAGGGCGAGGCCGGTCCGGACCCGGCCGGAGCGGACGGCGCGGCAGGTGCGGCAGGTGCGGCAGGTGCGGCAACCGGGGACGGCGGTGGCGCGGACGGGAGCGGCACCGCGGACGGAAGCGCCACCGCAGCGGACGGCGGCGAGGCGTCCGAGGCCGCGGCCGAATTGGCGGCGCAGCGGGAGTTGCGTGAGCGGATCGAGCGGCGGAAGGCCGAGCGCGGCGGACCCATCGCCGCCGGAGGCAAGCTGAGCGGGCAGGCCGCCGATCTGCTCGCCGCCGTACGGGCCGTGGAGAGCGGCGCGCAGGTCGACCCGGCCCTGCTGAGGCCACCCGCGCCCGCGCCCGCGGCGACCGCTCCCGTACGCGCCCCGGCAGCGGCTCCCGAGCCCCGGCCGGCGCCCCGGAGCGCCACGCCCGGCACAGTGTCCGCCGTACGGGCCGTCCTCACCGAGGGCGGTGCGCCGGAAGCGCTCGCCGGGCCGGTCGCCACGGCGCTCGGGGAGCAGGCGGCGGACACGCTGCGCGAGGACCCGTGGCGGCTGCTCGCGGTGCCCGGCGTACGGGCCGAGCAGGCCGACGGGTTCGCCCGCGCGCTGCTCGGGGCGGCGTGCGGCCCCGCAGACGAGCGCCGGGCCGCCGCGCTGGTGGGCTGGCTGCTGGAGCGGGCCGCGATCCAAGGCCACACCGCGCTGGAGGTGGCGTCGGTGCACCGCGCGCTGACCGAGCACGCGGTGCCCGACCCGGACGAGGCCGTGCAGCACGCGCTCGCCGAAGGGGCCGTACTGGTCTTCCAGGACGACGAGGATTCCGAAGACGGCACCGAGGATGCGGCGCCACAGGAGCCCGCGGACACCACCGCACCGGGACAGCCGGCTACAGCGCCGGTCCTGCTCGGGCTCGACCGGTACGCCCTCGCCGAGGAGAGCCTCGCCGACGGACTCGCGCGGCTGGTCAAAACCGGCCCCGACGACTCCTGGGAGGAGGCCGCGAAGGCCGCTCCCTCCCCCTCGGCGGCCGAGCTGATCCGCGCGGCCGCCGGGCACGGACTCGTCCTGCACACCGGCGGCGAGGCGGCACGCGCCGAGCCGGCCGCCCTGGCCGGGGCCGCGCGTGCGCTCGGGCTGCGCGCAGTCGTCGCCGCGCACAGCGAGAACGGCCGCGGCAGGCTGGGCGCGGAGGCGGTCACCGTAACCGGGCTGCTGACCGGTACGGAGGGCCCTGGGCGTGACGAGGACGGCCGCTTCGCCCTCGATCTGCTGGTTGTGCTGGACGCGCCGCAGCTTGATGTGGAGACGGCCGCGCTGCTCGTCGAGTCCCTGCCGGACGGGAGCCGGCTGGTGCTCAGCGGTGACCCGGGAGTGCTGTGGTCGGCGGGCCCCGGCCGGGTGTTCGCCGATCTGCTGGCCGCCCGCGCGTGCCCGCAGATCGCATCCCGTACCCCCGATCCGGGCCCGGTCGGCGAGCTGGTCTCCGGAATCGGCATCGGCGAGCTGAACCAGGTGGAGGCGCCCGGCAAGGAGGTCGTGATCGTGCCGGTGCGGGACGCGGGCGAGGCGGTGCACCGTGCGGTCCAGCTCGTCGCCGAGTCGGTGCCGCGCGCCTTCGGGACGGGGCCCGGGGAGACACAGGTGATCACCGTGGGCCATGGCGGTTCGGCGGGCACCCGCGCGCTCAACGCGGCGCTCAAGCAGCGGCTCAACCCGGGCCCCGGCCGGTTCGGCGGCTTCGACCCGGGCGACAGGGTCGCGTATGTCCCCTCACCCGGCAGGACGCTCCAGGGCTCGGTGGTCTCGGCCGGTCAGGACGGGCTGCGGCTCGACTGCGAGGGCGGGGAGGTCACCGTAGCGAGGGAGCGGGTCGAGCAGGACGTACGGCACGGCTGGGCGCTCACCGCGCACCAGGCGGCGGGGATGCGCTGGCCCGCGGCGGTCGTGGTGCTGCCCGGCGACGCAGCCCAGGGGCTGAGCCGGCCCTGGGTGTACACGGCCTTCGGCCGGGGCGAGCGCCATCTCTCGGTCGTCCACGGCGTGGACCAGGCGCTGCCGCACGCGGTGGCCACGGTCCCCTCCCAGCGGCGCACCACCCGGCTGCGCCCGCTGATCGAGGCGCTGCTGACCCCGGCGGCGCAGGCCTAGAACCCCGGGACCCCGGGGCCTCGCCCTCGTACGCCGGACGGACGGATCGCAGCACGTACACACGTACACACAGGCACCGATCGCAGCGCGTACAGATGTCAGCCGCCCAGCCCTCCGGCGAGCCCGGCGGTCCGAGGTCAGGACTCCGAAGACGGGACTCCGAGGACGGGACCCGCGCCCAAGGGTCCGTCCTCCGCCGGGTCCGTCCTCCGCGCCGGCCGCCGGGTCAGGCGTCCTGTTCCTCCAGGTCGTCGAGGTCCGCGTCGAGATCGTCCTCGTCGAAGACCGCGCTGACGTCGAACCGGCAGACCACCTGCTGCGGATCGGCCTGGTCGAAGGGGGCGCTCAGCCACTCCCCCGGCTCGGGCAGATCGTCCGCCGCCGAGACCCAGAGCGTGGAATCGCCCTCTTCGAGCCCGAATTCCTTGTGCCGGGACGCGATCTCGTCGGGTTCGTACTCGCCGAAGAGCACCCCGAGGGCGGCATGCACACTGCTGCCCACCACGCCACCGGTGCCGGTATCGCTGTCCACATCGGCGATGCGCTGTGCTTGGGCGAGCAGCCGCTGCGGCTCCACCACCGCGTAATCACGCCGGATCAGCACGCTGAGGGCGTTCGGCTCCTCGGGACCCTTGTACGGCGGAAGCGAGTCGTCCGGATCCGGGATCTCGAAGGGGGTGACTTCGTCGTACCGGTTGTAGAGCCGCTCGTCATAGACCTCGGCCGCGACGGCCAGGGCATTGAACGCGTCGGAGACAGCCGGGTCGTCCTCACCCGTGCGGTGTTCGACCGCCGCGAGGTGGCGGTCCAGAGCGACCTTGACCGCCTCGGCGGCGGCGCGTACCTCGGCAGCGGTGGGCTGCGCAGCATCAGACATAGTGCAGACGCTATCCGTACCTGGCCTCTGCCCGCACAATAGATGCGATGCCGGAATACGAATTTGTCGACGTGTACGTGCCGCGCGGGGTCTCCCGCAAGGAAGCGACCCGTCTGCTGACCGACCATGCCGAGTACGGACACTGGGAATTGGACCGTCTGAGCCTCCACCGGGACGGCAGTCGCAGGGTGCGGCTGCGTCGGCGCATCATCCGTCAGGTACGCGCCACCTGGTGAGTGCGACGGAGCGGGCCCCGCTGTGGCGAGGCCCGCCCGTGTCCGTACTCACCGCCGTGAGCACCAACCGTACGCGTTCGATTACGCGGCGGCGCGGGCGCGGCGGTAGATGACGCTGCCCGCGACCAGGAGCCCGGCGCCCACCGGGATCGCGATCCCGAGTGCGCCCGCACCGGTCTGGGCGAGCGTCTCGGTGGCTCGGGGCCGTGCGACGGTCTTCGTCTCGGGAGCGTTGGGAGACGGCGGGATCGCGCGCACCTGGACCGGCTTCCCGGGCGGGGCCGGAGTGACCGGGGTGACCGGCTTTCCTGGCCGCTCGGGCTTGGCCGGCGGGGTGACGGGCGACTCGTTGGCGCAGGCGTTGCCGGTGGTGGGGTTGAGCAGGCCGCCGATCGTGACGCTGTTCCCGCAGGCGTTCACCGGGATGTCGATCGGCACCTCGATCGTGTTGCCGGAGCCGACGCCGGGAGAGTTCGCCGAACCGCCTTCCGCGTGGGATCCGCCGGCGGGCGCGGTGTGTGAGGCGCCCGGGTGCGATCCGCCCTGCTGCGAGCCGTGGGAGTGGGAGCCGCCCTGGTGGGAGCCACTGCCCTGCGGCGGGGTGTGCGAGCCGCCGCCGTGTGCGCCGGAGCCGCCCGGGGATGTGCCCCCCGCGTTGGCGCAGCCGTTGCCGAACGCCGGGTTGAGCACCCCGACCACGTTCACGGTGTTCCCGCACACATTGACCGGGACATGCACCGGCACCTGCACATTGTTGCCGGACAGCACGCCCGGAGATTTCGCCGCGGTTCCCTCGGCTCCCGAGTCCGCGTGCGCGTGACCGCCGCCGAGGGCGAGCACGCCGCCCGCGGCCGCCATGGTGATCAGGCCTTTGCGCGTGACCTGTCGCATTGTGTGATCCCTGCCTTCTGCCTTTCCTGGACTGCCCTGGGCATCGGTGCCGGGGCAGGAGGCCCAACGGCCCCGGAGTGCATGGCGCGCACTCCGGGGCCGCTCGGGCTCAGACCCTCACGGGTGCGAGTGACGGTGTCACTTGTTGATGCAGGTGTTGCCGAAGGCGGGGTTGAGCAGCCCGATCACGGAGATCGTGTTGCCGCACACGTTCACCGGGACATGGATGGGCGCCTGGATGACATTGCCAGAGACCACACCGGGCGAGTTCACGGCGGCACCCTGGGCGTCCGAGTCGGCGACGGCCATGCCCGCACCCGCGAACACCAGACCACCGGTGACAGCGGCAGCGGCGACGATCTTCTTGATCATTTTTCCTCCTAGTTGACAGACACGGCCCCAACTGCGGGCCGCAACACCTGTAACGAGGAGGAACCAATGGGGCTACGAGCGTATGGTCGGATTCACTCTTTTCAGTCAAGTGCGCACGCGCTGGCGATTGTTGGCGGTTGTGGGGGCTTGTCGGGGCCCCGAACCAGCTCCTGTCCGAGCGGACAGGACCTAGCTGTTGTCGATGAACCGGTCGAGTACGCGGACGCCGAACTTCAGCCCGTCCACCGGCACTCGCTCGTCCACACCGTGGAACATCCCGGCGAAGTCCAGCTCGGGCGGCAGCTTGAGCGGAGCGAAACCGAAACCGCGGATGCCGAGGTCGTCGAAGGACTTGGCGTCGGTGCCGCCGGAGAGCATGTACGGAACGGCCCGTGCGATCGGGTCCTCGGCGGAGAGTGCGGTCTGCATCGCGTCCACCAACTTCCCGTCGAAGCTGGTCTCCAGGGCCTTGTCGCTGTGCACGTCCTCGCGCTTGACCCGCGGGCCGAGGATCCGGTCGATGTCGGCCAGGAACTCCTCCTCGTACCCGGGCAGGAAACGGCCGTCGACATGGGCGGTCGCCTGGCCGGGGATCACATTCACCTTGTAGCCGGCGCCGAGCATGGTCGGGGCGGCGGAGTTGCGCAGGGTCGCCCCGATCATCTTGGCGATCCCGCCGAGCTTGGCGAGCGTGGCCTCCATGTCCTCGGGGTCGAGCGGAGTGCCGAGCGCGTCGGACAGCTCGTCCAGGAAGGACCGTACGGTCTTGGTCACCCTCACCGGCCACTGGTGGCGGCCGAGCCGGCCCACGGCCTCGCACAGCTCGGTGATGGCGTTGTCGTTGTTGGTCATCGAGCCGTGCCCCGCGGTGCCGTCGACCGTCAGGCGCATCCAGTGCATGCCCTTCTGCGCGGTCTCCACCAGATAGAGCCGCAGATTCTCGTTGACGGTGAAGGAGAAGCCGCCGACCTCGCTGATCGCCTCCGTGACGCCCTCGAAGAGATCCGGGTGGTTGTCCACGAGATACCGCGCCCCGTACGTACCGCCCGCCTCCTCGTCGGCGAGGAAGGCCAGCACGATGTCGCGCGGGGGCTTGCGGCCGCTGCGCATCCGCTCCCGTACGACCGCGAGGGTCATCGCGTCCATGTCCTTCATGTCGACGGCGCCCCGGCCCCAGACACAGCCGTCCGCGATCTCGCCCGAGAACGGGTGGTGGCGCCAGTCGTCGGCGTTGGCCGGGACGACATCGGTGTGGCCGTGGATGAGCAGGGCGGGCCGGGAGGGATCCTCGCCCTCGATCCGGGCCACGGTCGAGGCGCGGCCCTTGTGCGACTCGAAGATCTGCGGTTCGAGGCCCACCTCGGCGAGCTTCTCGGCGACATACTCGGCGGCGGCCCGCTCCCCCGGTCCCGAGTGGTCGCCGTAGTTGCTGGTGTCGATCCGGATCAGATCACGGCAGAGGCCTACGACCTCGTCCTCGCCGGAGACGGTACTGCCCGCGTTCGACTCGGTCACGCTGCTCACTCCCACGGTCGTTGCTGGTGGTCCCCACATCCTCCCGCGAACCACCCCGGCACCCAAGACCGCTCCTCGGCCGACATGAGCCCGACACACGCCCCGCCCTCCCGAAGCCCGCCGTCGGCGGCCCCGTACAGCATCGAGCGGTGATCGGGCACCGCCGAATGTTTGCTATGGTTTCCCACGTCGGAACGGCCCCGAGCCGCCCGGCAGACACCTGGTCCGGGTGGCGGAATGGCAGACGCGCTAGCTTGAGGTGCTAGTGCCCTTTATCGGGCGTGGGGGTTCAAGTCCCCCCTCGGACACAAACCATTGCCCCACGGGGTGATGCGGAAGCAGTGTGATCAGGTCCGGCTGGAGGTTCGCCTCCAGCCGGATTTGGTGTTTTCCGGGTGTTTTCGGTTGACCCTTCGGCCGGTGCGGCCCGGGCACTGTGGGTTGTTCAGTCGGCGAGCAGGTCGCGGCGGCGGGCTTCGATGACGTCGCAGCCGAAAGGAGCCGGCGTGCCCCGGGACGTCGGCATCATGACGAAGGCCCGTCGGAGGCGCTCCGACGGGCCTTTCGCGCGAGTGCTCAGGAGCACTCAGACGTGCGCCGGGTGCTGCTTCGGGTCGTGGCCGTACTTGTTCTGGCCCACGGTGCCCGCAGTGGCGGAGAAGACGATCAGGATGATCCCGCCGACCAGCGGGATGAGTCCGAGCAGCAGAAACCAGCCGGACTTGTCGGTGTCGTGGAGGCGCCGCACACTCACTGCCAGGCCGGGTATCAGGACGGCGAGAGCGTAGAGACCGACGAGGATGCTGCTCAGACCGATCGCGGAGTCGATGACCGTGAGAACGATCTCCACGATGAGGTTGAACAAGACGAACATCCAGAACTCCGTGCGGCGCGCCCGCCCGCTGAAGCCTGCGTAGTTCTTGAGAACGCCGAGATACCAGTTCATTGTGTCCCCCCAAGGACGCGAAAGAGGCCCGTCCCAGTGGCGGGCCAGGGCGAAAAGGTATGCGGCCGAAAATCATCTGGTCAAGTTGTTACATGACGATCCTTCGGCGGAGGGCGTGGGAACGGCGCGGGGAGCGGAACGGGAACGCGCCGCGAGCGGACTGACGTCGGGCAGGCGCCCCGGCTCGCCGCCGTCGGGCCGGGGCGCCGCGCCGGCCCGCGTGCTCGGCACACCCGGGACGGTACATGCCGCGTCTGCTGCCGCGGACGGCTCACGGAGCCCGTAGGTGGGTTGCCGCGAGGTCGGCGAACTCGCTGATCAAGCGGGTGCGGCGTGTGGCGTCCCAGGCCAGGGCAACGCGGCTCGGGCCGATGTCGATGATCGCGATCGCGGTGACGTCGGGGCGGTGGTAGAAGCCGGCGGTCGACTGGGGCAGGACAACGACGCCTCGCTCGGCGGCGACGTGTTCCAGCTTCTCCTCCACGGCCAGCGCGGCCGGAGGCCCACTCGGTCCACTCAGTCCACTTGGTGCGGTATCGCCCGTCATCGCTTGCCATTCGGGGACCGCGTCGTAGGGCTGGAGGAGTGTTTCGCCGGCGAGGTCGCTCAGGTGCAGCTCGCTCTTGCATGCCAGGCGATGCGCGGTGGGCAGCACGGCGACGCGGGGTTCGTCGAACAGTGCCCTGACCTTCAGTCCGCGCTGGTCGATCGGCAGGCGTACGCAGCTCACGTCCGCCCGTCCGTCGCGCAGGACCTCCACCTGGTCGGCCCAGCTCGTCCGCAGCACATCGACCGTCATCCGCGGGTGAGCTGCCGTCAGCGCGCGGACGGCGCCGGTGACGGTCAGTCCGGGCATGAAGGCGACAGTGAAGCTGTCGGCTCCGCGGCCGGCCCGTCCAACGCGGCGGCGCAGCGCCTCGGCGCCGGCCAGCAGCGGTGCCGCCTCCGTGTACAGGGCCTCGCCGGCCGCGGTCAGTTCCGTACGGCGCCTGTCGCGCATGAACAGTTGGACGCCGAGCTCGGCCTCGAGCGCCCGGATCTGGCGTGAGAGCACGGGCTGGGCGATGTGCAGATCGCGGGCCGCGCGTCCGAAGTTCAGCTCCCGCGCGACGGCCATGAAGTACCGGATCTTGCGAAGGTCCAGGTCCATGCGTGCCTCCTGGCCACCTGTGATGCCTTGAAGGTATCACAGCGGTCACAGAGGGTCTTGGACGCGGACCGGGTTCGGAACGGATCGTTGGGGTCGGCACACGGAAGAGCTACGGAAAAACTGGAAAAGCTATGGAAAAGCTGAAGAAAGGAGCCACCGCCATGGACTTCAGCGGACAGCGGGTCGTGGTGATCGGCGGGACGTCGGGGATCGGGCAGGCCACCGCGCGGGCGGCAGCCGGGCGCGGCGCCGAGGTCGTGGTCGTCTCCGCGCGGCAGGCGAGCGTGGAGCGCGCCCTGAGGGAACTGCCGCCTGGCGCGACCGGCCACGCGGTCGACGTACGTGACGCCGACGCGCTCGACGTCGTCTTCGGGCGGATCGGCGGATTCGATCACCTGGTGTACACCTCGGGAGAGGCACTGACGCTCGCGCCGATCGCGGATCTTGACGTGGACACTGCCCGCCGGTTCTTCGAAATCCGGTACTTCGGGGTGCTGGCCGCGGTACGGGCGGCGATGCCGCGGCTGAGCCGGGACGGGTCGGTGACGCTGACCGGTGGCTCGGCGGGCCCGCGTCCGGCTCCGGGCTGGGCGGTGGCCGCCAGCATCTGCGGCGCGATGGAGGCCCTGACCCGCGAGCTCGCCCTCGAACTCGCCCCGGTCCGGGTCAATCTGGTGCGTCCTGGCGTGGTCGAGAGCCCGTTGTGGTCGGCCATGGGCGAGACGGACCGCGACGCGCTGTACGAGGCCACGGCGAAGACGGCGCCGGTCGGGCACACCGGCCGGGTGGAGGAGGTCGCGCTCGCCTACCTCTACTGCATGGAGCAGACCTATGCCACCGGCGCGGTCATCGGTGTGGACGGCGGCGCGCTACTGGTCTGAGGTCTCGCCTCGGACCCGTTCCGCGCTGGGCGAACGGCTCGCGTGGGCTGACAGCCAGGGCCGCCGAGGCCCGCTGATCGACCAGGTCAAGCGGTGGCGGAAACGGAAGCTGATCACGCTCGGGCGGTGCGGAGGTGTTCATAGACGCGCAGACGGGTCGTGGCGGCGTCCAGGTAGGGCGTGGGGGTGCCCGAGCGGCGGGCCCGGTCGATGAAGTCGCCGAGCATCGGCTCGACTTCCGCTGCTCGTCCGGCGGCCACGTCGCGGAAGACGGAGGTGGTGAGCGGGGAACCCGGCTGGGTGGCGGCGCCCTCGACGAAGGCGATCGCGTCGTCGCCGAGGGCCTGGCCCGCGGCGGCGCTGACGGACGCGGCCTCCGCGACGATGGCACGGGCGATGCCGTCCCCGCCGGGCACCGCCACGATGTCGCCCACGGGCGCGTTCATCAGCGTTGTGAGTGCGGTGATGGAGACGATGAAGACCCACTTGCGCCACATCTCGGCGAGGATGCGATCACTCACGGAGACGTCGATGCCGTTCACGTCGAGCAGGCCGGCGACGGCGGTGGCGTCCGCGCCGTTGAGGCTGCCGAGCGTGACGGACGCGGCGGGGTTCAACTGAGTGACGGTGCCGTCGGGCCGGAGGGCGGCGGCGATCATGGCCACTCCGCCGAGCACCGCGCGGGTCCCGAAGCGCCCGGTCAGCACGTCCAGGTGCGCGACGCCGTTGAGGACCGGCAGGATCCTGGTGTCCGGGCCGACGGCGGGCGCGATCTGCCCGGCCACATCGGTGACGGCGTCCGCGCGGGTGGCCAGCAGGACAAGGCGGAACGGACCGTCGAGTTCGTCCGCGGTGACCACGGCGGGCCGCAGTGTGAGGTCCTCGCCCGGCGTGACCAGACGCAGGCCGTGTGCGCGTACGTGTTCGGCCCGCGCGGGGCGGAGCAGGAAGGTGACGTCGCGGCCGGCCTGGGCCAGGCGGGCTCCGAAGTATCCGCCGGTGGCGCCGGCGCCCACCACGAGGATGCGCTCGCTGGTCATCAGAACTGTTCCTTTCGAAAATGGGTCGCCGGCGACCGCGGAGCCAGGGTTGACATCGCTGTACGCCCCATGTTTATGTCGCCCTATCGACTGACATAAGCGTAGCGCATTTGACTATGTCAACCAGGCAGTGCGGAGAAGAGGGTTCCCGATGGCATCGTTCAAGGACAACCTGGCCGAGGACGTCACCCTGGAGGGGGCGGCCATGAACGGCGTGCTCAGGGGCCGCGATGCCGTGCTGGCACAGCTCGCGGTGGTCAGCGCGTTCTACGACGACCGGGTGGACGAGTTCAGCTTTGACCACGGCGACTATCACGTGGAGGAGTACTCGGCGGTCGTCGCGGGGCGGCCGGTCAAGGCCACCGCGACGATGCGCCGCAACGCGGAGGGCAAGATCGACAGGGTCGTCGTCAACCATCGGCCGCTGTCCGCGGCACTGACGTTCTCGCGCCTCATCGCCGAGTCGCCGATCGGCGCCGAGTGGGACGCGAACCGCTTCTACCGGCCGGAGGGGCAGACGTACCAGGACCTGCTGGACTACGCCGACGGTCAGGCGGACAGCCAGGCGGACGGTCAGAACGCCTCCGGAACGGACGCGTGAGCCGATGACCAGGCACGACACCAGGACCGCCGTCGTCACTGGCGCGTCCGGCGGCATCGGCGCCGCGTTCGCCCGGCGGCTGGCCGACCGCGGATACGATCTGCTCCTGGTCGCCCGCCCCTGGCGTTGAGCTTCCTGCCTGCCGGCACGGTGTACAGCGCGACCAAGAGCTATGTGCTGACGTTCACCCAGGCCCTCCAGCAAAAGCTTGCCGACACCGGTATCAGGGTGCAGGCATTCCTGTCGGGCGCGGTGCGCACCGAGTTCTGGGACGGCTCGGGCGTCGAACTCGCCGCCATCCCGGACGAGTTGGTCATGTCGGTGGACGACGCGGTGGACGCGGCCTTCGCCGGCCTCGGGCGCCCGCCCGGTCAGCCCCAAGGAGGCGCAGCACACCGCCACGCGTTCGTTCACAGGTCGACGAGGACCTCGGTCGTCGGGGTGGAGCAGCAGATGAGGGCGTTGCCGGGGGCCGGGGGTTCCTGG
>NZ_LATD01000271.1 GCF_000981895.1 Streptomyces odonnellii | reverse complement strand
CCTTCCGCCTGCACCCCCTCCGTCAACACCCCCGCCCTTACGGCTCCAGTACCACCTTCCCCACCGTTCCGCGTGTCTCCAGTGCTCGGTGGGCGCGAGCCGCCTCCGCCAAGGGGAAGCGCTGGACGGCCGGGCGCAGACGGCCCGAGGCGGCTTCGGCGAGGGAACGCTCCTCCAGTACGCGCATGTCGCCGCCCGCCTTCTGCAGCATCACCGGCCCGAGAACGCTCTCAGAGGTGATTCCGCGCTCCGCCAGTTCCTCGTCCGAGAAGATCAGCGGCGCGCCGTCGTGCAGGCCGCTGCCCGACCAGCCGAAGACGAGGTGCTTGCCGCCCTTGGCTAGCAGGTCCACGGCCGCGCGGCCCGCCTCTCCGCCGACGGAGTCGAAGACGATGGTCGCGCCCCGGCCGCCGTGGTGCTCGCGGAGATGGTCGCGTACCTGTACGGGCCAGTCGGGGAGCGTGTAGTCGACGGCCAGGTCGGCGCCGTTCGCGGCGACCCGCGCGGTCTTGGCGGGGCCGCCCGCGAGACCGATGACGACGGCGCCCGCGTTCTTCGCGTACTGCACGAGCAGGGTGCCGATCCCGCCCGCGGCGGCCGGTACGAGGACGATGTCGGCCGGGCCGAGGCCGTCGGTGAACAGCAGGATGCCCATGGTCGTACGGCCCGTCCCGATCATGGCGACCGCCTCGGCCTCGTCGAGCCCGGCCGGGATCTCGTGCAGGCGGGCGGTGTCGGTGACGGCGAGTTCCGCGTAGCCGCCCGGCGCCATGCCCAGGTGTGCGACGACACGCTTGCCGAGCCAGCCGGGGTCCGCGCCCGCGCCGAGCGACTCGACCGTACCGGCGACTTCGCGGCCCGGGACGGTGGGCAGTTCGACGGCGGCCGGGTACGGGCCGCGCATGCCCTCGCGCAGCGCGGTGTCGAGCAGATGGACCCCGGCCGCGGCGACGGCGATCCGGACCTGGCCGGGGCCGGGGAGGGGGTCCTCGACCTGCTCGTACGTGAGGTTCTCGGCGGGGCCGAAGGCGTGGAGGCGGATGGCGCGCATGGCGGGCTCCCTGGGTCTGTACGGCGTGTCGCGTTACGGAACGGCTCGTACGGCGAATCCGGCGTATCCGGTGAATACGGCGTGTCCGGGCGTATTCGTGTGTGTCGGGTACGCGTGTTCCGTGCGACTGGCCGTGGGCGGTTGCCGGTGGGCTCTGGGAGCAAGCCTCCGACCTCAAGCATGCTTGAGGTCAAGCCCCGCCGGGCCGACGCCCTTCTGCTCCTCCGGCCCTTGCTGCTCGGGCCCCGGCTGCTCCGGCCCCGGCCGCTCCGGCTTCTGCTGTTCCGGCCTCCGCTGTTCCGGCCTCTGCCGCTCCCGCCCCCGCTGCTCCTGCCCCGGCCGCTCCGGCCTCCGCTGTTCCAGCCGCTGGAGAGCCAGCGATGCCGCCGCGATCCCGCTGTTGAACGACACCTCCGACAGCACACCGGGCGCGGCGACCTCGTCCCCCGCGAGATACACCCCGTCGCCCCGGTCGATCCGCGGCCGGTCCCGCCAGGTGGTGCCCGGCCGGTCGACGGCGCCGGTACGGCCGGTCGCGAGGGACTCGCGCCGCCACACCGTACGCCCGCGCCAGCCGGGAAAGCCCAGGTCGAGCAGGCGCTCGGCGCGAGCGACGCCATCGGCGGCGGACTGTCCCGGACCGACCGGGAACTGCCCCTGGAGCAGCTCGTGGCCGCCCGGGGCGAGGGACGGATCCTGCGCGGTGAACCGTTCCAGCCAGCCGGGGGCGTCGAGGTCCGAGACGATGAACGGGTCGCCGGCGCGCGCCCGTACCGCCAGATCGAGCAGCGCCGTACGGCCGCCGGTCCAGCGCAGACCGTCGTCCCTGAGGAGCCGGCGGGCCGCGAACAGGGAGGTCGCGACGATCACTGGGCCGTGTTCGGGCAGGGCGTCGAGCGAGTCGATCCGTACCGCCGTCTCGATTCGTACCCCCAGATTCCAGGCGTGCCCGGCCATACGGTCGGTGAGCTGGCCCCAGCCGCCGACCGGGTAGCGGGCCTCCGGGGGCAGCGCGGCGGCGCGCCGGAGCCGTTCCTGCACGAACGCGGCGGAGAGCGAGCCGGGGTCGTCGTGGAAGAGGGCGACGGCGGCGAAGTGCGCGGCGGCGCGCGCGGTGTCCGGCCCGGCGAGCGCGCTGACCCAGGTCATGAAGTCGGTGTCCACCGGGGCCTGTTGGGCCGGGCGGCGGGCGAGCCGGAACACGCCGAGGGGCGGGGTCCTGCGCAGCGCGCCGCCTCGGTGGAAGCGGAAACGGGCGGCCTCGCGCGCGGGCGGACTCGCCATGGAGCCGAGCAGTCCGCGGCGGCGCAGCCAGGCCCAGTGGGGGCCGCGGCTGTAGAGGGCGTGCGGTCCTTCGTTGGTGAGGTACGGGCCTTCGGCGGTACGGGCGCGGCCACCGAGGGTGTGATGGGCCTCGTAGAGGGTGACGGTGACGCCCGACTCGGCGGCGGTGATGGCGGCGGTGAGTCCGGCGAGGCCGCCGCCGATGACGGTGATACGGGTTGTGCGGTCGCTGCGACCCCTACGGTTCCTGCGGTCGCTGGGATCGCCGTGGTTGCCGCGATGACTGCGGTCGTCGCGGTCGTTGTGGTGACTCAGGTTGCTGCTGCTGTTGGTGCTGTTGCTGTGATTGCTGCGGTCCATGGCGTGCGTCTCTCCCCTGCCGTGTCGGCTGTCGCTCGTGCGCCGGCCTTCGCTCGTGGTCACTCCCGTGCGCGGGCTTCTGTGGGCGGACTTCTGGAGGTGTGACGGATACCGGACAGCTCGATGTGACATCGGCGCGTTGTCAGTGGCGTACGTCACCATGGGGACATGGCGAGGAAGACGACGAAGAGCGGTGCGGACGGGGGCACGGCGAGGCGGGTGGAGGTGCGTCGGGCGGAGGTGCGGCTGCCGCCGCTGAGTCCGTACGGCGGCGGGCTGGAGCCGGACGGGGATTACGACGGGCTGGAGTTCAAGGACCTCGACCTGACGGGGCAGGAGGGGGCCGGCGCGCGGTTCATCGACTGCGCGCTGCGGGAGTGCGCTCTCGATGAAACGGCGCTGGGGCGGGCGCGCTTCATCGATTCCGTACTGAGTGGTGTCCGGGGTGTGGGCACGGATCTGGCGGGCGCGTCGCTGCGGGACGTGGAGGTGGTGGACGCGCGCCTGGGCGGGGTGCAGCTCCATGGCGCGGTGCTGGAGCGGGTGCTGATCCGGGGCGGGAAGATCGACTATCTGAATATGCGGAAGGCCCGGCTGAAGGATGTGGTGTTCGAGAGCTGTGTGCTCTCGGAGCCGGACTTCGGGGACGCGGAGCTGGAGCGGGTGGAGTTCCGTGACTGTGTGCTCAGGCGGGCCGATCTGACGGGGGTGCGGCTGAGGGACGTCGATCTGCGGACGGTCGCCGAGCTGGATATCGCCCGGGGCCTGGACCGGCTGGCGGGCGCGGTGATCAGCTCGGCCCAGCTCCTCCACCTGGCACCGGCGTTCGCGGCACAGATCGGGGTGCGGGTGGAGGACTGAACGAAGGGGGTACGGAGGTGAGGCCGGGCGGGGGCCGTGCCTTCAGGCGCGCCGGGCCGGGCGGCTTGGCGCCCTTCGGGCGTGCCGGAGCCGGGGCACAGGCGGACCGAAGGCCCCGGCCTGGGGGGATGGACCGGGGCCTTCGTGGTGCTCCGGGGGCGCGCCTGGTGTGGGGGGAGGAGCGACTGCCCGCTCCCGGCGCTGCCCCGGCACTTCTCGTCTGCCCGGAGCCCGGGGATGTACGCCTGACGATCAGGAAAACGATGCAAGGGGTGTGTGCCCGTCGGGTGCTCACGGTGGAGCGCCTGTAGGGGGTGGGTGACGGGCCGCGCGCCGTACTCGTACGGGCCTGTCGGCGGGCCCTGCCTGCGCAGGTCAGAAGAGCAGGTCAGAGGCCGTGTCAGGAGGTGGGTCGGAAGACGGGCGCGAGGCAGGGGGAGACGGGCGGGAGACGGGCGGAAGGCGGGTCACACGCGGGGGAAGCGAGCCTGGAGGTCCCAGACGATCGGGTTGTCGGACAGGCCTTCGTGCATGTCGGCCAGGTCCGCGATCAGATCGTGCAGGAAGTCGCGCGCCTCGCGGCGGAGCAGCCGGTGGCTGAAGGTGAGCGGGGGCTCGTCGCCCGGCATCCAGTCGGCCTCTACATCGACCCAGCCGAACCGCCGCTGGAAGAGCATCAGGTCGGACGACTCGGTGAAGTCCAGCTCGGCGTACTGCGGTGTCGCCGCGCGGCTGCCCCGAGGGTCGAGGTCGAGCTGCTCGACGATGTCGCACAGCGCCCACGCGAAGTCGAGCACCGGCACCCATCCCCAGGCGGTGGACACCTCACGGTCCGCCTTGGTGTCCGCGAGATAGACGTCCCCGCAGAACAGGTCGTGCCGCAGTGCCTGAACATCCGCGAGCCGGTAGTCGGTCTGCGGCGGATCGGGAAAGCGCCGGGAGAGGGAATACCCAATGTCAAGCACCCCCCAATGCTCCCACGCCCTCCTCGGATCCCCGACGTGTCCCGATCCGCAC
>NZ_LATD01000270.1 GCF_000981895.1 Streptomyces odonnellii | reverse complement strand
GTCCCCTGGCGTAGCCCCTCGGCCCCCTGACGCGGAACACCCCCGATGCGGAACATGGAAGAGGGCCGGTCGTCCCGCGACCGGCCCTCTCCCGCTGCTCAGCTCACGGCTACTTGACGGCTCCCGCCATCACGCCCGTCACGAACTGCCGCTGGAACGCGAAGAACACGACCAGCGGAATCACCATCGAGACAAAGGCGCCGGGCGCCAGAACATCGATGTTGTTGCCGAACTGCCGTACCTGCTGCTGGAGCGCGACCGTGATCGGCGGGCTCTCCGAGTCCGCGAAGATCAGCGCGACCAGCATGTCGTTCCAGACCCAGAGGAACTGGAAGATGCCGAGCGAGGCGATCGCAGGACCGCCCAGCGGCATCACGACCCGCGCGAACAGCCGTATCTCGCCCGCCCCGTCGAGCCGGGCGGCCTCCAGCAGCTCCTTCGGGATCTCCGCGAAGAAGTTCCGCAGCAGGAAGATCGCGAAGGGGAGGCCGAAGGAGACATGGAAGATGATCACGCCGAAGGTCGTCTCGAAGATGCCGATGGCGCCGAACAGCTTCGAGACCGGTACGAGCGCGACCTGCACCGGCACCACCAGCAGCCCCACGACCACCAGGAACCACCAGTCGCGGCCGGGGAACTCCATCCACGCGAAGGCGTATCCGGCGAGCGAGCCGATCACCACGACCAGGACCGTCGAGGGGACGGTGATCAGGATCGTGGAGAGCAGGGAGTTGGTGATGGTGTCGTTGTCGAGGAGCTGCGCGTAGTTCTCGGTGGTGAGCTGGGCCGGGGCCGTGAAGACCTGCCACCAGCCGCTCGCCGCGATGTCCGAGGAGTCGCGCAGCGAGGAGAGCAGCAGTCCGACGGTCGGCATCAGCCAGAACAGGCCGACGAGGACCAGGAAGACCCGCATGGCCCCGCCGCCCGCGCGGGCGGCGATCCGGCCGGCGAGGGACTGCCGCGCCTTGACCGGCTGATCGCTCCGGCCGTTCGCGGCCACCGGGACGGTCTGAGTGTTGGCGTTCACCGGCGGGTCTCCCTTCGCATGCGCCTGACGTTGCTGTGCTGTCCCGGGGGGCGACCCCCGGACCCCCGGCAGTGCGCGGGGGTGTGGAGACGGGCGGCGTTCACCGGCGGGTCTCCTTTCGCATGCGCCTGACGTTGAAGAGCATCACCGGGATCACCAGCAGGAGCAGCAGTACGGCGATGGCGCTGCCCACGCCGAGATCCGCGTCCGTGCCGAACGACGAGCGGTAGAGCTGGAGCGCCAGCACGTTCGCGTCGTCCTGGGACGAGCCCGGCGCGATGATGAAGACCAGGTCGAAGATCTTCAGCACGTTGATCATCAGCGTGACCATCACGACCGCCAGGACCGGAGCCAGCAGCGGCACGGTGATCCGCCGGAAGACCTGCCACTCGTTCGCGCCGTCCACCCGCGCGGCTTCCATGAGTTCGCGGGGCACGCTCGCCAGCCCCGCCGCGATCAGCACCATCGCGAACCCGGCCCACATCCACAGATAGCTGCCGATGATCGCCGGGGTGACCAGGGAGGGGCCGAGCCAGTCCACGCCGTTGTACGGCTCCCTGAAGTTGGCCTCGGGGAGTCTGAGCTGCGCTCCGTCCGCGGCCGCGGGGAGGCTGAACGTACCGTCGGCGCCGGCTTTCGCCGAGGCCACGACCTTGCCGTCCTTGACCGCTTCCACCGTGATGCCCGGGAGGCCCAGCTCCTGGGTGTCGATGACATTGGGCTTGCCGCCGCCGCCCTTGGTGAAGTCCAGCCAGGCGGTGCCGGTGATGTGGCCGTCCTCCGCCGCGGGCGCCTTGGCGGGCACCGCGTCGGAGGGCATCTTCGCGGGCGGCACGCCGACCAGCGGGAGCTGGACCACGCTGCCCGCGCTCACGGGCTCCTTGGTGATGAACGCGCCGCCGCCCGCCGGCTTCAGCGGATGGACCGGCAGCGGATGCGCGTTGGGGAAGCCCGCCGACTCGTTGAAGGTGTCGTGCACGCCCACCCAGACCGCGTTGGCGACGCCGCGGTCGGGGTCCTGCTCGTACACCAGCCGGAAGATGATGCCCGCGGCGAGCATCGAGATCGCCATCGGCATGAAGACGATCAGCTTGAACGCCGTGCCCCAGCGCACCCGTTCGGTGAGTACGGCGAAGATCAGCCCGAGCGCGGTGGCGACGGTGGGCGCCACCACCACCCAGATCGCGTTGTTCTGGACCGCGGTCAGGATGGTGTCGTCGGTGAAGATCTCCACATAGTTGTCGAGGCCGGCGAAGCTGTCGCCGGACTTGTCGAAGAACGACCGGTAGACCGAGAACCCGATGGGGTAGACCACGAGCGCGCCGAGCAGTACCAGCGCGGGCAGCAGAAAGCCGGCCGCGACGAGTTTACGTGTGCCTGTCACGCTCTTGCGTTTGCCTGGACCGGGGGGCACCGGCACGGTGCCCCCCGTCGCCGCCGTTGTCACCGCGTCAGCTCTGGTACGCCTTGGCCGCGTCCGACTCCAGCTTCTGCTGGGCGCCCGCGACGTCCTTCGGGTTCTTGAGGAAGTCCTGGAGCGCCTTCCACTCGCCCTTGCCGGGCGTACCACCGAACGACTGCGGCATCTGGTCCGACATGTCGAAGCGGACATTGTCGCCCGCGGCGATCAGGGCCTCGGCGATCCCGCGCTGCACCTCGTTCGGGTACGAGGCGGCGTCCAGGGACTTGTTCGGCGAGATGAAGCCGCCCGCCTCCGCCCAGATCCGCGCGGCGTCCGTCGAGGCCAGGAACGTCAGCAGCGCCTGCGCGCCCTTGCTGTCCTTGAGCGCCACGGCCGCGTCGCCGCCGGTCACCACGGGGGCCTCGGGGCCCACCGCCGGGAACGGGAAGACCTTGGCGTCCGTACCGATCTTGGCCTCGGTCTCGGCGATGTTGACGCCGACGAAGTCACCCTCGAAGACCATCGCGGCCTTGGGCTGGTCGCCGCCGGTGAAGGTCTGGGTGACGGAGGCGGGGAACTCGGTCTGGAGCGCGCCGTCCGCGCCGCCCGCGATCAGGTTCGGCTTGCCGAAGAGCTGGCCGAGGGTGGTGAGGGCGTCCCGCACGGAGCCGTCGGTCCACTTGATCTCGTGCTTGGCGAGCTGGTCGTACTTCTCCGGGCCCGCCTGGGAGAGATAGATGTTCTCGAACCAGTCGGTGAGGGTCCAGCCGTCCGCGCCGCCGACCGAGACCGGGGTGACGCCCGACGCCGAGATGGTCTCGGCCGTGGTCAGGAAGTCGGGCCAGGTCGCGGGGACCGAGGCGCCCGCGTTCTCGAACGCGGCGTTGTTGTACCAGACCAGCGACTTGTTGGCGGCCTTGAAGTACACGCCGTACTGCTCGCCGTCCACCGAGCCGAGGTCCTGCCACACCTTGCCGTAGTTCTTGGCGAGCTGGGCTTTCGCCTCGGCGCCGGCCGGCTTGGCCCACTGCTTCTGGACGGCCTGCTGGATCGCGCCGACCTGCGGCAGCATCGCCACATCCGGCGGGCTGCCGCCGGCGATCTTCGTACCGAGGAAGTTGACGATCGGGTCCTGCGCGGGGACGAAGGTGACCTTCGCGCCGGTGCGCTTCTCGAACTCCGTGAGGACCTTGGTGAAGTTCTCCTGCTCGGGGCCGGTCCAGACCGCGGCGACCTGGATGGTCTCGCCCTTGAGCTGGGGCAGTTGGACAGTGGCCGCCGGCTCCTTGCTCGCGCCGCTGTCCGAGCCCGAGCTCTTGTCGTCGCCCGAGTCGCTGCTGCAGCCTGTGAGCGCCAGGGCGCCGGCGGCGACGGCCGCCACGGCGGCCCTGCGAGTGCCGAGTCGCCCCTTGCCGGTGCCAAGTGCCTTGCGTGCCCTACGAGTTGTACCCATCACTGCCCCGTCTCTGTCCGAGTGCGTACGGTTCTACGCGTGTGGAACGGCTTCGCGGCCGTGACGTGGCGGCGCTGCTCTCGTCCCGTGCGGACAGTCCTACGCCGGGTGACCTGCTGTCGCAATACTGTTACCGGCGTCAACTCCTTGATCGTGATGGGCTCGTGACGTGCCGCTGCGGACGTAAAGGGATCTTCAGGGTTTCCGGGATGAGCGCTCAGGATTTGCGGGGCGGACGGGGGATGGTCAGGTTCTGTCCGGTCGGAGGGCCTGGAGATGCTCATGGGTGAGCGGGGGTCAGCGGGGCGACCGGGACGGCGTCCACCGAACGCGCGGCGCGGTCCAGCGCGCTGGCGAGCAGGGCGAGATCCGTCGGTCCGTTGCCCAGCTCCCTGACCGGCCGGCGGGCGGGCGGATCGCCCATCCGCTCCCACTCCAGCACCACGACGGTGGGCCGTTGCGTGGCCGTACGGGGGATACGGCCGGTGACCCGGCCGCCCTGGAACGGGGTGACCCGGCCGTCCGGATGCCCCAGCCGGCCGCGGCCCGGCGCCGGGTCGTCGGGGGAGGGCGCGACGGGCGGGGCGTCCAGCACGACCCGCAGCCGGGCGCCCTGCGCCAGTTCGGTGTCGACGGTACGGTCGGGGCGCGCCGAGGCCGCCACAAGGTGTACGCCGAGGCGCTCGCCGTCCCTGGCCACGGCCTCCAGGGCCCGTACGACCGAACCGGCCGCCGGGCGGCCCGGGCTGCCGAGCGCGGGCGCGACCAGTGCGTCGAAGTCGTCCACGAGCACGACGAGTCGGGGAAGCGGCGCGGGGCGCCGGCCGTGGCCGCCGACGGGGCTTCCGGCGGCGGTACGGAGCCGGACCGCGCCCCGGGCAGCGGCTTCGGGGTCGGCGTGCGGCCCGTCCTGCTGCTGCTCGGGCAGCTCGACGCGGGACTCGGCGCGGCGCGGGGAGCGCTGCTCGGGGCCGCCCTGGGCGTGGCGGCCGGACGGCCGGTCGGGGTCCGGGGCGTACGAGCCGACGGGGGCGTCGACGCCGGCGGTACGCCGACTGGTCAACGGGTCCGGGCTCTGGGCGCGCTGATCGGTCAACCGGTCGGTGCCGACGCCGCGTTGGCCGGGAAAACGGTCGGGGAACCGGTCCGGGAACCGGTCGGCGCCGGGCGTGCGCCGGCCGGTCAGGCCGTCGCCGCCCGGAGTGCGCTGGTCCGCGAACCGGTCGGTGGCCGGGCCGCGTTGGTCGGCCGGGCCATCGGCACCCGGGGCGTGTTGGCCGACCGGCGCGTCGGCGTTCGGATCGCGCCGGCCGGTCGGGCGGTCCGTACCGGCACCGCGTTGGCCGGCCGGCCGGTCCTGGGCCTCGCGTACGTCCTGAGCGGCGCGTACGTTCTGGGCCGCCCCCCATTCCTGGTGCCACTCCGCGAAGTCCGACCGGCCCAGCAGCTCGGCGCGGCGCTTCAGCTCGGCGCCCAGGGCCTGGGCGAACTCGCGCATTCTGACCGGGTCGGAGGCGATCAAGTGCTCGGTCACATGCGGCAGTTCCGTACAGGCCGAGAGGCCCTCGCCGCGCTCGCCCCCCGCGCCGTCGACCAGCAGCAGCCCCAGCCGATCGGGCGGACCGGCAGCGGCCAGCGAGGCGGCGACGGACCGCAGCAGTTCCGTACGGCCGCTGCCCGGCGGGCCCTCGATCAGCAGATGCGGGCCTTCCTCGGTCAGATCGACGCTGAGCGGGCCGCGCGGCCCGGCGCCGAGGACGGCCGTACAGTCGCCCGTACGGTCCGCCGCCGACGCCCAACGCGCCATCAGCGACGCCGGGGTGGCCCGCGCCAGCCCCAGCTCGTCCAGCAGCCTGGCCGACCGGGGCAGCACGGCCGCGGGACGGCTCCTGCCGCTGCCCGCCGCCGCGCGCAGCGGTGCCAGCGCCCGCCCGAACCGTTCGGCCCAGGCCGCCGACACCGCGTCCACCACCGCGACCGTGCCATGCCCCGTCGGCTGCCCCACGGACGTACGGAGCAGCCGCAGCGTGGTGGCCACATCACCGCTCAGCAGCGCGACCGCGCCGCACTCACGGAACGGGAGCGACGCGGCGCACGCCGTCTCGTACGCCGCGGCGATCGGCGAGTGCGGCGGGGCGGCCGGGGTCTCGGCGAGACAGAGCAGATGGATCCCGGCGGCGGCCCCCGCCCCCGCGAGCTGCGCCGTCGACTCGCGCAGCGCGGCGGAACCGGGATCGCCGTCGACGATCACCAGGGTGTACGGGCCGTCGTGACGGGCCGCGGCCTCCGTGATCGTCCAGGGGTCGGCCGAGGCCCAGCCGGTGCCCAGCGGGCCGTCGTCGAGCCGGCGGGCCAGCTCGGCCGTCCTGGCCGCCGCCTGGTCACGGTCGAAGGCGAGCAGCAGCCGGCAGTCCTGGCCGTGCGCGGGCCGGACATGGGGGAGCCAGCCGAGCCAGCCCCAGTCGGCCCGGCGCTCGTCCAGGGTGCGCGTCCGGTCCGTACTGATCAGGACGATCTCCAGATCGGCGGGGGAGTGCAGCGCGGCGAGCTGCGCCACGGCCCAGCGCGCCATGCCGCTGATCCGCTCCCGGGGGCCCGCCAGGGCGAGCGAACCGGCCTCGCGCAGACAGACCGTCACCGGCGCGGCGGCGGCCGGGCGGTCCGCGGTGCCCAGCCGGACGACGAGGGCGTCCGGGTGGCGGCTGTCCCGCTCCCAGAGCCGGGGTCCTGGACCGAGCGCGGTCAGCAGCACGGCGGCCGGGTCCGGGCAGGTCTCGGGCCGGCCCTGCCCCGCGGCTCCGGCCGCGCTCCCGGGTCCGTCCGCCCCGGCTCCTGCGGGCTCCTCGTCCCGCCCGCCGGCGAGCCGTCGCGCCCAGGCGCCTATCCCGCCCCGCCGCCGGGCCGCGGCCTCGGGCGCCTCCGTTCCCCGGGGGGGCGTCCCCTGCCGCCGGGCGCCGCCCGTACGGCTGTGCCCCTGCGGCCCGTCGTCCCCGGAGCCGGCCCCGGCCCCGGTGCCGTACGGGGTGCCCGCATGGCGGGCGTGGTCATCGCCGCCCGCGCCGCCCTGCGCCGGGACACCGGAACCGGGCCCACCGAGGCCGTGCCCGTACGAGGTGTTGTCGTTGGGCCCCGAGCCGGCGGGCCCCGGGCCGGTGCGCCAGGCGGTGCCGTCGTCGGGTCCAGTGCCCGTCGGCCAGGCGGAGCCGTTCGCCTGGCCCGTGCCCCTGTTCCCGTACGGCGGTCCGTCGGCCGCTGCCGCGCCCGACGGTGCCTGACCTGGGTGTCCCGCGCCGGACTGTCCGTACGGGGTGCTGTCGGCCGGGCCTCCGCCGCCCTGCCACACGGCGCCGTCGCCCGGTCCCGTGCCCGTGTGCTCGTACGGGGTGCCGTCCCCCGGAGCCGCCCCCGGGTGCCGGGACGGTGTGACCTCCGACGGGTCCGGGGTGGTGGCCCTGGTGTGGGAGTTGTCCGACGGCGGGGGGTCCATGCGGCCGTGGAAGCCGTAGTGGGTGTCGGCGCTGCGCGGGTCGGGGACCCGGGGGGCGCCCGGCGGGTTGCCGTACTGGGGGCCCAGGACCCGGCTCGACGCGCCCGCCGGGACCGAGCCGCCGTAACCGCGCGCCGTATGACTTTCGCCACGCCCCTGGCCGTCACGCCCCCGGCCGTCACGCGCCTGGTCGCCGTGGACCGGCCCGTCCGGCGCGGCCTCGCGCAGGCCGCTGCCGTACTGCGGGCCCGGCGAGGCACCCTCCGGGCCGTACTCCGAGCCGTCCGTACCGAAACCGCCCGTGCCGTACGCACCCGTCGTCGGCCCGCTCCCCGGCGCGGGGGCCGGACCGCCCGCACCCGGAGAACCCGAGCCCGGGGACCCCGCGGGCCCGTCCGTCCGGACGATCCGCAGGTGGCCCTCGCCGTCCGGCGCCGTGGGCAGTGCGGGCGGGCGCTCGCCCGAGGTGAGCCGCAGCGCCGACTCGCCGAGCCGCAGCAGCGCGCCCGGCGGCAGCGGGACCGGGCGCTCGCCGACGGCCGCGCCCTCCAGCGTCGTACCGTTCGTGGAGCCCAGGTCCGCCACCGACACCCGGCCGTCGTCCCCGACCGTCACCGCGCAGTGGATCCGTGACACGTCCGGGTCGTCCAGCGGAACGTCCGCGTCGGCGGAGCGGCCGATCCTGATCCGCCCGCCGTGCAGCAGATGCACCCCGCCCGCGTCCGGCCCCGCCACCACATGGAGCTGCGCGGGCGCGTCGTCCGCTGGTGTGTCGTCCTCCCCCGGGACCTGGAGCGAGAGCACCGCTCCGTCGATCAGCGGCGGCTCGCCGAGCGTGCGGCGCTGGGCGTCGAGCCGCTCCCTGCCCGCGTACAGGACGACCGCGCCCGAGGCGTCCGGGCCGGAGACGGCGGTGGCGAGGCCGGAGGCGACGGCGGCCAGCGCCGTCCCGGCCGGGGCGGTGACGAGCACATCGCACGCGCGCGCGGCGGCATGCCCGCCGTGCGGAGCGAGGACGGTCAGCCGGATCTGCATCGCCGTCAGCGGTCCCTTCTGCGCGGCGTGCCCGGCAGGGGAACTGCCCTGAGTCTCTTCCCCCCCACCACGCACCGACGCGTCGCCCGGTACAGGTCGGCACGGACGGCGCGGCCCCCCGCCACACCTTCGCGTGCTGGGGGCATCCTCGCACCTGCCACTGACAACACGCCCGGCGGCCGACGCCAAGTGATCTTGAATAGTCGGCTGTTGGCGCAAAAGTACCTGCTTGAATGTCGCTTCGGGGCAGCTTGTGATCATCTGCGAACCATTCCGACCTGCTGTTCGGCAACCGTCCGCGCTATGTGAGCGTCTTGTCTCCGAACACGACCGGAGTGGGAGCGGAAGATGACCGACCGGTGATCCGCCCGCCGATCCGCTCGGTGACCCGTTCGGGCGGTCTAAAGTGGGTCGCAGGCCCGGGGCGCCCGGGGCAGTGACCCGATTCCAACCAGCAGGGAGCGCATGACGTGCGGCCGGTAGGCAGCAAGTACCTGCTCGAGGAGCCGCTCGGCCGCGGCGCCACGGGCACCGTCTGGCGCGCCCGTCAGCGCGAGACCGCGGGCGCCGAGGCGGCCGTGGCCGGCCAGCCGGGTGAGACCGTCGCGATCAAGGTCCTCAAGGAGGAGCTGGCGAACGACGCGGATGTCGTGATGCGCTTCCTGCGCGAGCGCTCCGTGCTGCTCCGCCTCACGCACCCCAATATCGTCCGCACCCGCGATCTGGTCGTCGAGGGCGATCTCCTCGCGCTGGTCATGGACCTGGTCGACGGCCCCGATCTGCACCGCTATCTGCGGGAGAACGGCCCGCTCTCCCCGGTCGCGGCGGCCCTGCTGACCGCCCAGATCGCGGACGCGCTCGCCGCCAGCCACGCCGACGGCGTCGTGCACCGGGACCTCAAGCCCGCCAACGTCCTCCTCAAGGACGACAACGGGCGGATGCACCCGATGCTCACCGACTTCGGCATCGCGCGCCTCGCGGACTCCCCGGGCCTGACCCGTACGCACGAGTTCGTCGGCACCCCGGCCTATGTCGCGCCGGAGTCCGCCGAGGGCCGCCCGCAGACCTCCGCCGTCGACATCTACGGTGCGGGCATCCTGCTGTACGAACTGGTCACCGGCCGTCCGCCGTTCGCCGGCGCGACCGCGCTGGAGGTCCTCCACCGCCATCTCAGCGAGGAGCCCCGCCGCCCCACCACCGTGCCCGAGCCGCTGTGGACGGTCATAGAGCGCTGTCTGCGCAAGGACCCCGCCCAGCGGCCCAGCGCCGAGAACCTCGCCCGTGCACTGCGGACCGTCGCCGCCGGGGTCGGGGTGCACTCCACCCCCGCCCAGGTCGACGCCGCGCTGGGCGTCGGCGCGCTGCTCGCGCCCGACCCGGCGCCCGCGCCGGTGCCCGACCTGCCCGGCGCCGCCGACCCCACGCAGGTCCTGCCGGGCAACGCCGGCTCGTACGATCCGAACGCGGCCACCAGCGTCCTGCCCTCCTCCGGCGCGGGCGCCGGCTTCGGCGGGGCCCCGGGCGCCGCCGACCCGACCGCGGTGATGCCGCCCGTACCGCCGCGACCCGACGGGACCCCCGAGCCGGAGAGCCCGCACCCCTGGCAGACCCAGCTCAGGGCCGCGCGCGACCGCAACGAACAGACGCAGGTCCAGTATCTGGACCCGGACCAGGACCCGCTGCGCCGCCGTCCGCAGCGTCCGCAGGCGCCCCGGCAGCAGCAGCCCCCGCCGCCCGCGCGCCAGCAGCGCCCTCAGCGGCAGCCGCAGCCGTACGCCCCGCAGCCTCCCCAGCAGCAGCGGTACGCGCCACCCCCGCAGCAACAGCAGTACGCGCCTCCGCAGCCGCCGCCCCAGCAGCCCGCCCCGCGCCAGCCGCGCCAGCGCGGTGCGAACCCGATGCGGATCCCGGGCCTGGGCTGTCTGAAGGGCTGTCTGTTCACGCTCGTCCTGCTCTTCGTCGCGGGCTGGCTGGTCTGGGAACTGACCCCGCTTCAGGACTGGATCGCCGAGGGCAAGAGCTACTGGTCGGCCATAAGCGACGCGTTCACGTCGGTGACCAACTGGATCTCGGAGCTGGGCGGTTCCGACCCGGGCACCGGTTCCGGATCGGGTACGGGTTCCGTCCCCGGACAGTGATTCCGGGCCGGACAGTGACCCCAGGGGTGACAACCCCCGGAACCCGTACGGAACACCCCGATACCCGCGTACTTTGATGGGCAACGCCAGCCGCTGAGGGAGCAGTCTTGGCACGGAATATCGGCAGCCGGTACACCGCCCATCAGATTCTGGGGCGGGGCAGCGCCGGCACGGTGTGGCTCGGCGAGGGGCCCGAGGGGCCCGTCGCCATCAAGCTGTTGCGCGAGGACCTCGCCTCCGACCAGGAGCTGGTCGGGCGCTTCGTGCAGGAGCGCACCGCCCTGCTCGGTCTCGACCACCCCCGGGTGGTCGGAGTCCGCGATCTCGTCGTGGACGGCAATGACCTGGCGCTCGTCATGCAACTCGTCCGCGGTACGGATCTGCGCACCCGGCTGGAGCGCGAGCGCAGGCTCGCCCCCGAGGCCGCGGTCGCGATCATCGCCGATGTCGCCGACGGCCTCGCCGCCGCGCACGCCGCCGGGGTCGTCCACCGCGACGTCAAGCCGGAGAACATCCTGCTCGACATGGAGGGCCCGCTCGGCCCGGGCGGCGCGCACCCGGCGCTGCTCACCGACTTCGGGGTCGCCAAACTGATCGACACCCCGCGGCGCACCAAGGCGACCAGGATCATCGGCACCCCCGACTATCTGGCGCCCGAGATCGTCGAGGGCCTGCCGCCGCGCGCGGCCGTCGACATCTACGCGCTGGCCACGGTGCTGTACGAGCTGCTCGCCGGCTTCACCCCGTTCGGCGGCGGACACCCCGGGGCCGTACTGCGCCGGCATGTCACCGAGACCGTCGTCCCGCTGCCCGGTATCCCCGAGGAGCTGTGGCAGCTCCTCGTCCAGTGCCTGGCGAAGGCCCCGGCGTCCCGGCTCCGCGCCTCCGAGCTGGCCGCGCGGCTGCGCGAGCAGCTTCCGACGCTGGCGGGCATCCCCCCGCTGGACGTGGACGAGCCGGACGCGGAACCGGCCGAGCCGACGGCGTACGAGGAGCGGGGGCCGGTGGCGCCCGAGGAGCCGCGCCGCCGGGGCGCGGTCCCGCTGGTCCCCGGCGCGGCGCCGGACTCCAACCGGGACACGCATACGAGCATGCGCGTCCCGGGCCCCGACGAACTGGCGGGCGGCGCCCGCGGCACGGCCCGCGCCCCCCGCTCCCCGGGCCAGCGCAGGCCGGGCTCGGCCCGCCACAAGGCGGAGACGGTCCGGAAACGACGGCTCACGCTGGGGGTGGTGGTGGCACTGGTGGTCGTGGCGGTAGCCGCCGGCGGCTGGCTGGCGCTGGCTTCTTGAGGGCTCGGTTCGCCTCCGGGCGCCTCAAGCCCCTGTCGACGGTCGACCGTGCTCGCGCCTCTTTTTTTGGGGCTCGGTTCGCCTCCGGGGCGCTACATGTTGGCGCCGACGGTCGACCGTGCTCGGTCCGCTCGTACCTCACGGACCTGCGCGCGCTCTCCCTTTCGGCACCGACCGCGCCCCTTCGGCTCACTCGCCGGGCGGTCGGCAGCAGCCGGGGCGTGTCTGTACCCCCGGCGGTCGGCAGCAGCCCGTACATGTCGGTACCCCGGGCGGGCCAGCAGCGGCCCGGGCCGTGTCTGTACCCCTGGCGGTCGGGGTGAGCGGGCTCGGCCGGGCTCTGAGCGAGGTTCATGCCGAGGGCCGGGGGCGTGGGGTGCCTTGATGTGCTGGCCCTGCACGGCCGCCCGGCGAGTGAGCCGAAGGGCGCCGGCCGCTGTCGAAAGGGAGAGCGCGCGCAGGCCCCGAGGTACGAGGGGGCGAGCACGGTCGACCGTCGACAGGGGCTTGAGGCGCCCGGAGGCGAACCGAGCCCCAAATAAAGAGGGGCTAGGCTGGGGGCGTGGCAGTCGTCGATGTATCCGAAGAGCTGAAGTCCCTCTCCTCGACCATGGGGTCGATCGAGGCCGTCCTGGACCTCGACAAACTGAGGGCCGACATCGCCGTGCTGGAAGAGCAGGCCGCGGCCCCGTCCCTCTGGGACGACCCGGAGGCGGCGCAGAAGATCACCAGTAAGCTCTCGCACCTCCAGGCCGAGGTCCGCAAGACGGAGGCGCTCCGCGGGCGGATCGACGACCTCGAAGTGCTCTTCGAGCTGGCCGAGGCCGAGGACGACCCGGACACCCGGGCCGAGGCCGAGTCCGAGCTGGAGTCGGTGCGCAAGGCGCTGGACGAGATGGAGGTCCGTACGCTCCTGTCCGGCGAGTACGACGAGCGCGAGGCCCTCGTCAACGTCCGCGCCGAGGCGGGTGGCGTCGACGCCGCCGACTTCGCCGAGCAGCTCCAGCGCATGTATCTGCGCTGGGCCGAGCGGCACGGCTACGGCACCGAGGTCTACGAGACGTCGTACGCGGAGGAGGCCGGCATCAAGTCGACCACCTTCGTCGTCAAGGCGCCCTACGCGTACGGCACGCTCTCCGTCGAGCAGGGCACCCACCGGCTCGTCCGTATCTCGCCGTTCGACAACCAGGGTCGCCGTCAGACCTCCTTCGCCGGGGTCGAGGTGCTCCCGGTCGTCGAGTCCAGCGACCATGTCGAGATCGACGAGTCCGAGCTGCGCGTGGATGTCTACCGCGCCTCGGGACCCGGCGGACAGGGCGTCAACACCACGGACTCCGCGGTCCGTATCACGCACATCCCCACCGGCATCGTCGTCTCCTGCCAGAACGAGCGCTCGCAGATCCAGAACAAGGCGAGCGCCATGAACGTCCTCCAGGCGAAGCTGCTCGAACGCCGCCGCCAGGAGGAGCAGGCGAAGATGGACGCGCTCAAGGGCGACGGAGGCAACTCCTGGGGCAACCAGATGCGTTCGTACGTTCTGCACCCCTACCAGATGGTCAAGGATCTGCGGACCGACTTCGAGGTGGGCAATCCGCAGAGCGTGCTCGACGGCGAGATCGACGGTTTCCTGGAAGCGGGAATTCGCTGGCGCAAGCAGCAGGAGAAGTAAACTCACGCTTTGTCGACAAGGTAACTGCCGCCTGCGGGGCGGTGGTTACCTTTTTCGTCACAGTTGCCACCCCCGGGCGGGACAACTGACGCGATAACGGTCATCGCGCTCGCAACCGCCTTGACGCGTATATGAAAAGTGGGAAAGCTGACGCGCGGCATGCGTAATTCCGAGGCGCGTGAGACCGGGGGCGGAGTACGACCGGACCCTCGTGGCCGCTGCGCCGGGCGCTGCACCGATGACGAATGAGCTACTGGGGGTAGCAAGCAGATGACCAAGAAGACGCGGATCCGCGTGGCACGCGTGGCGGCCGGTGCGGTGATCGCCGCCGGCGCCTCGCTGACCATCGCGGGCGCCGCTCAGGCCGCGGGTATCGGAGTCGACGTCGCGGGTGTCTCCGTCGATGTCGGCCTCACCGGTATCGGCGACGACCCGACCGACACTCCGACGGTGCCGCCGACCGAGATCCCGGACCCTCCCACGGAGGAGCCGCCGACGGAGGAGCCCCCGACCGAGGAGCCTCCCACCGAGGAGCCGCCGACGGAGGAGCCCCCGACCGAGGAGCCCCCCACGGAGGAGCCTCCCACCGAGGAGCCGCCGACCGAGGAGCCCACCGGGGACCCGACCGAGGAGCCCAGCGGTACGCCGACCAAGCCCGGTGAGGGCGGCGCTACCGGCGGTAACGGTGGCGGTTCGGGTGACGACGAGGGCGCGGGCACCTGCACCGTCGACCTCGACGGCGCCGAGTGCGTCGACAACACCGACACCGACAGCGCCGGCTCCCAGCCGGTCCAGCAGGGCTCGGCCAAGGAGGAGCTGGCGGAGACCGGCGCCGCCGAGACCTCGTTCCTGCTGATCGGCGCCGCGACCATGATCGCGGGCGGTATCGGCTTCCGGATGCTGCCGCGTCTGGTGGGCGGTGGCCGTACGGTCGCGTAAGCGCGTACGGACGGCCGGGCCCCCATCGGCGGGGGACCGGCCAGGGCCAGAACAGGCACAAGGGGCCCGGAACGCCTCCATCGGCGTTCCGGGCCCCTTCGCGTGCCCTGTGAGGTGTGGCCCCGGGCCGGTGTACGCACTGCTCAGCCGGTACGTACCCCTCGCCCCGGGCGGACCGGGTGTCAGGCGGGCTGATGCGCGGCGACCAGCGCCACCGCCGCCACCAGCAGGAGAAGCAGCGTCAGCAGAGCCACCGGGCTCAGGCCTCCCAGGGGGCCCCGCTGCTGAAGTCGCTCCCTGTTGGCACGGCAGACGGGGCATCTGCCCTCGCTGACGGGCCCCGCGCAGTTGGCGCACACCAATCGGTCGTAGGTCATGCGCATTCCTCCTCACCGCGCGGCGGAGCCGCAGCCAGTGTTCACTCCGCTCAACGCTCAGGGAAACCCGACCGTTCCCCACCCCACTGTGCCAGTTTCCGAAGCTTTCGGCGCGGCCGACCGCATTCCAGTGGGCCCATTAACGCTGGCGGCTGCCCGGCATCCGTGATAAAGCGCCCAAGTAGGGACGTACCGCCGCTGTTGGCCCCGTCTCATCCCGGGATGCGGACTGCGCGGCCCTGTGCCGTTCGCGTAAGGTCTCGCTCACCTGGTCCCGTACCCGTAGTCCCGTACTCGACTCGCAGTCCCGTACTCACGAATCCCCCGAAGCCCCGCTTCCCCGCTCATTCCGTAGCTCCGTAACTCCCGGCCGACCGTGCGTGGTGCATCCCGTGATCCGATTCGACAATGTCTCCAAGACCTACCCGAAGCAGAACCGCCCGGCCCTGCGCGATGTCTCCCTCGAAATCGAGAAGGGGGAGTTCGTCTTCCTGGTCGGATCGTCCGGTTCCGGCAAGTCGACCTTCCTGAGACTGCTCCTGCGCGAGGAGCGCACCAGCCATGGCATGGTGCATGTCCTCGGCAAGGACCTCGCGCGCCTGTCGAACTGGAAGGTGCCGCAGATGCGCCGCCAGCTCGGCACCGTGTTCCAGGACTTCCGGCTGCTGCCGAACAAGACCGTCGCCGAGAACGTGGCCTTCGCGCAGGAGGTCATCGGCAAGTCCCGCGGCGAGATCCGCAAGTCCGTCCCCCAGGTCCTCGACCTCGTCGGTCTCGGCGGCAAGGAGGACCGGATGCCCGGCGAGCTGTCCGGTGGTGAGCAGCAGCGCGTCGCGATCGCGCGGGCCTTCGTCAACCGCCCGCTGCTGCTGATCGCGGACGAGCCGACCGGAAACCTCGACCCGCAGACCTCCGTCGGCATCATGAAGCTGCTGGACCGTATCAACCGCACCGGTACCACCGTCGTGATGGCGACCCACGACCAGAACATCGTCGACCAGATGCGCAAGCGCGTGATCGAGCTGGAAAAGGGCCGGCTGGTGCGCGACCAGGCACGCGGCGTCTACGGCTACCAGCACTGAGCGCTTCCCGGCACTGGGTGCCCGCCGGCACCGAGCGCCTGCCGCACCTGAGCACCGAAAGCTGAAACGAAAGCTGAAAGGACGCCATGCGCGCCCAGTTCGTCCTGTCGGAGATCGGCGTCGGTCTCCGCCGCAATCTCACGATGACCTTCGCCGTCATCGTCTCCGTAGCCCTGTCGCTCGCCCTGTTCGGTGGCGCCCTGCTGATGCGTGACCAGGTCAGCGTGATGAAGGACTACTGGTACGACAAGGTCAATGTCTCCATCTTCCTGTGCAACAAGAACGATGCCGCGACCGCGCCGAAGTGCGTCAAGGGCGCGGTGACGGGTGAGCAGAAGAAGCAGATCGAGACCGATCTGAAGAAGATGGACATCGTCGAGAAGGTCCACTACGAGACGGCCGACGAGGCGTACAAGCACTACAAGGAGAAGTACGGCGACTCCCCGATCGCCAGCTCCATCACCCCGGACCAGATGCCGGAGTCATTCCGCGTCAAGCTCAAGGACCCGGAGAAGTACAAGGTGGTGGCGACGGCCTTCGCGGGCCGGGACGGGGTCGAGTCGGTCCAGGACCAGCGGGACATCCTGCAGAACCTCTTCGACCTGATGACCGGTATGAATGTGGCGGCGCTCTGTGTGATGGCGCTGATGCTGGTCATCGCGCTGATGCTGATCGTCAACACCGTACGGGTGTCGGCGTTCAGCCGCCGCAGGGAGACCGGGATCATGCGGCTGGTGGGCGCGTCCAGCTTCTACATCCAGATGCCGTTCATCATGGAGGCGGCGTTCGCCGGGCTGATCGGCGGCGCGGTCGCGTGCGTCATGCTGCTGGTGGGCCGTTACTTCCTGATCGACAACGGTCTCGCCCTCGCCGACAAGATGCAGCTCGTCAACTTCATCGGCTGGGACGCCGTGCTCGCCAAGCTTCCGCTGGTGATCGCGATCGGTCTGCTGATGCCCGCGGTTGCTGCTTTCCTCGCGCTGCGCAAGTACCTCAGGGTGTGACAAGTGCCCCTGGCCGCGTCGGGGCAAGCGCCGTTCGGTCGTTCCGTGTTGTCCTAGACTCAACGCCATGTCGGGTTCCGAGTCGCACCATAGATCCTGCGCTGTCCGCCGCGGGGCGGCCCTGACATTGCTGTTCGCGAGTGTCCTCGCCACGGCCGCGGCCACGGACTCGCTGCCCCGCGCGGAGGAGAAGACGTCCCGCGTTCCGGCACGGAACGTGGCGGCGACGGCCGACCGCGACGAGGTCGCCCGGGCCGCCGCCGAGGCCATGGCGGACGGGAAGTCCGCGACGGAGGCGGCCGAGGAGGTCGTCAGCCGCAGCGGCGACCGCTGGGGCGCGGTGTACGACAAGAGCCAGTACGAGGAGTTCGAGCAGGCTCTCGACGGTGAGTACACCGGGGTCGGGCTCGGCGCCAGGCGTACGGGCGAGGGCCTGATCGAGGTGACCCGGGTCCAGCAGGGCGGCCCGGCGGCCCGGGCCGGGATCACGCCCGGCGACACCATCAGGACGATCGACGGCGCGGCGGTCGCGCGGCGGCCCGTGACGGAGGTCATGGCGCTGCTGCGGGGCTCGGGATCCGGGCCGGGACCGGACTCCGGCGCGGAGGGTACGACCGTTGTGCTGGGGCTGGAACGGGACGGGCGCACCTGGACGCGGAGTCTGCGCCGGGCGCGGCTGGCCACGGAGTCGGTGACGGTGGAGCGGATCGGGACGACGGACGGGACCGGCGGGGCCGGTGGGACCGATGGTGGCCGGTCCGGTGACGAGGCGGGCGCCGGGACCGCTGACGGATCCGGTGACGGGTCCGGCGCCGGCGCCGATGCGCTGCGGATCACCGTCGAGGCGTTCACCAAGGGCTCGGGGCAGCGGGTACGGGACGCTGTCCTGGGCGCCCCCGAAGGCGTCGGCATCCTCCTTGACCTGAGGGGGAACGCGGGAGGGCTGGTCACCGAGGCAGTCACGGCCGCCTCCGCCTTCCTGGACGGCGGTCTCGTCGCCACGTACGACATACGGGGTGAGCAGCGCGCCCTCTACGCGACACCCGGCGGTGACACGGCCCGTCCGGTGGTGGTGCTGGTCGACGGCGGAACGATGAGCGCCGCCGAACTGGTCACCGGTGCGCTTCAGGACCGGGGCCGGTCGGTCACGGTCGGTTCTCGCACCTTCGGCAAGGGCTCGGTGCAGATGCCCAGCCGGCTGCCCGACGGCTCGGTCGCCGAGCTGACCGTGGGCCACTACCGCACTCCGGCCGGGCATGGTGTGGACGGCCGGGGCGTGACTCCCGATCTGCTGGTGAGCGAGGACGCCCAGGAGCGGGCCACGACGGTACTGAGCGGACTCGGCGGCGGTGCCGCCGGTGGCGGTTCCAGCGGTGGGTCCGGCGGCACTCGGTAAAGAAGTTGCGCCGGGGTGCGAAAATAGCGGGACTATGGCTAAGGAAACAGGGCGCAAACTGATCGCGCAGAACAAGAAGGCGCGGCACGATTACCACATTCTCGACACCTATGAGTGCGGTCTCGTGCTGACCGGCACCGAGGTGAAGTCCCTGCGCCAGGGGCGGGCCTCGCTGGTGGACGGCTTCGTCCAGATCGACGGGCACGAGGCCTGGCTGCACAACGTGCATGTGCCCGAGTACAGCCAGGGAACGTGGACGAACCACAGCGCCCGGCGCAAGCGGAAGCTGCTGATGCACCGGGTCGAGATCGACAAGCTGGAGTCCAAGTCCCAGGAGACCGGGCACACGATCGTGCCGCTGGCCCTGTACTTCAAGGACGGGCGGGCGAAGGTCGAGATCGCGCTGGCGAAGGGCAAGAAGGAGTACGACAAGCGCCAGACGCTCCGGGAGAAGCAGGACCGCCGCGAGACGGACCGCGCGATCTCGGCGGCGAAGCGCCGCCAGCGGGCCTGAGCGCGCTGCGCCGGGACCCCTTCGGCGGAATAGGCTGGCACGGTCTGCCGTTGATCACGTACGATGGGTTGCGCACCTCGAAGCTGGTGCATGGTCGCGGTGATTGTGACCGCGGCCGCGGTTGAAAAATAAACATGGGGATGATCGGTTTCGACAGCGGATGTCGAAGCAGGGGAAGCGAGCCGAGGAAGCGGCAATGATCTCGCTAACCATATGTCGCAAACAATAATCGCCACTTCTAAGCGCGATTCCTCCGCCTTCGCCCTTGCTGCCTAATTAGCAGCTAGCGAAGACTCCGCGGAGTGTCAGCCCGGGGCTGTTCCCGACCCGGATCCTGGCATCAGCTAGGGAACTAAACCGCTGAGCCCGGTCACGGGGAGCAGCGGGAAACCAAACAGTGACTGAGCCCGTCGGAGACTTGTCCGCGTGATCTCCGGGGCCGAGAAAAGCGAAGCGGACTGCGCTCGGAGAAGCCCTGGTTCCGCACCGTTGGACGCGGGTTCGATTCCCGCCATCTCCACAATTCCCATGTAGCACCATGTAGCACCAACCTGAGGCCCCACTGCTCCGGCAGCGGGGCCTCAGTCATGCCGATGGGCATGCCGGTGGGTGCATACGGCTGATCCGGCGGATTTCCTCCAGCGGGTACGGGGTCTCCCTGCTCCGGTGCTGGAGGTTGCGGAAGAAGTCCGCCATCACCGCGGTGAGCGGTGCGTATCGGGTGAGGATGGCCGAGGCCTCCTCCGGGATTCCCGTAGGCCGCTCGCCTTGGGCGAATGCGCGCACCTGCGCCTCGCGGTCGTCTCTCCCGTACGCGTACAGGGCGGTGACCAGCCAGTTCACGAAATATGTGACCGAGTAGCAACGGTCGTAGGTCTGATGCCGGTCGAAGAAGCCGACCTCCTCCCGCGACAGTTCGAACCGCGAGGAGATCGCAAGCCCGTAGTCCGCGAAGAAAAGGCGCCGGCCGTCGGTCAGGATGTTCTCGAAGTGGGCGTCGAAGTGCAAGAGGCCGCGGCTGTTCATGAACGAGGTGCCGGCTTCCAGTTCCCGCTCCACCATGGCGCAGGCCCGGTCGGCGGCCTCACCGCCGGCGTCCATCCGCTCGCCCAGCCACTGGTGCAGGTTCTGCGGGATGTACTCCAGGAACAGCGCGACGCTCGCCGAGGAGTGCTGGAGAGCCTCGATCCGGCGGCGCACCTGCGGTCCGCCGCCCCAGTAGGCGACGGCCCGTTCGACGTCGGCCAGTTCCTCGGGCAGAGCGGTGGAGTCCGGCAGCACCCGCCAGTGGTACATCAGCGGGAAGCCCTCGTACTCGTCCGCGAGCACCCAGTTCGTCGTCATGGTGTGCACGGCGAGTTCCCTCCAGACCCCGAAGCCCGGTCCGCCGATGCCGTATTGGCAGAAGACAGGCAACGAGAACAAGTTCGCCGTGGACCGGACGTTCCCCGGTTCCCTCTCCGGATCGGTGAGGGGCACCCGCTTCACGAAGACCGGTGTTCCGGCGACCTCCAGCAGGGCCGACTTCCCGCCGATGCCGGAACCGATCGGCGTGGCCGTGTCCACGAGTTCGCGCAGTGCGCGATCACTGCACAGGGCCAGGGCTGTGGAGACGGCGCCATGGGCGGTGAGACGCGCACCGCGCGACATGTCAGGGCCCTTCACTGCCGCCTTCACCCGGGCACCGACCTCGATCCTGCGATGACGCTGCGCACTCCTGCCGAGAGCGACCGTGCTCGATCGTAGCTCTGCGGTTCGCCCTCCGGAGCGGGCGCAGGGCGTCCAGTACGGCGATCAGGACCCCGGCGCTCAGGCTGAGCACGGTTGTCCAGCCCCGTGTTCCGCGTCGCTTTCGGGCGGGGTGCGGGTTCGGGG
>NZ_LATD01000027.1 GCF_000981895.1 Streptomyces odonnellii | reverse complement strand
CCCTGGCGCCGTCCCAGCCCCAGCCCCCGCCGTCCTCGCCGGGCTCCGCGGCGTCCCCGGGGCGGCCCGCCGCGGAAGGTTCGTACTGGGCCTGACGGGCGGCGCGCTGGCGGGCGGCGGCAACATACCGATTGACCAGTGCCCTACTCATCGATCTTGTGGCCTGGCTACGCGGCGACCGCAGACAGCCCGGGGTGTGCACCCCTCCGTGTCACCACGCGGTACGACCAGGCCGAACTGGAGCAGCCAGGCTCGCCGCGCCGTATCAGCACGACGGTCCTGCCAGAGGATCTCGCCGCGATGGAGCAGGACATCCGAGCAGCGAAGGAGAGCGCGGACGTCGTCGTTGTGACGCCGCGCTGGGGCCTGCACTTCGTGCCAGGCACGCTCGCCGACTACGAAACCGAAATCGCGCACACGGCGATGGACACAGGTGCCGACCTCGTTCTGGGATGTCACCAGCACGTCCTCAAACCCATCGAGGTGTACCGGGGCAAGCCGATCTTCCACGGGCTCGGCAACTTCATCATGGATGTCGGCATGTCCGCGCACGCGAACAGCCCCGCACTGCGGGAGGTGCAGGAGCTCTACTCCGAATACGCGGTGTCGTACCAGCCGGACTACCCGACCTACCCCTTCCACGCGACCGCGCGGCGCACGATGATCGCGCGCTTCCGGATTGGGGACGGGAATGTCACCGAAGCCGGTTTCCTCCCGTGCCTGATCAATCGTCGGGGGCAACCCGAACTACTGGGAGGCGATGATCCCTCGTTTGATGACATCTATCGTCACGTCGTCGACATCACGCGGGCAGTCGGCTTCGAGGTTGCGATGCGCCGCGAAGGGCCCGGCATCGTCATCGACCTGGCTGGGCCGGTGAGCTGACTTCCCGTATCCGTAAGGGCATGGAGATCTGTCCCTCACAAAGCGACCGCGACCCCAGGCATGCGGCACAGTCCTTGAGAGCCATGGCACGACAGCCCGCGTACCGGTTCAGCGCGGGGAACCGGTGACGAAGAGTGAGGTGTGGAGATCATGTCTGGGCGTGCCGTTGGTCCTTTCCCCCCGCTGTTGGGGGACGTCACCGACTGGGACAGTGCTCATGCGGCTCTTCGCCGCGTCAACGAAGAGTTGGGGGGCTCAACGTCCTGGTCAACAATGCCGGCGGCGCGCTGCGGTAGCACGGGAGGTTCGTCGATCAGAAACCCGAGACCATGTGGCGTGTGATCAAGTCCGGGATAATCGGATTCACCCGCAACCTCGCTGAGGATCTTCGCGGCACAGGGGTGTCGGCGGTGGCTGTCTGCCCTGGAGTGATGGTCGGTCCGCATGCGCTGGAGCGCATGCGAGGCGGGTCGACCTCGCAGAGCCGTCCGGCGCTCGAGTACGCAATAGACCAAGTCGCTGTCGGACGCTTCTCATTGCCGGAGGAAGTGGCCAACATGGCCGTTGTGGCCGCCTCACCGGTCGGCGCCTGTCTGAGCGGCACTGCCATCGGCGTCGGCGGCGGCGGCATGACCGACTGACAGGGCTCTCGGCTGCTGGACGCCGTGTGCGAGTGGCTGAGCGCGACAGTCCGCGGGCACAGGGGCCGACCTGCTGATCATTTCGGATGGATGGCCAGCGCCCGGCGCCCATCGTGGGCGCCGGGTAAGGCCAGTTCGTGGAGCATCGCGTGCTCTGGGGCCGGGTGATGCCCCGGAGCGGGCCATCAAGCCGCCGGAACGGCGGCTCGCGCGGCACGACCCGGTAAAGGTTCGGCGCAGGGCAGCCTCCTCAGCACCATCTCAGCACGCGTTTCTCCTCGATGGGGAACGGTCTGTCGCGCGGCGCCAGTGGGCCACTTGTCATGAACTCGAAAAGACGCAGGAATCTTGAATCTTGCCATCGAGGGTAATCATGGTTACCATGAACATATTCAAATCCATGGAAGGGCAACCCCGATGACGATCGCTGCCGAGGAGTCCGCAGCCCTGGTGGACCTGGTGTCCTCCTTCGCCCGCGAGGTCGTGGCGCCACAGGTTGCGGCCTACGACGAGGCGGAGCGGCTTCCGCAGGGCATCCTGAGACAGATGCGGGAGTTGGGCCTGTTCGGCGGAACGGTGCCCGAGGACCTGGGCGGCACGGGCCTCGATCACCTCACCTATGCCGCGGTCATCGAGGCCATGTCCACCGTCGACCACTGCCTCGGTGTTCTGATGAGCATGCCTTCCGCCCTGGTTGGATCGGGCCTGTTGAAGTACGGCACTGCCGAGCAGAAGAAGAAGTGGCTGACTCCGCTGGCATCCGGTGAGATCTTTGGCTGCGCGGGAGTCACTGAGCCCCAGTCGGGCAGCAATGTCGCAGCAATGGAGACCACTTACCGTCGGGTTCGGGACAAGTTCGTCATCAGCGGCGCCAAGACGTGGATCACGAACATCGACATCGCGAGCTTCATCGTCACCTTCGCCACACGTGACCGGAGTGAGGGCCGTTCCGGCGTCAGCGCGTTCGTCATCCCGCTCGACACACCCGGTCTGTCGACGCATCCGTTCAAGAACAAGTTGGGGTTCCGTCCGCTCTGCAGCGGTGAAGTCGTCTTCGACGAGGTCTGTGTCGGCACCGACGCGCTGCTGGGTGAGGAAGGCGACGGGTATCGCATCGCGATGGGGGCCGTCGAACGCGGCCGTCTGTCGGTGGCCGCGAGGGCCGTGGGCCTGGCGCAGGGCTGTCTTGAGGACTCGGTGTCCTACGCCAGGGAGCGTGTCATCGCCGGCACCGCGATCGCCGAGCACCAGATGATCCAGCACAAGCTCGCGCAGATGGCCACGGAGATCCAGGCCGCTCGACTGCTGGTGCAGGACTGCGCCCGGGCGATGGACGGCGGTTCGCGGGCCCGCACCGAAGCAAGCATGGCCAAGATGTACGCGAGCGATGTCGCGCAGCGCGTCGCGACCGAGGCCGTACAGATCCACGGGGCGTATGGCGTCTCCGCCGAGTTCCGTGTCGGGCGTGCCTACCGGGATTCCAAAGTCTTCCAGCTCGTCGAGGGCACCAACGAGATCCACCGGCTGCTGGTGGCCCGAGCTCTCCTCAAGCCCGGTCGCTGACCGGCGCCGGCTTCGCCCCCACTTGGGCGCGCCCGCATCGAAAGGGAACAATATGGCTACGCGCGACACCGTCTGGGTCGATCTCCTGGGCACCTCCTTCGAACAGCGTTTTTACGACGTCGACGGAGTACGAACCCGCAGCATCGAGGCTGGTGAGGGGCCTCCTATCATCTTCCTGCACGGTGGTGGCGGCCACGCCGAGACTTGGATCCGCAACCTCGGCCCGCACAGCAGCGACCGGCGGTGCTACGCGATCGACATGCTCGGTCATGGATTCACCGACGCCCCGGAGAACGGCACTTACACAACCGCCGAGGTGCTGGACCATGTGGTCCGGTTCCTTGACACCGCAGGCATCGAACGTGCGGATTTCTGCGGCGAGTCGTTCGGGGGGCGCATCTCGGCCTGGATGGCCATCAAGCATCCCGACCGAGTCGACAAACTGATCCTCAACACCTCCGGAGGCCTGCCCGCGACGGAGGACCGGCAGGCGGAGGACGTCAGCGACCTGCTCGCCCGAACCACGGCCTCGCTCCAGCAGACCAGCGATGAGGCGGTCCGCTCGCGGATCGCCTGGCTGTTCGCTGACCCCGCGCAGGTGCCCGAAGAATTCGTCCGCATACGGCAGGCCATCTACGCCCGCCCGGGGATCAAGAACTCCCTCACCAAGCTCTTCAGCCGGATCTTCGACCCCGAGGATGCCCGGAACTACTGGCTCACGCCGGAGCGCCTGGCCGGCATCTCCGCGCCCACGCTCGTGATCTGGAGTGATCACAACCCGATCCATTCCTATGAGGACGCCTGTAAGGGCTTCTCGCACATCCCGGACGTGCGCTTCCATCTCATCCGGCAGGCGGCGCACTGGCCGCAGTTCGAGCAGCCGGAGGAGTACAACCGGATCCAGATGGCCTTCCTGCGGGAAGATTCCGCCAGTTACGTCCAGACCGAACTCGCGACGAGTACAGGGTGAAAATGCTGCGACACGTTGTCCTTATGAAGTGGCACGACAAACTCGACGACGAGCAGGCGGAAAGACTGCGGCGCGCCCTGGACGACCTCGGCAAGCAGTGCCCTGATGTGCGGGCCTTCTCGCATGGTCCGGATACCGGTGTCCGACCCGGCGGCCACGACTACGCGCTGGTCGCCGACTTCGACAACGCCGAGGGGTGGCGCGCATACAGCGCTCATCCTGCACATGACGTGGTTCGGGACATTCTGCGCCACCTGGTGGCGTCGCAGGCCGTCGTCCAGTTCGAGGTGCCTGGGGTGGGACGCTCATGAGCGCAGCCGAGCGAGCCGGCCGCCAGTTCATCGGCGGCACGTGGGACCACTCCACCTCCGCCGCGATGGTGCCGGTGAGTAATCCGGCGACGAACGAAGTGATCGCCCAGGTGTGTCGGGGCACCGCCGAGGATGCCCATGCCGCTGTATCCGCCGCGCGTGAGGCGTTCGGGCCCTGGTCCGCCACGTCGCTCTCGGAACGGATCAACGTCGTACGTCACGCCGCGTCCGTACTTACGGGACAGGTCGACGACCTGACCCGGACCATCTCCCGCGAGGTGGGAACCCCTCTGCCCGTTTCCCGCGCTGCACAGGTCCAGCGCCCCATCGAGGTCCTCACGTCGTTGTGCGAGGCGGCCGAGAAGGTTGTGCGGTGGACGGAGCGGATCGGCTCCACGGTCGTGGTCCGCGAACCCTTGGGGGTCGTGGTGGCCATCACGCCGTGGAACTTCCCGCTCCACCAGGCCGTCGCCAAGGTCGGAGCCGCCCTGCTCGCGGGCTGCACAGTGGTGTTGAAGCCGTCCGAGCTCGCCCCCCTGAGCGCCTACGTACTGGCTGACGCCTTCGCAGCGGCCGGGCTTCCGGCAGGCGCACTCAACGTGGTCACCGGTGCTGGGGACGTGGGCGAGGTGCTGGTGTCCCACCCGGACGTCGACGGCATCTCATTCACCGGTTCCACCGCAGTCGGCCGGCGGATTGGTTCCACGGCGGCAGAGACCGTGAAACACGTCGCGCTCGAACTTGGCGGCAAGGGGCCGTCCGTGATCCTGCCGGGCGCCGACGTCAAGGCCGCGTCAGCGGCCACCGCGGCACGATGCTTCACCAACTCCGGCCAGGTCTGCGCCTCGCTCAGCCGTCTCATCGTCCCGCAGGAGAGCCTCGAAGCAGCCGAGGAAGCCCTCGCAGAGTTTGTCGCCGGACAGCGGCTCGGAGACCCGTTCGAGGACGTTACGACGCTGGGCCCGGTCATCTCCGCCGGACAGAAGACTCGGATCTCAGCGCTGGTCAGCCAAGCTGTCGACGAAGGCGCACGGCTGGTAGTCGGCGGGCCCGACGCCGCGGTTCCTCAGCAGGGACACTACGTCGCCCCGACCGTATTCTCCGACGTCACCTCAGCGATGACCATCGCACAGACCGAGGTCTTCGGGCCTGTCCTGTGCGTCATGCCCTACGAAGGTGTCGACGAGGCGGTCCGCATCGCCAATGACAGCGAGTATGGACTGGTCGGGGCGGTCTGGGGGCCGAACACTGCCGAGACCACCCGCATCGCTGGTCGAATGCGGGTGGGAATGGTCGGTGTGAACGGGGGCCGCATCAATGTCAAGGCGCCCTTCGGCGGCTACCGGCAATCGGGCAACGGCCGCGAGTTCGGCGCCCTGGGCATCGAGGAGTTCCTGGAGGTGAAGTCCGTGAACTTCGCCTCGGAAAGCCAGGCCATCTGGCCGGCTCCGTAACCATCCTCCCTCCGCAGGACAGTGGCCCTATCCTCTGGCGTGCTCCTACAAGCCGCACCCCGGATAGGGCCACGTCATATGTGTTCAGTCTCAGCCCTGGGATTCCAACTGGAGGAAGTAGTCCGGCAATTCAAGGTGGCCCCAGAGGAGACCTTGATCCTCCATGTAACGCAGCAAGGTGCGCAGTGTGGGCAGATTGGCTTCCAGGCCGTAGGGCCAGGGGTCCTGCCCCATGAACCGTGTCTGCTCCTCGACGGCGGCGAGGGTCCACGGCAAGGTCGGATACGACACGCTCGTGGACCACAGACGGCGTTGCGCTCGCAGTTTGGCCTCGTTGAAGATGTCGAACACCGCCTGGGCCAAGCCCTCGTCACGGTTGAGCAGCGTCCGCCTCATCACGAGGACGTGCATGACCGGGAACACCGAGGTCCTTCGGAAGTAATCGCGCTCCACTGCTTGGGCGTCGTCGAAGAGCCTTCTGACGCCGGGGAGGGGCGGGGCGACGCCGGCGCCGATCCACGCGTCGATGTCGCCGCGCAGCAGCAGTTCGTGCAGAGCCAGCCCCGGCGGTGCCGTCACGATGTCGACGTCGGCGGGGTAGATCACCGATTCCGCGCCCAGTCCCGCGGGGGGCCGGTGGGCAACCCATCGGATGTCCGACGGCTTGACGCCGTACTCATCGGCGAACAACCCGCGAAGCCAGACGGCCATCGTCATGCCGTACTCCGGCAGGCCGATCCGCCGGCCGCGCAGATCCTCCGGCGAGTGGAACTCCGAGTCCTCGCGAACGTAGACGTTGCTGTGGCGGAACGCCCGCGAGACCCAGACGGGAAGGGCTACCAAGTCCGCGGCCTCGCCCAGGCGAGACCGCTCGGTCATGTAGAAGGACACGGACATCTCGCCGCCGGCCAGGTGCGGATCGTCCCTCAAGTCGGAAAAGGCGTCTTTGGGGCTGGGAAGCAACCGCGTCCGGATGGGCAGGCCCTGTTCCGCGCTCAGCTTGTCGACGTCGGCGAGCCGGTCGTAGGAGCCCCCAAAAGCGAAAACCAGAGGCTCAGCCATCAACATCACCGCCAAGTCTAATAATCATAGGCATATTTTCGCCCCAACCGGTCGATGCGTCAACACGCGGAACAGCGGCAACTCACGCGTCGATGACCAGCTCGGAAGACTTGGACCTGCCGACACACAGGATCATCGTCCCTTCGGCTTCGTGCTCCTCCGGTGAAGCCACCGTGTCTCGATGGTCGGGCGTACCCGCGACCACGGCGACTTGGCAGGTCCCGCAGTAGCCTTCGGCGCACGAGAACAACAGGTCCGGCGCAACGTCCTGGACCGCCTCGTAAATCGTCTGGTCCGCTCCTACACGCACCGTCAGGCCGGACTGGGCCAGCACGAGATCGAAGCAACCGTCACCCGCGACAGGCCCGGTCAGGCCGTCGGCCGCGGCGGAGAAACGTTCGATGTGCAGTCGATCAGCCAGACCCTTGCGGACACTCACGGCCTGCAGAGCATCCAGCAGGCCGCCCGGACCGCAGGAGTAGATGTGTGTGGCCTCGGTGACGTCGTCGAGCAGGGCCTCCAGATCAGGCCTGCCGACCACGTCCTCGGGGAGCAGTGTGACGCGGGCTCCCCCCAGGGCCCGCATCTTTTCCACGTACGCCATCGACGTCCTGGAGCGCCCGCCGTAGACGAGCTTCCAGGCCGCTCCCGCGGACTCCGCCTCATGGATCATCGGTATGAGCGGGGTGATTCCGATTCCTCCGGCGATGAAGAGGTATTCCTGGGACTGCACGAACTCGAAGTGGTTCCTCGGCCCGCGCAGCGCAAGGGTGGTGCCCGCGGCCACTGCCGCATGGATCTCCTGCGAACCGCCGCGGCCGTTGTGCTCACGGAGTACCGCGACGGTGTACGCCGTCAGGTCGGCCGGGTCTCCGCACAACGAATACTGCCGGACCAGGCCTGAAGGGAGGATCAGATCCACGTGTGCCCCCGGCCGCCAGGGCGGAAGGCTCCCGCCCTCGGCCGCCCGGAGGACGAGGCTCACAACATCATCGGCCTCGCGGGCGACCGCGGCGACCACGACAGGCAACGTCGATGCTTCGGTTGCGCGGTTCATGTTCTCCGTCAGCTCATCGGCGGACATGATCATGGGGTCCCTCTAGGGTCTTTCGTTTGGATCTGGCCGGATCAGGGAGCGGGCTCTGGTGTCGTGGATCGCAAGGCGGAGGATGGAGCCATGGCGGAGCCCTGGTGACTGACGACAACGCCGCGAGGCGCGGTGCCAGGGCACGCGAGCCCGGCGAGATCCAAACGAGAGGCCCTAGTTCTGGAACGTGACCGTCACATCGGTCCACGCGTTGATGAGCCGTGAAGGCAGGCGGCTCTGGCTGTTGACCGTGACCGAGCTGAACCTCTGGACCAGTTCCTCGAACAGCACGCGCAGTTCCATGCGTGCGAGGCCGGCACCGATGCAGACGTGCTGTCCGAAGCCGAAAGACAGCTGCTGCTGCTCCATCGCACGGTCCACGGCGAACACATCCGGATCGGGAAAGGCATCCGGATCCCGGTTCGCGGCGGCGTACAGCATGAAGATCCGCTGGCCTTCGGTCAGCTTGGTGGAACGGATCTCGGTATCCTGCGTCAGGGTGCGGCCGAATCCGCGGACCGGGGTCACCCAACGGAGGAACTCCTCGACCGCCCGCTTGACCCGCGTCGGGTCCTCGGTGAGCTTCGCCATCTCGGCGGGGTGCTCGGCCAGGGCTATGAGTGCCCCGTTCATGGTGTTGCGGGTGGTCTCGTTGCCCGCCGTCATGATGCCCGCGAGCATCATGTGCACGGTCTCATTGCTGATCTTCCCCGCTGCACGCGCCAGTTCGAGCGTGGTCAGGAGATCTTCCTGAGGGTTCTCGCGCCGTTCGGCGAGCTTCTCCTCGAAGTAGATCCCCATGGGCTCCAGGGAGCCGGCAATTGCGGCCAGGCCTTCTGCGTCCGTGGCAGCGGACATGTCGACGATCGCGTCGCTCCACTCCTTGATCCGGTCGAGGTCCTCGATGGGGAGCCCGATGAGCAGTGCGATCACGATCAGCGGGAACGGTTCTGCGATCAGTTCCGACCAGTTGACGGGCTCGTCGGCTTGGATCTTGTTGAGCCGCTCGACGCAGAGCTGACGCGCCGCGCTCTCCATGCGGGTCACTGCCTGCGGGCCGAAGGGAGGGATCATGATGCGGCGGTGGTCGTTGTGGCGCGGCGGATCCAGCAGCGCAAAGTTCTCGGCGTTCGCCGGGAAGAAGGACTTGACGATGTCGCCGTACCTGAAGTCGTTGAGCAGAATCCCGTCGTTGCTGGTGAACAGCGCCGGCGAGCTGCCGACCTTGCGCACGTCGCCGTAGGTGGACACCACCCACATGTCCAGCGGCTCGTAGTAGAACAGGGGCGCCTCCTCACGCAGCCGCCTCAGGACGGGGTGGGGGTCCCCGACGAAGAAGTCGGGGTCTTCGAGCCGCAGCTCGTCGGCCAGGGATGCCATTTCACTTCTCCTCTTGTGGAACGTGGTTGGTGATGTGCTGACCGGCTCAGTGGACTGCCGAGGCGCCACCGTCGATCCACAGCGTCGAGCCGGTGATGTACGCCGCGTCCTCGCTGAGGAGGAAGCAGATCGCCTCGGCGATCTCCTCCGGCCGGGCAAGGCGCTTGATGAGCTGAGTGCCGGAAACGGCCTCTTGGAGCATGCGTTCACCCTCTGCTCCGGGCGGCATCATGCTCCGCGGCATGTTGGTGTCCACCGCGCCGGGTCCGATGCCGCAGACGCGGATACCGCGCTCGGCGAACTCGGCTGCGTACACCTGCGTGAGGTAGGCGTTTGCCGCCTTGCTGGCGCCGTACAGGCCAAGGCCGGGATGCACGTGGCGGGCCGAGCTCGAATTGACGTTCACGATGACGCCCTGGTCGGTGAGCCGGGGCAGCAGGGCTCGCGACATCACGAGCATCCCGCCGACATTGACTCGGAAGATCCGCTCCAGATCGGCGAGGTCACACTCCGCAAGAGGCTTGGACAGCGTGACTCCCGCATTGTTCACGAGAGCGTCGAAGGCACCTCCCCAGACAGCGGCGCGGCGCTCGAGCACCTCGACGGCGGCATCATGGTCGGTGCAGTCCAGGGCCTCGGCCGCCACCTCGACCGCCGAGGCTTCGGCCTGGATGAGCCTGGCGGTTTCCTCCAGGCCGTCGGCATCCAGGTCGATGCACAGGACGCTGGCGCCGTGCGAGGCCGCCTTCCGTGCGATCGCGCGGCCGATCCCTGCGCCGGCGCCGGTCACAACGATGCGCCTGTCTGCAAGGCTGCGGGACATGAGATCTCCTCTCGGGCCTTGCCCGTGAGACATCAATGCGGGTGGAAGCCGAGTGGTGGATGCTGTTCAGTCCGGGCCTCGTCGGCGGCTGCGGCACGGCATGTGGCCTTCAGGCCCCGATCACCCGGCTCGCGTGCAGGGTGTCGTGGTACTCCCTGGCTTCCACGATCTTCCCGTCGTCCACGACGAACAGGAAGTGGAACTGGTTTTGGTACATCGCTCCACTGGTCGTGGGACCGCCGGCCTCGACCTCGACGGCGACGCGCTTCCCCTCAGCGGTGATCCCGACGATCTCGGCGACGATCGGGGCCGCCAGGGCTGGTGCCACCTTCTCGGCCAGCACCGCCTGGACACCCTTGCGGTCATACCTGCCGCCGATCGACCACTCCCGGCCCGCGATCCAAAAGTCCACGTCAGGAGCGACGCGCTCATAGGCCTCGGTGTACTTGCCGCCGTTGAGGTCCGCGAAGAACCCGACGACGACGTCCTTGGGGGTCTCACCCATAGGAGCCTCCTGAAAACATGCCCATAATATGCAATGTAGGCAAGGTAGCTGCGAGGAGCCCTCACAACAAGACCTCATTGCCGGGAAGTTAAGTGAGCTCCAGAAACTCGCTCCGCGACACCACGGGTAGACGCGATCGCCACCCCCGCTTAACATGCTTAACATGCCTATAGAATCCACCTCGCCTCGCCAGATCTGGCACGTGGGCTTCATCGTGGACCAGCTCGAGCCCGCCATGGACGAGCTGTCGGCCGCCCTCGGGCTCCGCTGGGCGGACATCCACCACATCAAGGGGCAGCACCTCGAGGGCCCGGCCGGTGAGCGGTATCTGCTGGAGACCCGGGTGGTCTTCTCACTCGACCTGCCGCTGTCGATCGAGCTCATCGAGCCCTCTCCGGGTACTCCCAACGTCCGGCGCGGTGATTCCGCCTTTCACCACCTCGGGTACTGGTCGGACGACCTCGTCGCCGAGGAACAGCATCTGGACGGTCTGGCGATGCCCTGCGTTGCCTTCCGCGTGGACGACGACACGGACCTCCGCCGCATCATGCTCACGCAGGGGCCCTACGACGTCCTGCTGGAGTCGACCAACGTGCTGACCTCCCGGCCCGGACTCGAACACTTCTATCCCAAGGAGGCGGTCCAGTGATCTGGCACGTCGCGTTCGCCGTCGACAACCTTGAGGAAGGCATGGAGCAGTTCGGCTCCGCCCTGCACTTGGACTGGCTCCCCATCAAGAACTTCTCCGGTGAGAGCGTGCTCGCAGACGGCACGCCCTATCTGCTCAAGACGCGGCTGACGTTCGCGACGGCCGGGCCGTGCGCGCTCGAGCTGTTCGAACGAGTGCCCGGCACCCCCAACGAGCCCGCCCAGGGAACAGCCTTCCATCACATGGGGTACTGGACCAGCGACCTGAGCAAGGAACGGGACAGGCTCGAGGAGTGCGGCTGGTTCCACCAGGGCGGGCCTGTCACTCCGGATTCCCGCGCCGCCTTCTTCGCCAGTTCGCTGGGCATCTTCTTCGAAGCATGCAACTCGACGATCCCGCGGCCGGGCCTCGACAAGTACTACCCCGGCGGCCCCACCGGGGTTCGCCAGCCCGACCAGCTGCTCTGAGCAGCAGCGACGCCTGGGTACACGAGGGCCGCGACCGGTCAACCGGTCGCGGCCCCGGTGTTTCCCCGCGCTCAGGCCGAGGTCAGCCTCGTTGCCGGGTCGCGAAGGATTCAAGGATCGAAGCGGCGTCCGCGGTGCCGCTCGCCTCGGCGATCACGTCCGCTTCCTCCGCTCCGATCTCCTCCCGTGTCGCCTCCCTCAGCCGCAGGAGCCGTTTGGCCTGCCCGAGAGCGAACCCCGGGCCCGCCGCGAGCTGCTCGCCGAGCGAGCGAACGCGTGCCTCCAGCTCCTCGTCGTCCACCACTTCGGTAACCACGCCCCACTGATAGGCCTCCTCGGCTGTGAGAGTGCGGCCCGTCAGGGCGAGATCCAGTGCACGGACCTGGCCAATGGCGCGCGGCAAGAGGTACGACACTCCGCAATCAGGGGTGAGCCCGACCCCGGCATAAGCCAGGCGGAACTTGGTCGACCTGGCCGACACGATCACGTCGCAGCTGAGCATCAGGGCCACTCCAGCACCCGCCACGGCTCCCTGGACCGCCCCAACGACAGGCTTGGGCAGCACGGCGAGCCGTTGAAGGGCGTGGTCGAAGGTTGTCGCCAGCTCGTGCACATACGCCGAGCGGTCCGGCGCAGCGATCATCGCCATGACGTCCCCTCCAGCGCAGAACCGCGGCCCTTCACCGCTCACAAGCACGGCCCGCACGTCCTGCCCGGCCGCACGGTCCACCGCCTCGCCGAAGGCCTGAGCGGTAGGCAGGTCGATCGCGTTTGCCCGCGTGGGCCTGCCCAGGACTATGTGGGCGATCCCCTTGCAGAGTTCGTAGCGGACGGGGCCCTCTGTCATAGCGCACTCGCTTCCTGACCGGCGCTCCTGCCGGCCGCGGTTGGTCTCACGACGGTCAGACGCGCCGGAACAGCGCGGCGAGCGCCTGGCCGCCGCCGATGCACATCGTGACCACGCCCAGCTCCAGGTCACGGCGGACGAGTTCCTTGGCCACTCGTAGGGTGAGGATGGCGCCGGTGGCACCGACGGGGTGGCCGAGCGCGATCGCTCCGCCGTAAGGATTGGTCTTTTCGGGATCGAGTCCCGCGTCGCGGATCACCGCGACCGCCTGCGACGCGAAGGCTTCATTGAGTTCGACCATGTCGATGTCCGACGGGGAGGTACCCGTCATCCTGAACAACTTCTGCAGCGCGAGGACCGGTGCGTACCCCATCAGTTCGGGCTCCATCGCCGCGGTCGCCACCGCTTCCAGCGCCACCAGGGGGGAAAGCCCGCGTTCTGCGGCGATCGATTCCCGGGCCAGCACCAGCGCTGCTCCCCCGTCGTTGACGCCGGAGGCATTGCCGGCGGTGACCGTACCGTCCGTCCGGAAGGCCGGGCGCAGCCCGGACAGCACCTCCACGGTCGTGTTCGGCTTGGGGTGTTCGTCGGTTTCGATGGACACCGGCTTGCGCCCGCCGCTCTGGACCGGCGTGATCTCTTCGGAGAACGCCAGCTGGGCGTCCGGGCGGGCAGCCCGCCTCTGGGACTCCGCCGCGAACTCGTCCTGTTCCCGCCGGGTCACGCCGTACTTCGCTGCCACGTTCTCCGCGGTGATACCCATGTGTGTGCCATGGAAGGGATCGGTCAGCATCATCACCGTGCCGTCGAACAGTGTCCGGTCGCCCAGCCGATAGCCGGAGCGGGCACCGAAGTCGTAGAACGGCATCCGAGTCATGTTCTCGTCCCCGCCCGCCAGGGCGATGTCCACGCCGCCCCATCGCATCTGCATCGCGGCCGACCACACCGCCTGCAGGCCGCTCCCGCAGAGCCGGTTGACCGTGTATGCCGGTGTGCTCTTCGGCAGGCCGGCTGCCAGGGCCACTCGGCGCGCGTTGTAGGCGTCCGGCCCGACCTGGCCGATACAGCCCATCACGACCTCGTCGATGTCCCCGGGGGCCACCCTCGCTCGAGCCAGTGCCTCCTGCGCCGCGACGGCGCCGAGTTGGTCTGCGGGGACATCACGGAACACTCCCCCGAAGCTGCCGATGGGAGTGCGCGCGCCATCGATGATGAGCACCTTTTCCTGGGACTCCATAGTGTTCCGTGCCTTTCAGCGTGCGGTGTGTAGGTGGAGCAGCCGGCGCCGGCCTGCTCAGTACGGGTAGAAGCCCTGACCGCTCTTGCGGCCGAGGTGCCCTGCTGTGACCATGCGACGCAGCAGCGCCGGGGGGGCGTACAGCGGCTCCTTGAACTCCTCGTACAGTGATTCGGCCACCGACTGGGCGGTGTCCAGGCCGATGAGGTCGAGCAGGCGGAGCGGGCCCATCGGGTGTGCGCAACCAAGCTCCATGCCACGGTCGATGTCCACCGGACTCGCTGCGCCTGCCTCCACCATCCGCACGGCGGCCAGCAGATAAGGCACGAGCAGGGCATTCACCACGAAGCCGGACTGGTCGGGTGCCTGGATGGCCTGCTTGTCCAGCTGCTCCGCCACGAACCGGCGGGCCACGGTGAGGGTTTCCTGGCTGGTGGTCAGGGCGGGAATCAGTTCGACCAGAGGTTGGACCGGTACCGGGTTGAAGAAGTGCATGCCCACCACCCGCTCAGGTCGGCCGGTGACGGTGGCGAGGTCGATCACGGGTATGGAGGAGGTGTTGGTGGCGAGGATTGCCTGCGGATCAGCGATGACCTTGTCGAGTGTCTTGAACAGGTCAGTCTTGAGGTCACGGCGTTCGGCGATGGCCTCGATGACCAGCTGACGGTCCGCCAGGTCGTCGAGATCACTGGTGAACGTCAGGTGGGACAGCGCCTGATCGCGCTCTTCCGCGGTCAGCTTGGCCCGGCGCACGCCTTGGGCGAGGGAAGCTGTGATGCGCTCACGGCCCGAGACGGCGGCTTCGGGGGTGGCCTCGGCGACCAGGACGTCCAGGCCTTGGCGGGCGGCGACTTCGGCGATGCCCGAGCCCATGAGGCCGCAGCCGACAACGCCGAGGCGGGAGATGTATTCCATGGCAAGTCCTTGGGTGAGGGGAGCAAGGAGAAGGTGTGCGCGGGCGGAGCCTCGAGATCAGACGTTTCGGCGGTACTCGCCGCCCACCTTGAAGAAGGTTTCGGTGATCTGTTGGAGGGAGCAGACCCGGGCGGCGTCCATGAGGACAGCGAACAGGTTGCCTCCGCCGGCGGCGGCGTCATGGAGGGCCGCGAGGGCGGCTTGAGCCTCCTCGCGGTGGCGGCCCTGGAAGTCGCGCACCCGGGCGAGCTGGGATCGCTTTTCCTCTTCGGTGGCACGGGCCAGTTCCGTGGCCGCCTGACCCGCCGCGGCGTCGGCCTGAGGGCTACGGAAGGTGTTGACTCCGATGATGGGCAGCGTGCCGTCGTGCTTGCGCTGCTCGTAGAGCATCGACTCGTCCTGGATTCGACCACGTTGGTAACCGGTTTCCATGGCTCCGAGCACTCCGCCGCGCTCGCTGATGCGCTCGAACTCGTCGAGGACGGCCTGCTCAAGAAGGTCGGTGAGCTCGTCGATGATGTACGCGCCCTGGAGCGGGTTCTCATTCATGGCCAGGCCCCACTCGCGGTTGATGATGAGCTGGATCGCCAGGGCCCGGCGCACCGATGCCTCGGTGGGAGTGGTCACTGCCTCGTCGTAGGCGTTGGTGTGCAGGCTGTTGCAGTTGTCGTAGAGGGCGATGAGTGCCTGGAGGGTGGTGCGGATGTCGTTGAAATGCATCTCCTGGGCGTGCAGGGAGCGGCCGGAGGTCTGGACGTGATACTTGAGTTTCTGGCTGCGCTCGTTCGCGCCGTAGCGCTCGCGCATGGCCACTGCCCAGATCCGCCGTGCGACTCGGCCGAGGACGGCGTATTCCGGATCCATGCCGTTGGAGAAGAAGAACGACAGGTTGGGTGCGAAGTCGTCGATGTTCATGCCGCGCGCCAGATACGCCTCCACGTAGGTGAAGCCGTTGGCGAGGGTGAGGGCGAGCTGGGTGATGGGGTTGGCACCGGCTTCGGCTATGTGGTAGCCGGAGACCGATACCGAGTAGAAGTTGCGCACACCTTCGGAGATGAACCACTCCTGGATGTCGGCCATCATGCGCAGGCTGAACTCGGTGGAGAACAGACACGTGTTCTGGCCCTGGTCCTCCTTGAGGATGTCCGCCTGCACGGTGCCGCGCACCGATGCCAGGGTCCGGGCGCGGAGTTCCTTCCGCTCGTCGTTTGCAGGTTCACGGCCGTGCTCGGTCCGGAAGGCGTCAAGCTGCTGGTCGATGGCGGTGTTGAGGAAGAACGCGAGGATGGTCGGGGCCGGTCCGTTGATGGTCATGGATACCGAGGTGGTCGGCGCCAAGAGGTCGAACCCGTCGTACAGGGCCTTCATGTCCTCAAGGGTGGCCACGGACACACCGGAGGTGCCGATCTTGCCGTAGATGTCAGGACGTTCGTCCGGGTCCCGGCCGTAGAGGGTGACCGAGTCGAAGGCGGTGGACAGCCGGGTGGCCTCTGCGTCCTTGGAGAGGTAGTGGAAACGGCGGTTGGTGCGCTGCGGGTCACCCTCGCCGGCAAACATGCGTGCCGGGTCCTCGCCTTCCCTCTTGAACGGGAAAACGCCGGCGGTGAACGGGAAGGAACCCGGCAGGTTCTCGGCACGCAGGTAGCGAAGCAGTTCACCGTGGTCCGTGAAGCGCGGTAGGGCTACGCGGGGGATGCGGGTTCCGGATTGCGATTCGCGGACCAGCGTGGTGCGCAGTTCGCGTCCGCGTACCGTGGCAACCAGCTCGTCCTCACCATAGGCCGCGGCGGTGGCCGGCCACTGCTCAAGCAGGCGGCGGGCCTGCGCAGGCAGGTTCTCGCGCGCATCGTCGAGCAGTTGGTCAAGGTCGCTCGTGGACGCTCCGGCAGCGGCCAGCTCGTCGTGCACGGTGGCCAACCGCTGAACGCGGCGGGCCTGTTCGGCCTGAATGGCGGTCTGCGCGTGGTAGCGACGCACCGTCTCGGCGACCTCGGCCAGGTAGCGTACGCGGGACGACGGAACGATCTGGGCGGCGCCGCTGGAGTGGCGTGTCGACACCTGGGGCAGTGTCCCGGGCTCCACCGGCAAGCTGTGCGCGACCAGGAGATCGCGCAGGTGCTGGTAGAGGGCGGTGACGCCGTCGTCGTAGAAGGTCGCCGCGCTGGTACCGAACACCGGCATGTCCTCAGGCTGTGAGCTGAACGCCTGCCTGTTGCGCAGCAGTTGGCGCCGCACGTCGCGAAGCGCGTCAGCGGCACCGCGCCGCTCGAACTTGTTGACTGCCACCACATCGACGAAGTCGAGCATGTCGATCTTCTCCAACTGAGTGGCGGCACCGAACTCCGGCGTCATCACGTACAGCGACACATCGGCGTGGGGGACGATGGCCGCGTCGCCCTGACCGATTCCTGGGGTTTCCACGATCACGAGATCGTGGCCGGCCGCCCGGCAGGCAGTGATGATCTCGGCCAAGGCCTCGGGGACCTCATGCGCCCCGCGAGTGGACAGTGAGCGGAAGAAGACCCGGTCACCGCCCAGGGCGTTCATCCGGATCCGGTCACCCAGCAGCGCGCCACCACCGCGTCGTCGACTGGGGTCAATGGCCAACACCGCTATGGAGAGCTTGTCCTGCTGGTCCAAGCGCAGCCGACGGACCAACTCGTCGGTGAGCGAGGACTTGCCGGATCCGCCGGTGCCGGTGATTCCCAGTACCGGAGCTGATCGCTTCGCCGCCGCCTGGCGCAAGGCGCGCAACTGGTCCTGCGCCACCGACCCGGTTTCCAGCCCGCTGATCATCCGGGCCAGAGCCAGGGGGGATCCGGCAATGACGGCCGCCGGATCGACCGGCTCCTGCTCCCACAGCGCGACATCGCACGCCTCGATCATGGAGTTGACCATGCGCGCCAGGCCGAGCCGCTGTCCGTCCTCCGGGGTGAAGATCCGCACCCCGGATCGGGCCAGCCGCTCCACCTCCTCGGGAACGATGACCCCGCCCCCGCCGCCGAACACGCGGACGTGCCCGGCGCCACGCTCACGCAGCAGCGCCACCAAGTATTCGAAGTACTCCACGTGACCGCCCTGGTAGGAGGAGATCGCCACGCCTTGGGCGTCCTCTTCCAGTACGGCGTCCACCACTTCCGACACCGCCCGGTTGTGGCCCAGGTGTACGACCTCCGCGCCTTGGGACTGCAGGATCCGGCGCATGATGTTGATCGCGGCGTCGTGCCCGTCGAACAGACTCGACGCGGTGACGAACCGCACCGGATGCTTGGGCCGGTACAGCGGCTCATCCGTGCTGCCAACGGACACCGGTTCCTCCAGAGTGCCGCCCACCAGGCGGCAGAGATCGGGAATCGAAAGGGCGAGCGCTCACTTACTGGTCGCGGAGCGCGAGCGCGAGCGTGGGGCAGGCCTCGACGGCCTCATTCACCGCGGTGTCGGATGCGCCGACTTGAGCGTTGAGCACGTCGACGAGACCGTCCGTCACAGCGAAGTGGTCGGGTGCGATGTAGGCGCACATGCCAGAACCCATGCAGACGGAGCGGTCGGCCGCGATCCGGCCCTCTTTTTCGGTCACCACGCCTCCTCGTTATCGCGGTCCTGTCCGATCCCTTGACGCTCGAACCAGACCATCCATAACTTAATCATAATATCCAGGAACCGGGGCGGCTGGAACATGACAACCGCCACATCTGCCACACCGCCCCGATCGAGGACGCGCCACTCGGAACTGCGCCGCGTCCTCGCGCCCGCCTTCTCTGCCGAGGCGCTGGCGAACGCCGGAGGACCGCTGACAACGTACGTCCGCGACCTGGTCGACGGGATCGCCGCAGGCGAGGTCGTCGACTGGATCAGGTACGCCAGCCTGGTGCCGATCAGCGCGGCCACGCGGCTGATCGGACTGCCGCACAGCGACGTGGATCGTGTGCAGTTCTGGAGCGATGAGCTGGAGAAGCTCGGCGGCGACCTGTCGTTCGAGGAACTCCGGGCCGCCACGTCTGCGCCGGCTCCCGCCTCGTCCGCCTTCAGGCTCCGATCGTGCTCAACGCACTGCTCGATCGCTTCTCGCGCGTCGAACTGGCCGGCGATGCCACACCGGTGGTCCACGTGATCCGCAACGGCTGGTCCGCCATGCCCGTCACGTTCCGCGTATAAGGGAAAGAGCCTCGCGCCAGTCCACTGCGCCGGCCTCTGAAGGATCGGGCATAGGTGCTGGAGTTGCCGGGGAGCTTGCTGAAGTGGCCGCGGTGTCGCGGGAGCCATCGTCAACATCGCCCCGGTGAACGGCTCCTTCGCACATCGTGGCTTGTCGGGCTACGGCCAGCGTGACGCACACGCCTTCGGTGGAACGGCGGCCCTCCGCCGGGCTCATTGGCTCATTTCGCCCGGCTCAACGCGCACGTGCAGGGGCTTGTCAGCATCCGGCAGGGACAGCGACTCGACCGCCACAGCTGTCTCCTCCAGCGGATAGGCCTTCGACGGGATGAGGCTGAGATCCAGCTCTCCACTTTCCAGGGCAGAAACGGCGCGGCGCAACGATTTCTCCGTCTTGCTCCATGGGCCGGTCACCGTCAACCTGCGACTTACAAGCGTGTCGATTTCGAGGTCGATCGATCGCCCTCGCCCCTTGATCCCAGCAAGGACAAGCCTGCCACCAGATTCAAGAGCGCAAAGAGCCTGCTCCACTGCGGACGTCGAGTGCGGGGTCGTATCGATCACCACGTTAGGGCGGTAACCAAGACGGTCCCTCAGTTCGGTCTCGTCCTGCGTCTGGACGACGAGAGAGGTGTGCACGCCCATGCGCTCGGCGAGTTCAAGGCGGCCTCGGTCCTGCTGCAGCCCGACCATGGTGACGTGCTCCCCGCCCAGGAAGACCGCCACCAGGGCGCAGGCAAAGCCCCGCGGTCCGGCGCCGAGCACAGCTACCCGCGACCTTTCGTCGGCCTGCCCGGCCTCACCCGTCCACTCGAAGCCGTTGGCCAATGGATTGTGGAAGGCCACGGCGGCTGTGGAGACTTGCGGTGAGATCGGAATCAGGGTCGCTCGCGGGTCAAGGTACAGGTGCGTGGCGAGACCGCCCCAGAGTCCGGGGGCCTGGTCGGGGGACAGCGTTCCATACGATGCGGAACGACAGTCTCGCCCTGCTGCGCATTCTCCACAATGGCCGCACCTGAGAGCTGAATTGACCACAACGCGGTCTCCCACATTCACGCCCCACCGAGCTCGCGCAACCTCCCCCAGTGCGACGATCCGGCCGACGGGCTCGTGACCGAGGGTCATCGGCAGGGGGTATCCGTCGAGGGTGCCCGCGTAGAACTCGGCGTCCGAGCCGCAGATGCCGTTGACCTCCACCTCCAGCAGCCCGTCCTCCTCGCCGAGCTCCGGCAGGGGGAACTCTCGGATCTCCAGTTGCCGCGGTCCGGTCACGATGGCGGCGCGGGCCTGGCCGGGTGCGTGCTTGGACATACACTCCGCCTCTCAAATATAAATATTATGCGCATGCATTTCCGGTGTCGCAAGGGCTTGCTTCACAGGCCGTAACGCTGGACCAGCGATCGAAAGTGCGCGGCCGTCAGGACCAAAACAGAGGGGGACACCTATGCATCCACCACAGGAGCCACGCTCGCAGCCGTACGGACAGAGCGACCGACGAGGTCGCTGCCGGCTGCGAGGACGAGCGATACGCATGACCGCCGGACGGATACCCGCCCTACCGCCGCCCCCTTCGTCGCCATCACGCCCCTGACCGACCACGCGGCGGGCCGCCAGTCACGGCAGGGTCACCCAGTCGACAGTCGACCAGGCGGAACATGATCGCCGCAGCCGCCACCGAGGTCGCATACGCGTCATGGCCAGCGCCAGCTCGACTGCTGGCACAGGTGGGGTGATCTTCGTGTCCACCTTGCCACGCCAGCATACACTCAGGCTATCTGAACAGGTTACCTGATGAGTGAGGTGTTCGAAGTGGAGTTGTTGATCGACGACGCAGGCGGCGTACGCCGCCTGACGCTTAACCGGCCGCGCGTGATGAACGCCCTCTCCACAGCACTGCAAGAACAGCTCGTGGAGGCTCTGCTGGCAGCCGATGCAGACCCTGCGATCTCGGTCGTCGTGGTGACCGGCCATGGGGATCGCGCTTTCTGCTCAGGCGTCGACATCAAGGAATTGAACGCCCTCGGCGACCGAGGCTGGCGGGGGCCCTACGCACAGCCGAACAAGAGCGTGTGGCAGGTTCTGGCGGAGATGTCGAAGCCGACCATCGCGTCCGTGAACGGCCTTGCGGTGGGTGGTGGCTTCGAACTCGTGCTGGCCTGTGACCTGGTCGTCGCCGCAAAGGGTGTACGGGTGGGCCTGCCCGAGGCGAGGCTCGGCCTGGCCGCCTCGTTCGCGTCCGCCCAGCTGGCTCGCCGGGTGCCCCACGGAGTGGCGAGCGAGATGCTGTTCACCGGAGCGCTGGGAACGGTGGACGATCTCGCGCAATGGGGGCTCGTGCAGCGCTTGGTGGAACGAGAGGACCTCGAAAAGGTGACCACCGATCTGGCAAGCGCCATCGCCCGGAACGCTCCTCTCAGCCTTCGTCGCATGAAGGCCACCATGACCAAGAGCACCAGCCTGCCGTTGATGAGTGCTGTCACCTTGGGCTCTGGCCCCGACCCGTACACCTCCGAGGACCGGCTGGAAGGGATCAAGGCCTTCAACGAGAAGCGGTCACCCCGCTGGTCCGGGCGGTAGGCCGGCGCGATCACGCCGTCGAGTGGCATGCGGCTCCGCCCACCGAACGCCGGTGGGCGGAGCCGCATATCAGGCGCCGGCGCACTCGGGATGGACGCCGGCCTCGCGGAACGGAGGGATGAGCTCAAGGCTGCACACGGTGCACCTCGGAATGGGTGTGACGTCACCGAGGCTGTCCAGATAGCGGTCCCGCTCGGCCACCTTGCCCAGCAGCGTCTCGGCCGCCACCGTGGCGAGAGGCAGCAGCAGACCGGCCCGGCCTCCGGCAGTGGCGAACGAGGCGATGTCCTTGTGCATCACCTCGTGCGCGGGCGCGGTGCCCGGTGCCGCGGTACGTCGGAGTCGGTCGTGGAATCCCCATGTGCGCACGGCTCGGGAGTCGGCTGAGCTGGTGGTGAGGACGGAGCTGAGCGCATCCTCGGTGATGCCGTAGGCACGGACGAACTCCATGGCCTCCGTCTGCAGCGCGAAGCCCGCGATCGTCATGAAGTTGACGGCGAGCTTCATCGCAGACCCGGCTCCAGCGCGCCCCGCGTGGAAGATGTCCCGCCCGATGGCGTCGAAGATCCCCGACAGGTCAGCGACGACATCATCGTTCCCACCCACCATGACAGTGAGGTCTCCTGTGCGCGCACGGGCGACCCCGCCGGCCACAGCTGCGTCGACGACAGCGACCTGGCGGGGGGCGAGCCGTTCCGACAGCGCCTGGACGAACATCGGCGTGACGGTGCTGTGGATGACGAGGGTGCGCGGGAGGCCGGCGGAAGCCACCTCGTCGGCAACCTCACTCACCTGCTGCTCGTTGAGTACCACTACTCCGACAACGTCTGCCTGCTGGGCAAGTTCCTTGATCGAGGGGGCGCTGTGGGCACCCTGCTCCACGAGCTTCTCAGCCGCCTCGGGCCGGATGTCGTAGACGTACGTGTCGAACCCGGCGCGGTTGATCGCCATAGCGATCTGCGCGCCCATGTTCCCCAGACCGATGACTCCGACCTTCATGGGTGACTCCTGCCGTTCGTAGTGGGCGTTGCCGGATGTTCAGACAGATATGCGGGGTGGCCGACCGCGGATCGGGCACGGTGGGTCGTCGAAAAGTCGATGGCCTTCACCCGGCAAAAGGCTGCCAAGTCGAAGGGGCTGTCAGGCAGGGGCCCGACACCGTCCAGGTACGTCGGCGCCCCGTTTACGCGGACCACGTCCGTGTGCAGGTGCCCGGCCGCTATGAGTGCCGCCTGATCGTCGCTTGCCCAGACATCGCGAGGTCCACCGTGGGGTGCCGCGTCCGCAAGGGCGACCGCGTGGGCTGGGCCGTCATGGCCCATGACGCAGAGAATGGGCCCTGCCTTCTCGTACCCGGCCACAGCCATGGCCTCGTCGACTCCGCTCAAGACGGTGAGAGGCACGAAGTAACCCCTTTGAGTGATGGGCGAGGGCGGGCCGCCCACGATGGCGCGTGCTCCCTCCCGAACCGCACTCTCGACGAGGTCCAGGGACGCGACTTGTTGCCCCCTGGTCGCAAGCGGCGGCAGCGCCGCAGCAGGCTCTTGAGCGGTGCTCCGGTCCCGGAGGCGTCGCCACGCCAGTTCCTCTGCCTGCTCCAGCGCGCGGCGCGGGACCAGAAGACGGCCTGGCGCCGAAGCGCCCTTGGACCACCGTCGTAGACAGTCGTCCACAGCAAAGTCCACCGCAGCCGCCATGCGTGCTTCGTCGAGAAGGACAACGGCTGTTCCGCTGCCGCCGCGCAGAACCAGGCCTTTGCCGTTATCTGCTGTCAGGCGGACCACTTGCGCGGCGATCTCCCTGGACCCACTGAACGCGAGTAGGTCGATCCGCGGGTGCGCTGCCAGGGCCGCCCCCACCACGTGGCCGAGCCCGGGAACCACGTTAAGAACCCCCGGGGGAAGTCCTGCCTGCTGAAACAGCTCGGCCACCAGGAATGCGGTGAGGGGGGTCAATGTCGAAGGCTTCAGAACCACGGTGCAACCTGAGAGCAATGCTGCGCTTACGGTGCCGACCACCTCGGTAAGGGGTTGCTCGCACGGGGTGATCACCCCGACGACGCCTGCGGGTTCGCGGACGACAGCTCTTCTCCCGTCGAACTCCTGCCACGCCGTCCCTACAGCGCGCTTGCACAGATCCCTGAGGAGCGCGTGGCACTGTTGTACGGATTCCAGCACCACGCTGGGGAGGGCGCCCCATTCCGTGCTCGCGAGTTGCACAAAGTCCTGCTCGCGCGCCTGGAGCAGTTTCCCCGCATTGGCGACCATGCCGACTCGCCGAGCCGCCGGGAGTTGCGCCCACCCCGGCATGGTTCGCGCTGCGGCGTCGACGGCCCGGTCAGCTTCCAGGGCGGTACCCGCCGGCACCCTCCCGATTGCCTCTTCGGTGATCGGGTTCCGCACGATCAAGGTTTTGTCGTTTTGCGTGTCCGCCCACTGGCCGTTGATGAGGACACCGGTCGTAAAGGGCCCGTCCGCCGTGGGTGTGTGCCGAAAACGACTCACACACTGTTGGTACGTCATGTGTCGGTCTTTCAACTGGGATGGCTCACGCAGGGAAGGCGCAGATGCTCTCGGATGCCACTCGACGGTGGCGGAGGGTAGGCCGGGTTCCGCCGCCACTGCCTCAGCTTTGGTCGGACCAGCCGCACGGTAAGGCGTGGGATGGGACTTGGGTCGGTTAGCCCGAGCAGCGGCAGGACGCGCATGCGCTCGACCACCCTCCGTCCGCGGTGACGATCGCCCCGTTGACGTAGGAGGCCTCGTCCGAGCCGAGCCACGAGATGACCGTGGCGATCTCGTCCGCCTGGCCCTTGGGGGGCATCGTGGCCTTGGCCAAGCCGGCACGGTCAAAGGCCCAGCCGCTGCGGTCCGACGACTTGTGCATCTCCGAGTGCACGCCTCCGGGGAGCACTGCATTGGACCTGATGCCATGGGGTCCGTAGTACCAGGCGATGCTCTTCACCAGACCGAGGACACCGTGCTTGGTGGTGGCATAGCTGAAGCCGGCGGGGCCGGCCCCCAGCGAGGCGCGGGAGCCCACAGTGACTATCGCTCCTCCGCCGTCCGCAAGCATGAGCCGCAGGACGGCTCGGCACACACGCATCACGCCGGTGAGGTTGACATCGACGACGCGGGACCAGGTCTCGTCATCGAGATCGCCGAGCGGCAGGTACCCGTCCATCACGCCGGCGGCGTTGACCAACAGGTCAACGCGCGGACCGGTCCGGGCCATCAGGTTGTCCACCTCCTGCTGCTGGGAGATGTCCGCTCGGGCGAGTTGGACGTCCAGCCCTTGTTCCGCAAAGAACGCGGCTGCTTCGGCGCGCGACCGCTCATGCACGTTGCATCCGATCACCGTGGCGCCCTCGCGGGCCAGCCGGGCAGCTGTCGCTCGACCGATCCCGCTCGCCGCGCCGGTGACAACGGCGACCTTCCCGGCGTGCCTTTGCACGTCCAATGCCTCCACCTCTCATTGACCAGCGATCGTGGCGGCCCGTCGGCGAGGCGACCTCGGCCCTCCCAGGAACCGATAACGCGGTGCACACGGGCGGTGAGGCGAGGAAAGACCCAGGCGCCGTGGAGGTCAGGCGCATCCTCGCTCAGCCCCACGCGGATCCACGCTTCGTGGAGTACGGAGGAAGACCACCCAGGCCTGCGACTCCTCTGGCACAAAAGTTCATGGAAGCCCTCGCAGATGAGTCTGTCCGCAGCCTTCAAGTAGGCCATATCCTGCTGACCATGCATATGGTTGTCAATATTTTTGCAACGGTTGCAGTTGGAGGCGGAGCTTCGACCGGCGGCTTCATGCGGACACATTGACTCTTCGCCCACGGCGGCCTTACCTTGCAAGCCCAAGAAACAGACCTACGATAGGCATATTTAAGTCATCACGCGCCGTGCGCAGGGACAGCGCTGGACGCCGGGACAAGGAGGCCGCGATGGCTCGCCCTCAGGACCAATCCGAGAGCAGCGTGGAGTCGCCCCAGACCGGCGCAGGCGGTGGCCGCCTGCGCGGGCGTATCGCGCTTGTCTCCGGCGGAGGGGGTGGAATCGGGCGCGCCGTCGCCCAGCTCTTCGTCGATCTGCGATCTCACCGGCTCGGAAGGGAAGGCCGCGGCCCAGTCCCTGGGCCCCGCGGCAGAGTTCACCGCCACCGACGTTCGCGAGCCGGTCCAGTGGAAGCAGGCCGTCGACGCCTGCCGATCGCACTTCGACGCTGCACCTGACATCCTGGTACACACGGCGGGGATCATGGTGGGTGGAGCGGTCGACACTTGCAGGCCGGAGGACCTCGAACGCTCTCTCGCCGTCAACACCATGGGCACGCTGCATGGCATCCAAGCCGTGGCTCCCGGCATGCGCGAGGGCCACAAGGGCTCGATCGTCGTGGTGACCTCCATGGCAGGCGTGACGTTCGGGTGCCCCGGGCTGGCTCCTTACTCCGCGAGCAAGGCGGCGATGGCGGCACTGGTCCGGTGCGCCGCGCTCGACTTCGCGAACTCCGGTATCCGTATCAACTCTGTAGTGCCGGGCCAGGTGGACACACCCATGTCCCGTGCCTTCATGAGCAGCGTGGGGCCGGACTTCTTCGCCAAGATGCCGATCCCGCGGAGCGGACAGCCTCGCGACATCGCCCACGCGGCGCTCTACCTGGCCTCAGATGAGAGCTCATGGGTGACCGGCACCGACCTTCTGGTCGACGGAGGCATGGAGGCCGGACCGGTGCTCGGCTGATCCGACGCCCGGTTTCCTCCCCATAAGGGCGCCAGGCCCTCACCGATTCACCCGCTTGGCAACCGAACCAGCGGAACAGCACAGAGAGGAAAGACTCATGAGCGACGAGGCTCTGCTCGTCATGGACTTCCAGCCGGCCGTCCTCGGGGCGGTCGGCGGAGATGAGAGCCCCGCTCTCGCCGCGGCGACGAAGGCCGTAACGGCCGCACGCAAGGCGAAGGTGCCTGTCGTCTTCGTACGCGTGGCGTTCCGCCCCGGGTACCCGGAGCTCAACCCCACCAACAAGGGCATGGCCCCGCTGTCCGGATACGGTGACGTCTTCGTCGAGACCGAGCCGACCACGCAGGTCCACCCCGCCCTGGGAGCCACGGCCAAGGACATCGTGGTCATCAAGCGCCGTGTCAGCGCCTTCGCCGGCAGCGACCTATCGGCAGTACTGGCAGGCCTGGGGCCCTCCCGGCTCGTGCTGGCCGGACTCGTCACCAGCGGAGTCGTACTCTCCACCGTTCGAGAGGCCAGCGACGCCGACTTCGAGATCACGGTGCTCTCCGACGCGTGCGCGGATCCCGACGCCGAGGTGCATCAGGTCCTGATGAACAAGGTCTTCCCGGCTCAGGCGGACGTTCTCTCCGTCAAGGAGTGGGCCGACACGCTCTGAGGGACAACGAAAGGGTTCGGTTCGGTCCGCTGTCGGATGCCGGCGGTTTGATCCGGCCCCTTTCATGAGTCGGCTCCCAAGACCTGGTTACGGTCTTGGGAGCCGACTCATGTGGGGGCAGGTGTTGTGTTGACACCTCGGCGGTGGGGCCTACGGAGTTGGTGCAGTGGCCGATCCGGCGATCGTCAAGGCAAGCCGGCCCCCGTCCGTAGGCGGGACAGGGAACCACCGTGGAGCGCTGACCGCCTGGCAGGCCACAAGAACGCTGCGCGGCCGGATCAGCTTCGTACGCGCACAAGGTTGGTCAGTGGCGGGAGCCGTCGGTTTGGCAGAACGGGAGCATCAGATCCGGTTCGCGGCCCGCGCGGATTTGAATTTCAGCCCCACCTCATCGGCACCGAAACGTCTCGCTCGGTGCCCGTATTCAGCGCCCAGACACGCATCAGGCCCAACTGGTTGATCGCCTTTCGTGCCGCAGGCACCCCCTGCGGCACGAAAGGCGATGACCCGCCTCGGACTCGCCGGCATCATCCAGCATAGAACCGGGCCTCATCGCTGCCGTAACGTCAGCCGTCGCTGCTGTTCCGTCCGGCCACAAGATCGAGGGCGATGTCGACGATCATGTCTTCCTGGCCACCGACCAACCCCCTCTGTCCGGCTTCCATGAGGATGGTGCGCACATCGATGCCGTACCGGGCGCCGGCGACTTCCGCGTGCCTGAGGAAACTGGAGTAGACGCCGGCGTAGCCCAGGGTCAGCGTCTCCCTGTCCACTCTGACCGGTCGGTCCTGCAGGGGGCGCACCAGGTCGTCCGCGGCGTCCTGGAGCGCGAACACGTCACAGCCGTGCTTCCACCCCAGCAGATCGGCCACGGCAACGAAGGCTTCGATCGGGCAGTTGCCGGCTCCGGCGCCGTGCCCTGCGAGTGAGGCGTCGACGCGGAAGACTCCGTTTTCGACCGCCACGACGGAGTTCGCCACCGAGAGCGAAAGGTTCTCGTGGGCGTGAATCCCGATCTCCGTAGTGCTGTCGAGGACATCGCGGTACGCCCGGACGCGGTCACGGACCCCGTCCATGGTCAGCCTGCCTCCGGAGTCTGTGACGTACACGCAGTGCGCGCCGTAGCTCTCCATGAGCTTGGCCTGCTCGGCCAGTTCCGCGGGCGGAGCCATGTGGCTCATCATCAGGAAGCCCGCGACGTCCATCCCGATCTCGCGCGCGGTGGCGATGTGCTGGGCCGAGACATCAGCCTCGGTGCAGTGTGTCGCGATCCGCACCGACCGCACCCCCAAGTCGTGGGCGTGCTTGAGATCTTCGATCGTCCCGACGCCTGGCAAGAGCAGCGTGGTCAGGCGTGCGCGGTTGATGTGGGCAGATGCCGCCTCAATCCATTCCCAGTCGCTGTTGGATCCGGGGCCGTAGTTGAGTGTGCTGCCGGCGAGGCCATCACCGTGCGCGACCTCGATCGCGTCGACTCCGGCCGCGTCGAGGGCCGCGACGATGCGGCCGACGTCCTGCGGACTGATGCGATGCCGGACGGCATGCATCCCGTCGCGCAAGGTGACGTCCTGGACGAACAGGTTCACCTGGCTCATCGCGGGCTCTCCTCCTGCTGGGCGATCCGCTCGGCCACCTGAAGCCCGGCGGAGGTCATGATGTCAAGGTTCCCGGCGTAGGCAGGCAGGTAGTGGGCCGCGCCCTCCACCTCGAGGAACACGGAAACACGGTGCGTGGGACGGCTCTTGGAACCGGAGGCGAGAAGGGTGTGCACCGGCTGGTCCTCGGGAATCGGGTCGATCTGCACCGCCTGCTTGAGCCGGTATCCGGGTACGTAGGCGGCGACGTCGCCGACCATCTTGGCGACTGAAGAGCGGATCCGTTCGTGGGTGGCCACGTCCTCGGCTTCGACCAGGCAGAAGACGGTGTCGCGCATGATGAGGGGCGGCTCGGCCGGGTTCAGGATGATGACGGCCTTGCCGCGCTCCGCGTTGGCGACGGTCTGGATGGCGTGCGAGGTCGTCTCGGTGAACTCGTCGATGTTGGCGCGCGTGCCGGGGCCGGCCGAGCGTGACGCGATAGAGGCGACGATCTCCGCGTACGCCACCGGAACCACCCGGGAGACGGCCGCAACGATCGGGATGGTGGCCTGTCCTCCGCACGTCACCATGTTCACGTTCGGCGCGTCGATGTGTTCGTCGAGGTTGACCGCGGGTACGACGAACGGGCCGATCGCGGCCGGCGTGAGGTCGATCAGTCGCTTTCCGAGCGGAGCCAGCTTGGCGTGGTTGTCGACGTGTGCCTTGGCGGAGGTCGCATCAAAGATGATCTTGATGTCCGAGAAGCCGGGCATGGCCATCAGGCCTTCGACGCCCTCGTGAGTGGTGGGAACCTTGAGGCGGGCGGCGCGTGCCAGCCCGTCGGAGGCCGGATCGATCCCGACCATCGCCCCCATCTCCAAGTGCTTGGAATGACGGATCACCTTGATCATCAGATCTGTCCCGATGTTTCCGGAACCGATGATCGCAACCTTGGTCTTCTGCGTGTCAGTCACTCGCTTACCTCCTGCTGCGGGCCGGTGGCACCGACGGTGAAAGTGGCGGAGACGGTCCCGAGCGGTTTGATGGTCGCCTTCGCTGTCGAGCCAGGTCGTACGGGGCCGAGCGGGCCGAGGGACCCGGAGAGAATGATCTGGCCGGCGGTCAGCGGGTCGCCGAACTCCCGCGCCCGCTTGGCCAGCCACGCAAGGGCATTGAGTGGATCGCCCAGGCAGGCGGCTCCGTCTCCCGAGGCCACCAACTCGTCATCGACCGTCAGCCCCATGATCACGTCGACTGGTTCGAATTCCTCCAGCGTGCGCTGCTGGGTGCCCAGTACGTAAAGGCCGCTGGAGGCGTTGTCAGCGACGGTGTCGGCAAAGGAGATGTCCCAGTCGGTGATCCGGCTGTCGACGATTTCAAGAGCCGGCACGGCGTAGGCGACGGCCGCTCGGCACTGGGCAACATCCAGGGGGCCATCCGCCAGGTCCGCCTCCAGCACGAAAGCCACCTCGGCCTCGACCCGCGGCTGGAGCAGGCGGTCCATCGGGATGACATCGCCATCGCTGTACTGCATGTCGGCATAGAGCACCCCGAAGTCGGGCTGGTCCACACCGAGTTGGACCTGTACGGCCTCGGAGGTGGCCCCGATCTTGCGGCCGGCTGTGGCCGTGCCGTGGGCGCGGAGCTGATTGAACATCTGCTGGATTCGGTATGCGGCGGCGATGTCGTCCGGACCGATCAGGTCACGGACCGGTGCACAGGTCACGCCGGTCGACGCGGCTGTGGCCAGCCGGTCGGCAGCCTCAGCGATCACCGAGTCCGATACTGGCGACTGCCCCGGGCCGAGAGCTTGCTCAGGCGACATGCGGAACTCCTTCTTTCGTCCTCCCAGTGCACATGCCGATCTGTCCGTGCCGCCATGGCTGTGGTCCACTGAGTGGACCGGAACGCCAAGAGGTGCCCATGCCCGACACACGTCCAGACGACGACCGCTCCGTGCTGAGCAGGACGATGCGCATCCTGCAGTCTTTTCGCGCCGAGGACCGGGGGGTGGGGCTGTCCGAGCTGACGCGCCGGACGGGGCTGCCCAAGGCGACCGTCCACCGCATCGCCCAGGATCTGGTGGCGGCCAGAATGCTCGCCGCCACGGAACGCGGCTATCGCCTGGGCCGGGGACTGTTCGAACTGGGCATGCTGGCCGCCCCCGAGCGAAGCCTCATCGAGGTGGCCATCCCGTTCATGCAGGACCTGTTCCTGCGCACCCACGAGACGGTCCACCTCGGGATCCTCGAAGGCACCGAGGTTGTTTACATCTCGAAGATCGGCGGTCACCGGCAGGCGCCCACGCCCACGCGCCTCGGCGGGCGGATGCCGCTCTACTGCACAGCCATCGGCAAGGCGCTATTGGCCCACGCCCCTCAGCAGATTGTCGACGAGGTACTGTCCGGACCTCTCGATCGACGGACACCCCGCACGGTGGTGGCGCCGGGCCTTCTTCGTGGGCAGTTGGAACAAGTCGTCGAGCTGGGTGTGGCCTATGAGTACGAGGAATCCATGCCGGGCATCGCATGCATCGCCGCCGCGGTCCTGGATGCCAACGACCGGCCGCTCGCCGCCATTTCCGTCGCCGGACCGTCAACGAGGTTCCGGCCCGACAAGCACTCGACGTCGGTTCGGGCGGCTGCGGCGGGAACGGCCTCCATCCTGGCTCGCCGCAGACTGACCGCCCTACCCGACGAAAACTGAGAGCGGCCACACCGCGCCTCTCGACTCAAGAGGGCGAAGCGCAGCGGCCGCACACACGCCAGAGCGATGACCCTGGTCAGCGCTCCATCCGCGTCCCTGGCGCCACGAGCGATGACCACTGGACAGGCTGGCGCGACAGTTCGCGGTACGCCGCCATCCAGGAGGCACGGCCCTCCTCGAGATGAACCCGCATGGCCTCCTCCGCAGCCTCCGGGTCTCGCGCCCGGAGCGCCTTGAGCAGGTTGCGGTGAGCCTCGAGCGCCAGCACCCGATGACCATGCGTGAAGTCGCCGGCGACCACCCCGAACGCCACGCCGTCAGCCACCGATTCAAGTGCCGCGCAGAACAACTCGAGCAACGGACTGTTGGCCGCCGATGCGATCAGTTCATGGAACCTGAAGTTCTCCTCACGGAACAGCTGGCGGTCGTCGATATCGGAGGCCATCCGGTCATTTGACGCCGCCATGGCCGCCAACGTCTCATCGTCCATATTGTCCGCCGCCATGCGCGCCAGCCTGGGCTCGAGCGCCTGCCGGGCCGCGAAGACTTCGGAGAACGGCACGCCTTCGAACTGCATCAGCAGAGTCAGCGCTTCCCCGAGGTCCGACGCCCGTGGGCGTCTGACGACAGGACCTCCGTCCCGTCCAGGCCGGACGGTGAGAACGCCTCGGCTCTCCAAGAGCCGTAGCGCCTCCCGCAGCGTGCTGCGACCGACGCCATAGGTCTCAAGCATCTCGCGCTCGGTGGGAAGCCTGGTCCCCTCAGGCAGTCGCTCGGACACGATCTGCTTGGTGATCTCGCGCGCCACGATCTCGGACTGCTTCATCGGTCTCTGCACGGGACCGGCCACAATGATTCCCCTTCCCACTGACTCCGCTCATCTTACTCTGACACCTGTGATCACCAATGGCAGATATTCGGTCCGGGCGGTATAGGGCGCGGAGCCCGTTGACGCTGGATCTGTCCGGGATTTCGCTCCTCCCAACCCTTGCCAGAGCGCGAAACCCTTCTTAATATGATCAGCAATGATCGTTCAGGTCACCTGAACGTCAGCTGTCGCAGCCCAGCCCGACACCCGTCGCTCCGCCTTCCCCCGGAGCGGTGTCGAGGCACCACCCAAGGAAGGCACCCTCATGAAGGCAGTCCCGCTCAACGGCAACATCGGCGTCGAGCTCCAGGATCTGGACATGTCGAAGCCCTTCGACACGGAGGAGGTCGCAGTCCTGCGCCACGCCTTCGACAACGGCGGCGTCCTGCTCGTCCGCGGCCAGAAGCTCGCTGACGAGGACCAGGACCGTTTCGTGACCACCCTGGGCGACCTGCACACATTCCGCTGGGGCACGACCGTCGAATACCTCTCCAACGTCCTCAAGGACAACCCAAGCCTCGCCGGCAGCCGCCGTCTGCTCTTCCACAACGACGGCGCCTACCGCGAGGACGTCGCAGCCGGCACCTGCCTGTACGCCCAGGACGTCTCGCCGACCTCGCCGCCCACCGCCTTCGCCAATACCGTGCGCGCCCACGAGAACCTGCCTGAGGACATCAAGGCCAAGATCGAGAACCTGCACGCGTACAACATGTTCGACCCCAACGACAAGGATGCCGAGCAGAAGCGGATGCGGCTGTCCGACTACCCCGAGGGCTCCGACCTGTCGGACATCCAGGCCACAGAGCACCCGATTGTGATCACCATCCCGCACACCGGCAAGAAGGCACTCTTCGTCAACGAGTTCAACACCAGCCACATCGTTGAGTACGGTCCGAACTCCGAAGAAGGGGAGGAACTGCTGCAGACGCTCTTCGCCGCGCTGTACGACGAGTCCAACATTTACACCCACCACTACGAGGTCGACGACCTCGTGCTGTTCAACAACCGGACCGTTCAGCACGCCCGCACCGGCCAGATCGACCACAACCCCCGCACACTGCGCCGGCTCGTCCTCAAGAGCCTCAACTGGTGAGTTCTTTCCCGCTATGGCTCCTCGACGTACAGCGTCGCGGGTCCGGACGGCTTCTCGACCACGGCGAAGAACATCGGGTGCTGCACCCATCGCCCATCGCCTGCTGAGCAGCCTGGCCCGACACGGACAGGCCACCTCCCCAAGGACCCCCGTCAGAAGTTCCAGGAGCTGATATGGCAGACACCACCGGCGACGCGTGGCTCAAACTGCGCGTGCGCGACCGGGGAGAAGTCGCCCAGGACGTGCTCCAGTTGGATCTGGAGCCGGTCGGAGGCGGCCCCCTGCCGACGTGGGACCCCGGAGCCCACATCGAGATCCGGCTGCCCTCAGGACTGACCCGTCAGTACTCACTGTGCGGTCCCCCGGAGTCAACCGGCAGCTATTCCATCTGTGTGCTGCGCGAGTCCGCGGGCCGGGGTGGTTCCGCCGAGGTCCACCGCGACCTGCAGCCCGGCATGGATGTCGATGCACGCCCACCTCGCAACCACTTCCCCCTCGCCGACGCCGACGCGTACCTTCTGATCGCGGGCGGCATCGGCATCACCCCACTCAAATCGATGGCCGAGTCGCTGGAACGGCGGGGTGCTTCCTGGCGACTCGTCTACGGGGGACGCAGCATCGGCTCGATGGCATTCGTCGAGGAGCTCAAGAACCTCGGCGGTGACCGGGTCCAGATCGTTCCCCAGGACGCCGACGGACTGATCGACGTAACGGCCCTCATCGGCTCCGTTGGACAGGACACGCATGTGTACTGTTGTGGACCCTCCGGGCTTCTGGACACTGTCACGGAGGCATGCCGCGACCATGGCATAGCCGACCGTGTGCACTTCGAGCGATTCAGTGCCCCCGAAACGACATCGTCCCAGGCCGACGCCTCCACGTTCGATGTGGAACTCCGAGTATCTGAGGTAACACTTCGCGTACCTGCGGAACAGAGCATCCTCGAAGTGGTCCAGGCCGTCCGCAGCGACATCAACTTCTCATGCCAGGAAGGCTACTGCGGCAGCTGCGAGACTCGGGTACTTGAGGGGCAACCGGACCACAGGGGCACCCTCATGTCCCCCGAGGAGCACGACGAAGAAGGCACCATGCTGATCTGCGTGGGGCGCTCCCGCACTCCCCGGCTGGTCCTCGACTTGTAGCCGCGGTGCCCAAGCGCGCCAGACACCACGTCCCGACCGCCAAAAAACACAGGCTGCCTGTTGACCATTGCACCTGGCCCGCCTTACGGTTTCGCATCTTGACCACCTTCAAGGGACTCGCCATGCACGTCGCTCCCCTCAATGCTCCGGTCGGCGCAGAACTGTGCGGGGCAGATCCCACCAGGCCACTGTCCGCGGACCAGATCGTCACGCTCCGCAGGACGTTCCCACCACTACCGCAACGGAGACCTCGTCGTGCGGGACAACTACAGCGTCCAGCGGCTGAGCCGGTGAACCATGGCGCTCCCCGTTCGTGAACCCGTCGCACCTGCGATCCTGTCGGCTATGGGTGCAGAGCAGGATGTGGCGGCGCTCGCGGCAGCGATCCGCGACGCGGCAGGACAACTCATCCGGCGCGTCCGGCAGGAGAGCGGAACCACCCTGACCTGGTCCCAAAGCGCCCTGCTGAGCGGCCTGGCCCGACACGGACAGGCCACCGCCAGCGAACTGGCCGCCGAAAACGGCCTACGCCCCCAAACCGTCTGGTCCAGCCTCACCACCCTCGAACAACGCGGCCTCGTCACCCGTGAACGCGATGCCACCGACCGCCGCAACGTCCACGCATCCCTCACCGACCAGGGCCGCGCCGAACTCACCGCAGACCGCACCACCCGCGAGGCTTGGATCGCAAGCGTGCTGGAAGACGACTTCACACCTGAGGAACGAGCCCAGATCGCCGATGCCGTGCCCTTGATCGTCCGGCTCGCCCGCTTCGAAGAACCGCAACAGGAGCCTCCCGTGGCCCTCTGACGCCCCGGAGGGCTCGTCTCCTGCCCTTCCATATCCAGGAGAATATATGCATAGTAGTCATGTTTCATCGGTTGGGTTTCGTCCCCTGGAGTCAAAGATGCTCGTGTCTCGCCTCGGCTACATCACCTTGAACGTCGACGACCTGGCGGCCGCGGTTGAACTCTTCGAGGGCCCCGGTCAGCTACAGCTCAACGGCCGCTCGGAGAACCGGGCATTCCTTGGCGGTGCCGGCGAGCACCACTGGGTGGAGCTACGTCAGGATCCTTCGCGGCCGACGGGACTGCTGAAGATGGCCTTCGAGATCGACAAGGCGGCCGTCTTCGAGGACGTGGAAAAGGCCCTGGCCAGCGCGGGGGTGAACTTCGAACGCTCAAAGAACTTCCGGGAAGACTTCGTGCGGGAGGCCGTCCGGTTCGTCGACATGGACGGTACCGAGGTCGAGATCTTCCGCGGCATGGCCGGCATCGCAGGCGGTCAACAGCCGAAGTGGGCACAGCTGGAGCGTCTCCTGCACGTCGCCGTCTCGGCATCGGACTTCGATGCCGCTCTCGCTTTCTACAGCGACGTCCTGGGCTTTGGGGTCTCGGACTTCATCGAGGAAACCACGGCCTTCCTGCACGCGTCCGACGGCGCCCACCACTCGCTGGTCCTGCAGCGGCGTCCTGGCGCGGCGCGCGTGGTCAACCACGTGTGTTTCCAGACCCAGAGCTTCGACGACGTGATGCGCGCCCGTGCCCTGGTCCGCCGTGCCGGGCTGGAGCTGCGGGACGACCTCATCCGACACGAGACGTCCGGGTCGATCGGGTTCTACTTCGAGGGGCTGCCGGAAGGGCTGGGAGTGGAGTTCTGCTTCGAGCACGGAACGGTCAACCCGGCAACACACGTCCCCAGGACGTTCGTGCGCACGATCCGGGCGAAGGACGTCTATGAGCCTCCGGCGGGATACTGAATGAACAGCGACCAAGTGACTGCTCATGCGTCGGCGCCACCGGATGGGAACGTGCGGGGCCCCCTCGACGGGCTGCGCGTTCTCGACCTGACCGGCACGATGTCGGGGCCCTTCTGCACACTGCTGCTGGCTCAACTCGGCGCCCGGGTCGACAAGGTCGAGCCTGCCACCGGTGACGTCGTCCGACACCTGACCCCTGGTCGGACGCCCGCGATGTCCCCGATCTTCCTCGCCCTCAACGCCGGCAAGCGCTCGATAGTGCTCGACTTCTCCCAGGAATCCGACCGCGAACTACTGATGAGTTCCCTGCCGTACTACGACGTGGTCGTACACAACATGCGGCCGCAGGCAGCAGGACGGCTGGGCCTCACGGCGGAGAAACTGGCCGAGGTCGGCTCCGAGGCGCTGTTGTGCGAACTGGTCGGGTTCGGACCAGGACCGTACGAGAGCCGGCCGGCCTACGACGACACGATCCAGGCGGCATCCGGTATGGCGTGGGTGCAGGGCAACGGGGGCGAACCGGCGTACGTCCGCACCGCGGTGGCCGACAAGACGGCGGGCATGTACGCCGCACTCGCGATCTGTGCGGAGCTGGCATCCCGAGCAAGAGGTGGGCAGCGCCGCACGGTCAAGATCCCCATGTTCGAAACGATGGTGGCCTTCGCCACCGTCGAGCAGCTCGGTGGTCTCACCTACCGGCCGGCTACCGGCCCGGCTCTGTACCCGAGGACCGCATCACCTCACCGCAGGCCCTTCTCCACTCGGGACGGCCACATCAGTCTGATGCTCTACACCGACCGGCACTGGGCGGCGTTCCTGCGCACAGTAGGCCGCGACGACCTCGTCACCGACCCGAAGTACGCCACACTTACCGGCCGGACGGCGAACATCGACGATGTCTACGCCTTGGTGGCTGCGGAACTCCGGCACCGGACCACAGCAGAGTGGCTCGAGATCCTCAATCGCATCGACGTGCCCCACGCTCCGGTGCGGTCACTCTCCGATCTGCTCGAGGACCCGCACCTGCTGTCGGCGGCGCTGTTCCGCGAGGAGGAGCATCCGACGGAGGGGGCTGTTCGATCGGTCCGCGCTCCGTTCCTGTTCGACGGCAGGCATCCCTCGGACCTGGCACCGGCCCCCACTTTGGGCCAGGACTCCGACGCCTTCCGGCGGACCCATCAGGGTGCCGCAGGCGGAGCCGGCCACCAGCCCGACATCGACGCCGCTCCGCTGGATGGGACGGGCCCGACCAGCGCTCGAGCGGCCAGCCCAACCGAGAGGGTTACATCATGAGCCTGAACAATACGTGGCAGCCCGAGACCTTCATCCAGCTCACCGAGTACCGTGAGGTCGAGGAGGTCCTGCGCCGAGGCCGGGATTTCGTCCTGACCGGCACGAAGGCCGAGTCCGATGAATTCGTCCACGGCACGCTCGTCGCCATCGACGGGCGTGAGCATCTTCAGCGCAGGCGCGCACTGATGAAGATGCTCACCCCGACACAGCCGTGGGGTGCCCAGGGGCACCTGTTGGACGAGGTCTTCGCCCACCACCTCGGTCATGTCAAGGAGACAGTGCCGCCGAGCGACGGAGCCTTCCGCTTCGACCTCATCGATTTCTGCCGCCGCATCGTCTGGCGCGTCACCGCAGCGTTCGTCGGCATCGACAACATCGACAGCGACGAGCAAGTGGAGCGGTTTCTGGAGCTGGCTGCCCCCATCCTGGGCAGCCTCATGGTCGAGTACGCTCCCGAAGGGGAGCGCGACAAGATCATCACCCGGGCCCGCGAGGCCCGTGAACAGGTACATGAGGAGATGTTCCTGCCCAGCATCAAACGGCGCAGGGCGCTTCTGCGTCGCGTGGCCCAAGAGGGTGGGACCATTGACGACCTCCCTGCCGACCTGCTCACCAGCATGCTCGCCGACGCCGGCGACGAGGAACCCGACCTCGAGCCCATCTTCCGGGAAGCGGTGGCTCTGCTGGCCGCTGCGGTGAACAACCCTGTCTCGCAAGCCGCCTGGGCGCTGGACGACATCCAGCAGTGGCTGGCGGCGCACCCCGAAGACTGGGCGCGCATCGGTGAGCGCGAGTTTTTGAACCTGGCGGTGAAGGAGACTCTCCGCTTGCACCGCTCTTCACGTCCCTATCTGGTCCGGATCGCTGTTTCCGACACGGTGCTGGAATCGACCGGCCGGTCCATTCCGGCCGGTTCGTGGGTCGCAAGCTGGCTCGGCGCCGCCAACCAGGATCGCACCGTCTTCGGCCAGAACGCCGACGCCTACGATCCGTACCGCAAGCCGCTCGACCCCAAGGTGGCACACTTCGGTGTGGCTTTCGGGGCCGGCCCGCATGTCTGTCTCGGCCGTCCGATGCTCTTGTGGGAGCAGGGCAGCGAGGAGGCCCAGGGCATCCAGACGAAGCTACTGCGGCTCCTCCTGCAAAGCGGCTTCCGTCAAGACCCCAAGGGCATCCATGAACTGGTGGGCGTGGAGGGCGGTCGGCGTTTCGCACGGTACGACGTCCTCGTGCCGGTAGAGGCGTCGGAAAGCTGACAGCAGCGGTGGCTGTCCCTAGGGTGTGCGTCTGCGGCTCGGCCGCGGAACCGATACGCGGTGACCGTCAAGAGGCGAGTGCGCAGCACCGCACGGCGCAGGGGTCCTATGAGTCGGCCCAACTCGGTCGCGGTGTCCATGATCCCAGCAAGCAAGAGTTTTGAAGCAAAACTATTTTGGAGGCACTCCGTGACTACCGTGACTGATCCTGTTCCGCCGCAGGACCTCTCTGGCATTGTGGGATACCGCTTGGTGTACACCTACGCCACCGGCTGGCAGTACGAGATGTACGTGAAGAACGACCACACCATCGACTACCGCGTCCACTCCGGAATGGTCGGCGGTCGCTGGGTGAAGGGCCAGGAAGTCGACCTGGTCCAGCTCGACGAGGACAGCTACAAAGTTTCCTGGAACGAACCCACCGGCACCTCCGTGGTGGTCAACGTCATGCCGGGCAAGCGTCGCGTGCACGGAGTCATCTTTTTCCCGCGCTGGGTGCGGGAGAACGGCGGTCGCACCGTCTGCTTCCAGAACGACCACCTCGACGAGATGCGCGCCTACCGCGACGCGGGACCGACCTACCCCATCGATGTCGTCCCCAAGTTCGCCACGATCACCCTGTTCGAACACATCGGCACCGATGATGAGTCCGCCGTCTCCGTCGCTCCCGGCGACCTCCCCGCCGGCTGGGCCGACCGCACCAACTGAGCACCCGAAGGCTCCCGGCTGCCTCGGACTTCGCGGAAGTCGAGCGGCAGGAGGCCCTGCCCTTTCCGTGCAACTGCCGGCGGGCCCAACTCGCTTACTTTGCCGTGTGGTTGTCTCACCGGCTCGCAGCGCCAGGGGACTACGGCCAGCGGCCGATGGCCGTAGTCCGGTGCCTGGTCGCGGTCCCCCTCGTCATCCGCTCAGCAGCGCGGTCAACGGCTTCAGTCCCTCCAGCTTGGGCAGATCGGCGGCGAGAGCAATGAGAGCGTCGGCCTGCTGTGGATCAAGGATGTCTTCGACGTTGCTGCGGAACTTCGCCAGGACCTGTTCGTCGCTTGCAGGGTTGACGGTGTGCCCCGGGAAGCCGCGCTCGTAGTGGTGGTACTCCGTACCGTCCAGAAGCGTGATCGTGACGTCGCTACTGAAGATCGGGTCCCCCTCAGGGACGGGCATCAGGTACGGCGCAACAAGGTCGGCCACCGCCACGATCCCCGGATCGGTGTAACTGGAGCGGTCGAAGTAGTCGGCGACACGGTTGCTGCGCCGCACCAGCCGGAGCGCGATGCTGTACGCCAGGCTGAACTGCGCGGAGATCGCGTCATGCGGATGCACGATGGACGCCCCGTGCCCGAAGGAGAGTTCATCAAGGCCGACACGGATCGACCGCACATCACGCCAGTCGATGTCGTGGTCGTCGACGAGCCGTGCGACTGCCGCTATCGGTGAATGGATCGTGCACACGGCAGGGAAGAGCCGGAACATTGTGTCGCGGATCTGCCACTTGCCCCAGCCCTCTTCAAGCCGGGCGACTGAGGTCTCGTGTGCGAAAACCGCGAAGAGGCCGCGGTGGCCCTCGAAGATGGTTGCCGGGCCGGTGTATCCCGCCTGTGCAAGCAGGGCGGCCTCGCTGCCGAGCCGAGCCGCGGATCCCGCGTGCAGCCGCTTGACCTCGCCGCCACTGCGGTCGTACTCCATGGTTCCGCCAGCGTCGCTTCCGGCGATACCGAAGGCGTTACACAGCTGGGCCGCGTCCAGGCCGAGGAGGCGGCCCGCCGTTGCTGCGGCGCCGTAGACACCAAGAACCTTCGAGATATGCCACCCGGCATCCTGCATGCCCGGCATGGCCACCGCACCGAGCAGGGACATGACCTGCTGGCCGGCCACAATCGCGGTCACGATGTCGCGCCCCGTGCTGCCGTGTTGCTCGCCGAACGCGATCGCGGTCGAGATGACGGTCGATGTGGCGTGCGCGGCGCGCATATGAGCGTCGTCGAACTCGCAACTGTGGCCCATCGTCCCGTTGACGTACGCGGCGTGAGGAGCGGTGGTACGCCATGCGGCGCCGGTGACAGTGCAGTCCGGTGCTCCTGCAAGCCTTTCGGCCACCGCACGAACCGGCGCGACGTTCGGTAGCGTCGAGCCGCGAATCTGCAGGCCGAGTTGGTCGAGAACGAGCCGGCAGGCGGTCTCGACAACGTCCTCCGGTATGTCGTCGAAGTTCACATCGACCACCCACTCGGCAAGTCGGGCGGCGACCGTCGACGTGGAGGCATGCTCTATGGAACCAGGCATGAGCTCAGGGGCTTTCGTCGGGAACGGATTGAACAGACTTCGCGAGCAGGTCGACCGGCCAAGCTTTGCGATCGGGCCTAGGGTCTTTCGTTTGGATCTGGCTGGATCAGGGAGCGGCGTCTGGTGGAGGGGGTACCTCCCGTGCCGTTCAGGCTACGGGGGCGGATCGCAAGGCGGAGGATGGAGCCATGGCGAAGCCCTGGTGACTGACGGCAACGCGGCGAGACGCGGCCCGCCGCGGCAGCGGCTGATGTCACAGCGGGCACGCGAGCCCAGCAAGATCCAAACAAGAGGCTCTAGCAGTAACCGCTACGGGCTGGCCTGCCAATGTCAGTCTTCCGCGCCGCTGAGGAGGATCTGGACGCTCTTTGTGCGCGACATCTCGCGGTAGCCGTCGATTCCGTTGACTCGGCCGTAGCCGCTGTGGCCGTAACCCCCGAATGGGAAGGCTGCGTCACCCCGGCGATAGTGGTTCACCCAGACGGTCCCCGCCTTCAGCGCGCGGGACACCCGGTGCGCCCGGTTGAGGTCCCGGGTCCACACGCCGGCCGCCAGGCCGTACGGTGTCGCGTTGTTGAGTCTGATCGCCTCTTCCTCAGTGTCGAAGGGCACCACGGACAGGACTGGCCCGAAGATCTCCTCGGAGAAGACGGACATCTCCGGTGTGACATCGGTGAAGACCACCGGCGGGAAGAAGAAGGTGCCCTCCTCCGCCTGCGTGCGTCCGCCCTTCCTCAGCGTTGCCCCGTCAGCAAGACCACGATCGACGAAAGACTGCACTCGCTGTACCTGGTCGCTCGTACACAGGGGCCCCATGTCCGTATCGGGCTGGGAGGGGTCACCAAGACGCAGGCCGGCCAACCGCTCAACGACGCGCTTGACCACTTCGTCGTGAATGGAGCGATGGACCAGCACACGCGTGCCAGCGACGCAGCTCTGCCCACCGGCGCTTGTGAAGCCGGCTGCCACCGCAGCAGCCGCCTGCTCGACGTCGGCATCCGGGAACACCAGATTGGCCGACTTCCCGCCAAGCTCCATGACCGCCGGAACAAGACGCCGGGCGGCCTGTGCGGCGACGATCCGTCCCGCCTCGGGCCCACCCGTCAGCGTCAGCTTGTCGACGCCCGGGTGCTCGCACAACGCCTGACCCACGATCGGGCCCAGTCCGGTTACGACATTGACCACTCCTGCCGGGAAACCGACCTCATGAACGACTCGCGCGAACTCGAGCAACGAGCACGGCGCAAGTTCGGACGGCTTGACGACGATCGTGTTCCCGGCCGCCAGCGCCATGCTTGCCATCTGAGCCAGCAACACGCCGGGCGTGTTCCAGGGCGTCTGAATGCCAACCACGCCATAGGGCTCACGTTCAGTCAGGCTGAGCACTGCGGGGTCGTTGCCATACGGGACCTGCCCCGCTGCCGTTTCGGCCACGGCCGCGGCATAGCGATACCAGCCGGGGACGGCACGGTTCATGGCCAGTTCTTCGTTGATGACCTTGCCGTTGTCGCGGCTTTCGATCTCAGCGATCGTGTCGGCCTCATCTGCCAGGGCGTCGGCAAGGCGCGTCAGCAGCTTCGCGCGCACCTTCGGATTGCGGCTCCACTCGGGGTCGGCCGACGCCCGCACAGCAGCGGACACCGCTGCATCGACGTCGGCGGCCGTTCCCGCGGGTACGGTGGCCCACACTTCGCGGGTGTAGGGGTTGATCGACTCGATGACTTCCCCTGATGCCGAGGATCGCCATGCGCCGTCCACGTACATCTCGAAGTTTCTGATCACCGCGCGTCCCTTCGCTTCGAACAGCCCTAAACTATGTGCATAGTAGCAAGAATATCTAGATGGACGACAGAGTGGCCTCCGGGGCGGGCCGCGGCCACCGAGGGATGGGGGGCGGCCCGGCGAGGTGAGCAGCCCCTGTTCGAACGCCGCCCAGATCACACAGCCGGCGCTACGGAGGTCCGGCTCCGGGCGACAGCCGAGCGCGGCAACAGTCGGCGAGCAGCGATCCGCTGTCGCCACTCAGCCGGTAGCGACCCACATCAGATCGTGGCTTGCCTCGCTCGGCGATGCTCGCCAAGGCGCGGAGGATACCGGAGGACCGTAGCCGGGCCTGAACAGCTCCGCCTTCTTCGTCACGATGCTCGCCGCCTTCCGGATCGCCGCACCGTTCCTCTCGACACCCGATGAGGCCGCCGCACCTCATGCGGCCAGAAGTCTCTGCCCGGCCACTTGCGAACCTTATAAACATAGCCATAATAGATATCATTCAGTGAACCATCGGTCATCCAGGAGTCACCGTGAGTCCGCCCAGACGGGACACTCCCTCACACCGCATCGTCACAACGCCGCAGCGCGGGCCAGCGTGCCAGCCATCAAGGCGGCCAGCACAGTCCGCAGAGCGGGAGCGAAGCCCATGCGCAGTTGAGCCAGGGAAGGGTCGGCGTCGTAGGCGTCGAGCATGGCAGCGGACGGGCGGGCATGGGTCCACACTGCGCCAGCCACCATCACAGCCTGAGCACAGAACGCCGCCGCGCCGTCGCCCAGTTCGGGGAGCCAACGGCGCACCAGTGCAGCCATGACATCAACGTTGCCGATTGCCGTCCGCTTCCAGTGGCCGGCCCCTTCGGCGGAGACGTTGCGCTCCAACACGCCAGCCTGGGCACTGAAGAGGTCACACAGGACTCGGCGCCCCTCCAACGATCGGACAAGGACGCCGGCAAGCCGATCACCGCGCCCCTCAACGGGAGCGTCCGGGTCGATTTCGGGAGCAAGCAACTCAGGCAGATCACCGCCTCCGGAGCTCACGCTGCTCCTCGCTGCAAGCACGTTGAAAGGTCGACATCCCCCCAGGTTACAGACCTACGGTCTTTTGACATTAGACCGGCGGTGCCTTACGTTCTCCGCAAGAGCCCACTGGTCTGTTAATGACCTCGGGGCAACCTCCCTCAGAGATGGAAATCCTCATGTCCAAGGTCTGGTTTGTCACTGGCAGCTCGCGTGGTCTGGGCCGCGCCATCGTCGAGACGGCTCTTGAGGCCGGCGACCAGGTGATCGCCACTGCCCGTAAGCCCGCCCAGCTCGACGACCTCGTCGCCCGCTACGGTGACCGCATCCGCGCCGTCGCCCTCGACGTCAACGACCACGAGAACGTCCTCCAGGCCGTGCAGCAGGGTGCGGAAGCCTTCGGCCGCCTCGATGTCGTGGTCAACAACGCCGGCTACGGCAATCTCGCCGCTGTCGAAGACATGACGGTCGACGACTTCCGCGCTCAGGTCGACACCAACTTCTTCGGCGTCGTATTGGTCACCAAGGCCGTCCTGCCCATCCTGCGTCAGCAGGGCTCAGGACACATCATCCAGGTCTCCTCGGTCGGCGGCAGGATCGGTTCCGTGGGCCTGTCCGCCTACCAGAGCGCGAAGTGGGCCGTCGGCGGCTTCTCCACCGTCCTCTCCCAGGAGGTCGCCCCACTGGGCATCAAGGTCACTGTCATTGAGCCGGGTGGCATGCGCACCGACTGGGCCGGATCGTCCATGAGTATTCCGCCGGTCAGCGAGCCCTACCAGGCCACCGTCGGCGCCTTCGCGGACATGCTCAGGAACGCCTCTGGCGTAGAGGCCTCCGACCCGGCCAAGGTCGCCCAGGTGGTTCACGAGATCGCCGGTAGCGAGGACGCCCCGCTGCGGCTCCTGATCGGTGCAGACGCCTACCAGTACGCGACGGGCTTTGCGCAGGCCCTCGCCAACACTGACGCGGAGTGGCGGAACGTGAGTGAGTCCGTCTCCGCCGGAGCGGATCAGGGGCAGTAGACCGGTCTCACCCGCGCCGCGCAGCCGTCCACCGAACCGTTCCTTGTCCTTCAGCTCACGCTGAAGGAGATCCTTGATCCATCGAGCGGTCGCACAGTCATCAGCCATACCCAGAGCTCCTGGGCTCCGCTGATCGTACGAATGATCATTTCGAACCCACCCGAAAGGTAGGGCACAGCCATGTCTCGAGACAAGGAATTCGAGAACAAGGTCGCCATCATCACCGGTGCCGGCTCCGGCATGGGCGCGGCCACCGCCATTCTTCTCGCCGAGCGCGGTGCCAAGGTGACCCTGGTGGGTCGCCGCGAAACGCCGCTGCACGAGGTGGCGGCCGCCGTCACCAAGGCCGGCAGTGAGGCCATCTCCATCCCCGCGGACGTGTCCGACGCTGACGCCATGCAGCGTGCCGTCACAGCCACCGTGGATCGCTTCGGCGCCCTGCACTACGCGGTCAACAATGCGGGCATAAGCAGCGAGCACCGCGACCTGCCCGACCTGCCCAACGACGTGTGGGACAACACGATCGCCACCAATCTGTCCTCCATCTATTACGGCATGAAGGCTGAGCTGCCTGCTATCGAAGCCTCTGGCGGTGGGGCGATCGTCAACGTCTCCAGTGTCTACGCCGACCGCGGCCTGCCGTTCCGGGCCGCCTACTCGGCATCCAAGCACGGTATCCGCGGCATCACTCGTTCCGCTGCCAACGACTGGGCCGCTCGCGGAGTTCGGATCAACGAGCTCCAGCCCGGCGTCATCGCCACCCCGATGCTCGACGCCGCAACCCAGCAGGAGACGGAAGCGACCGCGGCCGTCATCGCCGCCAAGCGCCTGGGGGAACCGCGGGAGATCGCCACGGCAGTCGCCTTCCTTCTGTCGGACGACGCCTCGTACATCACTGGCGCCCACCTGGCCGTTGATGGCGGCTTCCTCACCTGATACCGGCGCTTGGCCGATTCGTGATGCTTCCTTCGGCGCCCCACTCCCCCACGTGCCCGACGCGCCGCTCGAGCGTTTCTTCTCCGCGCTGAACCAGTAGGGCTTGGTCAGGTTCGTATGGGGGTGGGTATGTCGCAATGACAGGTGGGGCAGGTGCCGTTCCAGGTGTGGCCTTCGAAGTGGGCCAATTCCAGGGCCTGTTTCACCTCACAGTGGTCGTACTCGATGCGCCAGCGGCGCTTGGCCAGCCGCACCAGCGTGGCCAGCGGCATCTCGGAAGGCAGGCTGGAGAGCCAGAACTGCACCGGCCCCGGCTCGTCAGCGGACCATTCGGCCAACAGACAGCGCTCGCGCCGTTCCACATCGCCGCCCGCCTTGCGGATGCGCAGGGCGACGCAGCGGGAGTACGTGCGCCTGAAGCCGCCACGGCCCCTGCCCGGTCGGGAGCCCTGCCGCCAGGACATCGGCCGGGCAGCTGTCGGGCCTGCCACGATGACCAGGTCCTTCGCGTGCGCCGATGAGCGACGGGCGGTCATGGAACTGCTGGCGGCGGCAAGGCAATCGGCGGTGTTCTCGCAGAGCTGGCTGATGCCCCGGGCCCACGGCGCGATGTGGCTCGGCAGCCTGCGTAACCATCGCGATACTCGCCGCCTCACCAGCCATCGCAAACGTCCGACCGTTACGGAGCGCGGCAAGGCCGGCTACGCGGTCCGGGATAGAGGATCAGCCTCTCAAGAGAGCGGGACGGCCGGGCATACTTCGACAAACAACGATCCGCCCCGAAGACGGCTTTAGGGCAAAGGCACGCGGACGCCCACGCATGGGGGCGTCCGCATTCGCCTTCAGCTCCTGCGTTCAGCAAGCCGGTTGATGATGTGGATGGCCGCCTCGATCGTCTCACGCTCCGTCTCGGTCACGTCATCACGGAGTGCAGAGGCAAGCCAGGCGTCTCGGGTCGCCCTCATTTCGCGGCTGACTTCCTCCCCCTCCGGGGTCGCGATGAGCAGCACCTTGCGCCCGTCCTCAGGGTCCCGTTCGGTGCGCACGAGACCGTCCTTGCGCAGCGCCGTAAGGATCTCGGACATCGACTGCTGACGCACGTTCTCCGCCTTGGCCAGCTCGCTCGCCGTCACCGGACCGTTCTCGATGATGCGGGTCAGTGTGGCCAGCTGAGCCCAACTCCAGCGTCCCGTCGACCGGCCGGCCCGAGAACTGGTCTCGGTTCGCAGACGCGCCCTCAGCCTTGTCATGGCCAATGCCAGATCGGACGCCAGGGTGGACGCCCGGGCTGCAGCGCCCTTCTCCTCAATGCTCATAAACGCAAAGTTACCGGCGGCCGCGCCTACTCCGCCGAGGTATATACACAGGCTACCTGTTCAGATAACCTGTGCACTGTCTGAAAGGTCTGCCGACGGTCCCGTGAAAGGATCTGTGACCTCGTGAGCACCACCGGCGCACTTGAGAAGCCAGCAGATGCACCACCGGCCGAATCGCCCTTCACCTGGAGATTCGTAACGCCCCTGCTGATGGGATCCACCCTCAACCCGATCAACAGCAGCATCATCGCCACGGCGCTGGTCCCGATCGCCCACGCCTTCGACATCTCCATCGGCCGTACCACCATCCTCGTCGCGGCCCTGTACGTGGCCAGCGCGATCGCCCAGCCCACGATGGGCAAGCTCGCCGCCCGCTTCGGTGCCCGTCGTGTATTCCTCACCGGCATCCTCCTGGTCCTGGCCGGCGGCATCATCGGCAGCATCGCGACGAACCTGATGACGCTGACCGTGGCCCGCGTCATCATCGGCGTGGGCACATCCGCCGGATATCCCAGTGCCATGCTTCTGATCCGGGCCCGAGCGGACCAGGCGGGCATGAACGCCCCGGGCAGCGTGCTCGGCAACCTGACCCTGGCCGCCCAGATCACAGCCGCTCTCGGTCTGCCCCTCGGCGGGCTGCTGGTCGGGGCAGCCGGCTGGCAGGTCACCTTCGCGATCAATATCCCGCTCGCTCTCACCACACTGGCCATGGCCTGGCGCTGGATACCCAAGGACACGCCCGGTGGAACACCACGCAGGCTGCAGGCCGTCGCCTCGGACGTCGACCCGGCCGGACTGCTCCTGTTCGGCGGGGCGTTCAGCGCACTGCTCGTCTTTCTGATGGGCCTCCAGCACCCGAACTGGATCACCTTGAGTGTCGCCCCCGTCCTGTTCGCAGCCCTGATCGGCTGGGAACGGCAGGCCACGACCCCCCTGATCGATGTCCGCATGCTGGTAGCCAACCGGCCCCTCGGCTTCACCTACCTCCGCACGGTCGTCAGCATGTTCGGCGCTTACTGCCTGATGTACGGGCTCACCCAGTGGCTCCAGGAAGGCAAGGGCTTGTCCGCCATCGTCACGGGAATCGTCATGCTGCCGATATCGGCGGTCGCAGTTGTCGTCTCGCGACCGGTCTCCCGGCGGAACCTGATACGCCTCCCGCTGATCGCCTCCTCGGTGATTGCCCTCGGGGTGGGCTTCGCCCTGCGTTGGACGAACATCTACACACCGCTGGTGCCGATCACCATCATCATGATCGCCTTCGGCTTCAGCTTCGCGCTGGCTGCTCTCGGCAACCAAGCGGCCCTGTACGCCCAAGCCCCCGTCAACCAGATCGGCACTGCGGCTGGGCTCCTTCGCACCTTCACCTACACGGGCGCGATTCTCTCCTCCAGCCTCATCAGTCTCACCTACGCACACGGGGTCACCACGGCTGGCCTGCACACCATCGCGAACCTCCTGGTCGCGACCAGTCTCGTAGGCGCCGTCCTGGCTGTTGCCGACCGCCGCCTTCCGCATCGAATCCCCTCCGGGACCTGATCAGGCGGTGCCTGGGCTACGACAGCGTCCAGCGCTCCGCCGAGCGTGCGGTAGCCGAGCGCCTCGCCCCGCTCCTCCGGATCTCGTCGCCGCCGCTGCACAGAAAGGGAGGCGGGGAGGCCCGCTGCCTCCATTTTCGAACGGCAGGCTCAGCCATATGCGATATAGCCCTGCGGCGGTGCCTCTTTGGTAGCAGCATGAAGGTATCAGTGCTGGTCGGCGTGCGATGGACACCGTGCACGTGCGTCCAGACGCTGTATGTGCGGGGAGGCGGAACCGCGATGGAAGAGCAGCACACCCCTGGCATCGAATGGCCGCACTTCTCGGACGACGGCACGGACACGGCGAGGGCGGCTGTGGACGAACACGGCGTCGTCATTCTGTGGAACGAAGGAGCCCGAAAGCTACTGGGTTATCCGTCGGCCGAGGTCCTCGGCAGCTCAGCGGCTTCCCTCCTGGACGAAGAGGTCCCCGCGGAGACATTGCCGACACTTCAAGGCTTGGTCAGGTGGCACGGCAGCCTGCCGTTGCGCCACCAGGACGGGCACCGAATAGTGATGAAGGTCCTCGCTCACCGTTATATCGAGGGTGGCCGCAGCCTCGGCTGGCTTCTGGTCTGCCCTCTCACCCGTACCGGTGTCGAGCCGGAGGATCATGCCCTGATGGTGCAGAGCTACGAGCAGTCGCCGTGCTCCATGGCGGTGTTCGACACGGATCTGCGCCTGCGTCGAGCCAACGGCTCCGCGGAGCGCACCATGAATCTCACCGAGGCCGATCTGCGCGGACTGCGAAGTGCGGATTTCCTCCCCTTCGATTCCGAAGTCGACAAGGTCAGGCAGGCCATGACCCGGGTCAGGGATACCGGGAAGCCGCAGTACCTCGAGAACTACATCCGGGTTCCGGGCGAGACGCGTAAGCACGCTTGGTCCAACTATATGTACCCGCTGCAGGATGAGAACGGTTGTGTTCGGGGAGTTGCCATCACCGCGCACGACATAACCGCTCAGCACTGGGCGCATAAACGGCTGCAAATGCTGAACGCCGCCGGCGCCCACATCGGCAGTACCTTGGACGTGGCCCAGACGGCCCAGGAACTTGCAGACGTGGCCATTCCGGAGTTTGCGGACTTCGTCAGTGTTGACCTGCTCGAGTCCGTGGTCCGTGGTGAGGAGCCGACCCCTGGGTCGATCAGCGGATCCATCGCGTTCCGTCGAATTGCTATGAAGTCCGTCCTGGACGGCTGTCCCGAGTCGACACGCAGACCAGGCGAGGCGGGTTTCCACCCGGAGTACTCGCTCGCGGCACGGGCGGTGATCGCCGGTGAGGTAGTCCAGCGCTCATCCATCGATCCTGAGTTCGCGCCGTGGTTGCCTGAGTTCCTCGGCTCCGCCCGAAGCGTCGACGAATTCTCGATCCATTCGGTACTTGCGGCGCCTCTGCGGGCCCGGGGAACCGTTCTGGGTGTGGCCGTGTTTGCCCGTCACAGGAATCCTGGGGTCTTCGACGAAGACGACCTCCTGCTTGCGGAAGAACTGACCGGCCGGGCTGCGGTCTGTGTGGACAACGCTCGCCGGTATACCCGCGAGCGCGACACGGCAGTGACCTTGCAGCGGTCCCTGCTGCCCCAACGGACGCCTAGCCAAGCCGCGGTTGAAGTTGCCTTTCGCTACCTCCCAAGCGACGTCCTGGCAGGCATGGGCGGCGATTGGTTCGACGTCATCCTTCTGTCCAGCGCCAGAGTGGCGCTGGTCGTGGGCGACGTCATGGGGCACGGGATCCACGCTTCGGCCAGCATGGGACGGTTGCGCACCGCGGTACGCACTCTCGCTGACGTGGACCTGCCCCCGGATGAACTGCTCACCCACCTCGACGACCTCGTTGTCCGCCTTTCGACGGAAGCAAGCCCTGACGACGCCTCACAGTACGACCCGGCGGCAGAGGCCGCGGGAGGCTTCGGTGCCACCTGCCTGTACGTCGTCTACGATCCCGTTTCCCGGGTATGCACGCTGGCCCGTGCTGGGCACCCCGGACCCGCCTTGGTCAAGCCCGATGGCACCGTCGAGTTCCTCGATGTGCCGGCGGGTCCACCCCTCGGCTTGGGCGGCCTGCCGTTCGAAGCGACTCAACTCACCCTGCCTGAGGGCTCTCTGCTCGCCCTCTACACCGACGGCTTGATCGAATCACGCGACAGGGACATCGACATGGGAATTGACCAGCTCCGCAACGCTCTTGCCCAACCCGCTACTTCCTTGGACAACGTCTGCGACACCATCCTCGGTGCTCTGCCGGGGCAACACTTCGACGACATCGCTCTTGTCGTGGCCCGCACCCATGCGCTCGGCGCCCAGCACGTTGCCACCCTGGATGTTCCTCCCGACCCGGCTGCGGTCGCTGACGCGCGCGCGTTCGCCGCGGAGCGGCTCGCTGCGTGGGATCTGGAGGAGACGGCTTTCGTCACGGAACTGGTAGTCAGTGAGCTCGTCACGAACGCGATCCGCTACGCCGATCCACCCATCCAGCTGCGTCTGATTCGCGACAGGAACCTGATCTGTGAGGTGACCGACGCCAGCACCACAGCTCCCCATCTGCGTCGTGCTCGCGTCTATGACGAGGGAGGCCGCGGCCTGCTGCTGGTGGCCCAGTTGACGTCTTCCTGGGGCACGCGCTACTCGGCGACCGGCAAAACAATATGGGCGGAACAAGTGCTGCCCCAGCCAAGCCTGCCTTGAGGGTGCACAACTGGCGCGGCGGAGGCCGTCGCTGCGAGAGCACACGCCACCCGATACGGATCACTCAAGGCCGCCCTGAGTCCCGGACCGGGATCTGCCGCCCTTGCATGCCCCAAGGCCTTTTCGGCGTCTCAGGGCGAACACGTGCAGGGGCCGACCCTCACGATGCGCATTCGGCCAGGGTGACGCCGGTGAGCCGCTCGGATTCGGTCCAGAGCCGGGCGTTAGCGGCATCGTCGAGCGCACGCCGAGTGAGACGGGTCTTGCCCGCTGGGCCGACCAAGCCCATCCGCCCGGTCGGGCCGAAGTAGTCGCCGGCGGTTACTTCCGGGCTCGTCGCAGCATAGAGCCGCGGCTCGGCGCCCTGCTCGACCTCCTGGGTCGGGACGATATCGAAGCGGGCGAACCAGGGGCGGGAGGTCTTGTCCTTGCCGAGGCTTGCACCAGCCGTCTGCAGGTTGGTCCGCGTGGAGCCGGGGTGCGGGGCGACGCTGAGCAGGTCCCAGTGGTACTCGGCCGCAACGGCCGCGAGCTGCTGGGTGAACATCAGGTCGGCCAGCTTCGACTGCCCGTAGGACATCATGGGGCTGTAGCGGCGGTGCTCCCGCTGGAGATCATCGAAGTGGATCCACCCCCTTAGAGACTGCCGGTCCGTTACGACTGAACATGAACAGGCCGACAGTCTCTAACGCAAGAGGCCGATGGTCCGTACTCGGGGCGGCGTGATGTCGTTCCAGCACACCCCAGCGAGAAGCGGCGCGCCGGGCTCAGGCAGGTCATCCTGGACACCGCCGCCACGGGCCCGGATGAGCTGCCTGCGCCCACCCACTCGCCGGGGTCCTCAGTTCCGGGCTGCTGAACCGGCAGGGCTGAATCCCGCGGAAACCGTCCCCGGCCCAGCCACGCTCACTGGGAGCCGGGAGGGCAAGCAGGTTGCCACGGCTGACGTCGCAGGCTCCTTGCCAGGACTGTCCTGCACGGCTTCCTGCCCTCCGCCGTTGGGGCCTCTTCCGGACGGCTTCGTGCTCACGCGGGCGGGCTGACCGGCAGCGACAGGATGGTCGTGGCGTGGTCGATCACGTGCGTCGCCGTCGCTGTCGCCGTTCCCGTCGCGGCGGCATGGCCAGTGCCCAGGTTCCGGTCATATTCGGGGAACGATCCGCCCGAAAGCTGCAGCCGGATCCGCTGCCCGGCGGCGATTCGTCGCGCGCAGTAGTCGAGCGTCAGCTCGGCCTCCCGCAGTGCACCTGGATCGTCCACGACCGGCAGTCGCAGCATCGCGTCGGAGAAGTTGGTCGAGGTGCCGTCCGCGTCCACCACGCACAGGCGTGCATGAAGATCGGCATGCGGGTTGTCCGAGGTCAGCTTGATGCTCAGATTGGGGTTCCCGTGGATCTCGGTCGGCTGGCCGAACGGTTCGGTGGTGAACGTGAGCACGTCTGAACGCTGTTCGCGCGGCGCGTTGTCCCTCGCGCCGCCGTCCGGCGCGACGCGCCGGCCGCCGACGGTGGGCGTCGGGTCAGCGGGGTCGTAGGTGAAGGTCGAGGAACCGGTATCACCATCGGCGGCGAGTGATCCCCCGGCGCCGAGCCGCCATGTCAGATGGTCGGTCGCCTCGGGCAGGTCATCGAGTTCGCGCCACTCCTCCGCGCCGGCAACGTACAGCCGAACGGGCGGACGGGAGAGCACAGCGGCGTCATCGCGCAGATGGTCGTCGAACCACGCCTGCGATTCGTCCACCATCGTCGCCGCAGCGGTGGCGACGACGTCGGTGTGCACCCACGGTCCGAGCGTCAGTGCGGTGTGGACGCCTCGTGAGCGAAGCGTCTGGAATGCCTCAAGGGTCTGCGGCAGGAACACGTCGTAGTTGCCGCCGATCAGCAACGTTGGACCGGTGAAGCGTTCCAGAGCGGCATGGTGGTCGTACGGCTGCCAGTACTGGCCGGCTAGATCGGTATGACTGATCCATTCGCGGTACCACGGCGCGGTGGGGCCGAGCAGGTCGGCACCGGCCTGCAGCGGAAGTCGCTGCGCGGCGTCGACGGGCAGCTCGGCCGCGATCCCCGGGGAAGGCCGGCGCACAAGATTGCTCCAGCTCTGGCACTCCTGCACGGTAAACGCGCCGGTGCGGTAGAAGGCAGAGCCGAAGTCGTAGGGCCCGACCACGATCACCGCGGTCTTCACCTCGGCGGGCGCGTCCTGCAGCAGTGCGTAGACGCAGTAGGCGAGGTAGGACATGCCGATCAGGCCGAGTCGCCCATCGAACCAGGGCTGCTCGCGCAGCCAGCCGACCGTGTCGTGGCCATCCGCAGCTTCTTGGACCATGGGCTGCAGCTCACCGTCGGAGTCAGCCGTGCCACGGCAGCTCTGCAGGAGAACGTGATAGCCCGCACCGGCGAACACCCTGGCGAGCAGCACGTCGTACGGGAAGCTCCGCCCGTACGGCGATCGCACGAGAATGGTGGCTGCCCGCTGGTCCGTGAGCGGCGCGTAGTGCTCGGCCGTCAGTTCAACGCCGTCGCGCATGGGAACGCGCACCGTCGTGACCAGACAGTCGGTGCTGCGTGGCTTGATTCCCAGGATGGCCAACACTTGTTGCGGGTCGGCCTTGGCGAGTTCCTCGAACATCGCGAAATCGAAATGCGGCTCTTCTGACATGGCGGATGCTCCTGTTTCGCAAGGGCTGAAAAGCAGAGGTGCAAAAGTGGTTGGACCAAGAGAAAATAGGCGACCTGGGACCGCCCCTTGTCGGACTCGTCCGGTGTCCGGGGTTTGCTGTGCAGAACTGTCAGGCGTCGCTGCCGAGCCGAAGCCTGATCGACATGTCGTCAGGGCCGGCGATCCCACGCGCCGCGTCGGCTGACCGTCGCCGGGGGCGGCCTTCAGTTCCACGGCGTTGCTCAACGAGTTGCCGTTGCGGGGTGTGTGCGGGAATGCGCCGACAAGGCTCGCCGCTCCGCGGGGTGGTCATCACTTTGATGACGTCGCGCGTCGTGGGCAGCGTCCGCTGCCAGAGGCGCGCGGCCCCCCGCCAGGTGGGCTTGAACACTGAGGCGACTACGTGGTCACTGGCTACCAGCGCCGCGTCGGTGACCGTACACCTCAGGCCGCGAGAACTTCCGGTAACAAGCCACACCTTGGACATGCGACCAGGCTCCTTGTGTACCGCCGGTCCATTGCACCGCTCAAGTTAATGAACCACCGGTCCCTTGTCAATGAACCGGCGGTCTACAATGCGGGCATGACGACGTTCCGCCGCGCGCGCAGCGCGGAACAGCGGGAGATCCGCTGCCAGTCGATCCTCGACACCGCCGCCGCCATGCTGAACGAGATGCCCGTCAACAAGATCACCCTTAACGAGCTCAGCCGACGGGTGAATCTGGCCAAGTCACCTCTGCTGCGTTACTTCGAGTCCCGTGAGGCCATCCTTCTGGAGCTGCTGGACCGCACCTGGCAGCAGTGGCTTGCGCGGCTTCCCGAACAACTGGCCGTCGGCGTCCGCGCCGACGACACAGTCGCGGAGCGCGGCACCCAGCTCGCCGTCACCCTCACCAGATCGCTCAGCCACGAGCGTGCGCTATGCGACCTTCTCGCTGCCCAAGCCGGCGTCCTGGAACACAACGTCTCCACCGACGTCGCCATTCGCTACAAGCACGCCGCCGTCAACAACGTGACAACCCTCGCCGGACTGATCCGCGATCACCTGCCGGAACTCGGCGACGGCGCAGGACAGTTCTCCGCCCAGACCATCCTGGTCACCGGTGCCATCTGGGCACACTCTGTGCCGTCCGCCGGCATGCGCGCCGCATACGAAATCGACCCGTCGCTGGCTGAGCAGCACCTGGACTTCACCACCACCCTGCAGACCATGCTGACCATCCTGATCGTTGGGATCCTCGCTCGGCGGTAGCCCGACGGCTCGTTCCACAGCCGCCGGCCCCTTGCCCACTCACCCTCCGGCTCACGCCGGGCGGCGGGCGACCCTTACCGCGACAAGGGCGTCCACACTTACACCGACAGCCCCGACCACTGGCGCAAGCCCCCGGCGACACCTGCCTGTTCGAATGGGGCATCTACGAAGGCGCCCGGCGCCCGCTCAACCTCGGCGAAGCCGGTGTCCGCTTCTTCGACCGCCAACTCCACCACGCTGGACTGCTGGCCGACCCCCGACCGCGGATCCGCCGCATCCTCGATCTCGGCTGCGGCTGGGATTTCATCACGTACCTGCTCGCCCGACGCTTTCATGACACCCAACGCATCGACGCGGTCGACATCAGCCCGCAGCAACTCTCCGACTGCGCCGACTACTTCGCCGACCAGGACGTAAGTGACCGTACCAACCTCTACCTGTGCAACGGTCAGAACATCGACCGCCTCCCCGACCCTCGCACCCCCTACGACCTCGTCGTCATCCGCGGTGTCTACACACACTTCCGCGACGACGTCTACGAACACTCCGTCAAGACCCTTGCCGACCGAGTCCGCCCCGGCGGCAAATTGATCATCTCCGACACCCTCTTCAAGGGCGATCTCGACGCCTACACCTCCGAGATCCCCGACGACGTCGGCCGGCTCGCCTGCGGCAACAGCAGGACCCCCGAATACTTCGCCGACGTGATCCGCGCGGGCAGCGTCATCATCATCGACATGCGCGTGCTGCCCTCCAACGCCGACGTCGCAACGACATCTACTCTTTCGTCAAGAAGCGCCAGGTCGCGGCGATGGCCTCAACTGCGTGGATGTGCTGTGCGCTGAAAATGGCTACGACCTGGAGGAATGCCTGCATGAGGCCATGGTGATCCACGACCGGGTCGTCACATTGTCCGAACGGCTCAAGACGGCACTGCTTGCGGAAGACCTCACCTTCTACCAGCCGTATCTGTACGGCGCCGAGCGCTACCTGCGCGGATGCCTGGACTGGATCTACGAGACCCGCCGCTACCGCAGTCAGGGCGACCGGCAGGACACCTATGTGCCCCGGGGCCATCGCGACAAGCCGTACACCGATCGCACCGGTTCCGTGCCCCTGACCACCATTTCCTGGTGGTGGAACCACGCCCCGAGCTGACGGGCCACGTCGTCGTCGGTACCCGGAGAGGCTCCTGACGCGTGGATCCACACCCGGGCCCTGCGCCCGTCCCGTCGCGGCCTTCTGGGACAAGTTCGATTCCTTCATGGCCGTCGCCCACTCGGCAATCGCGGCAAACGCATTCTCGTGCGCGCCCAGGACGCCGGGGCCGTTACGTGGCAGGTCCGGCAGCAGCCCCCGAACCAGGTGCCGGGGCTCAACCGGCGCAATCCTGCCCGCTATCCGGCCCATCAGGGCCTCGAACACCTCGTGCCGACAGGCAGGGTCTACACTGCGGCCTGTGGCCACCGTCTCTTCGTTGTGGCGTGACCATCGACAAGTGATCGACGCGGAACTCGTGCTGCTGCATCACTCGTCACCTCCGCTCGCGTGAGGCTTGGACGGGTATCAGTGCGATGCCTCGTTCCGGTTACCCACGTGGTCGGCGGGATGCAATGTCACCCGCCACCGCGGCGGCAGTGCCGGCCCTGCCACGAGCGGGCACCCACCGAGTCTTGGTGAAGGTTGCTGATCTCCTCTCCCCCCGCCTCCGTGGGCCAAGGCCCCTGAAGCTCCTGAACCACACCCCTACGATGGCTGGGGGCCTGCCCTGATCTCTGGCACCGCCGGGCGGCTGCGGCCCGATCCAGAAATCCGTCCGGACACGGCGCTACTGCAGCACCGCGGCGGACATCGTGGCACTGAGTTCCACCGAAAATGACTTCACCACCCCTGAGGGACAGCTCAATGCTCGCCGAAGGCGCTTTCGATCTCGCGGACGACCTGCCACATCGGCGCCTTCCGCGTCGTGACCAGCACCACGACGGGCTCTTGCTGGCCCGCCCCTTCACCTTCCTCGCCGAGTCTCCAGACGTTCTGCGCGAGTTCGAGGGCACGGTCCATTTGGGTCGAGATGTCACCCTGGCCGCCTGAACGGAGCCACGTGCGCAAGGCATTGTTGTGGGCGGCTACCACGCAGGCGGCGATCATGTCGGCTCGGAGATCCCCGTCGGGCTGGTGCGCGAAGCGCCCGCGCAGGTAGTCGGCGAGGGTGCGCTCGTAGCGCCAGACCACGGACACCTCGTGGCTGCGTAGCCCCGGCACGCTTTTGGTCAGGCGGTACCTCTGTACGGCGAAAGAAGGGTTGGCGGCGTACATCCGCATGACGAGGCGGGCCGCGTCACAGACTCGGGCCACCGGTTCTTCCTCGCCCGTACCTTCCCGCAGGAAGGCTGTCATCTCGGCCAGACAGCGTTCGTGATCAGGAAAGACCACGTCTTCCTTGGAGGGAAAGTAGCGGAAAAAGGAACTACGTCCCACGTCGGCGAGACAGACGATGTCATCGATCGTGGTCTGCTCGAACCCGCGTGTCAGGAACAGCTCGAAGGCCGCCGCAATCATGGCGTCTCGCTTCGACGATTTGACGGGGCCGCTGCCAGCGGCTCCAGCGCCTCCGTGTGCCTGGCTCATGCGGCGAACATAGCACCCGCTGCGAGCACGCCCGGTGGGCCGGCTTCAGCGGACGAGACGCCACCGACGGTTGCATCAGGGCGGAACTTAGTGCCACTCTATGGCACTAAGTATCAAGAGAAGTTTCACTGTCGAACCATGTCTGCTCCTGGGCCTAGGCCGGGGCGGGGATTGGGGGCCCTCCATGAGCCAGGACTTCGACCTGTACCGCCCATCCGAGGAGCACAACATGCTCCGCGACGCGATCCGTTCACTGGCCGAGGCGAAGATCGCGCCGTACGCGGCCGCGATTGACGAGGAGGCCCGCTTCCCGCAGGAGGCGCTGGACGCGCTGGTCGCCAACGACCTGCACGCCGTGCACGTGCCCGAGGAGTACGGCGGCGCGGGCGCCGACGCCCTGGCCACCGTGATCGTGATCGAGGAGGTGGCGCGCGTGTGCGTCTCCTCCTCCCTGATCCCGGCCGTGAACAAGCTGGGCTCGCTGCCCGTCATCCTCTCCGGCTCCGAGGAGCTGAAGAAGAAGTACATGACCCCGCTCGCCCAGGGCGAGGGCATGTTCTCCTATTGCCTGTCCGAGCCGGACGCCGGCTCCGACGCGGCCGGCATGAAGACCAAGGCCGTGCGCGACGGCGAGGACTGGATCCTCGACGGCGTCAAGCGCTGGATCACCAACGCCGGCGTCTCCGACTACTACACGGTCATGGCGGTCACCGACCCCACCAAGCGCTCCAAGGGAATCTCCGCCTTCGTCGTGGAGAAGTCCGACGAGGGCGTCTCCTTCGGCGCCCCGGAGAAGAAGCTCGGCATCAAGGGCTCGCCCACCCGCGAGGTCTACCTCGACAACGTCCGCATCCCCGCCGACCGCATGATCGGCAAGGAGGGCACCGGCTTCGCCACCGCGATGCAGACCCTGGACCACACCCGCATCACCATCGCCGCCCAGGCCCTCGGCGTCGCCCAGGGCGCCCTGGACTACGCCAAGGGCTACGTCCAGGAACGCAAGCAGTTCGGCAAGCCGATCGCCGACTTCCAGGGCATCCAGTTCATGCTCGCCGACATGGCCATGAAGATCTCGGCCGCCCGCGCCCTGACCTACCAGGCCGCGGCCGCCTCCGAGCGCGGCGACAAAGACCTCACCTTCCAGGGCGCGGCCGCCAAGTGCTTCGCCTCGGACGTCGCCATGGAGGTCACCACCGACGCCGTCCAACTGCTGGGCGGCTACGGCTACACCCGCGACTACCCGGTCGAACGCATGATGCGCGACGCCAAGATCACCCAGATCTACGAAGGCACCAATCAGGTCCAGCGCATCGTCATGGCGCGCAACCTGCCCTGACCGCCGCCTGCTGAGACCGTCCGAACCACGGGACCGTGTTCAACCAATGTGAAGGGACCCCAGTGAGCTTGAGGATCGTTGTCACTGTGAAGTACGTGCCCGACGCCACTGGCGACCGGCACTTCGCCGATGACCTGACCGTCGACCGGGATGACGTGGACGGTCTGCTCTCCGAGCTCGACGAGTACGCCGTCGAGCAGGCGCTGCAGATCTCAGAGAACACCGGCGACGACGTGGAGATCACTGCCCTGACCATCGGCCCCGAGAACGCCAAGGACGCTCTGCGCAAGGCGCTGTCCATGGGCGCGGACAAGGCCGTCCACGTCGAGGACGACGACCTGCACGGCACGGATGCGATCGGCACCTCGCTGGTGCTGGCCAAAGCGATCGAGAAGGCCGGTTACGACCTGGTGGTCTCCGGTATGGCCTCCACCGACGGCACCATGGGTGTCGTGCCGGCGCTGGTCGCCGAGCGCCTCGGTGTGCCGCAGGTGACCCTGCTGTCCGAGGTGAGCGTCGAGGACGGCACCGTCAAGGGCCGCCGGGACGGCGACACCGCCACCGAGTATCTGGAGGCGCAGCTCCCGGCGATCGTGTCGGTCACCGACCAGTCGGGCGAGGCGCGTTACCCGTCCTTCAAGGGCATCATGGCGGCGAAGAAGAAGCCGGTGATCTCCTGGGACCTGTCCGACCTGGACATCGACGCCAAGGAGATCGGTCTCGAGCAGGCCCACACGTCCGTTGAGTCGGCGGCCCAGCGTCCGGCCCGGGCCACGGGCACGGTCGTCAAGGACGAGGGCGAGGGCGGCAAGCAGCTCGCCGAGTTCCTCGCGAGCCAGAAGTTCATCTGAGCCCGCGGCTCAACTCGCTTACCGCCCTTAAGACTTCGCACATCCGCAAGGAGTTTCTTCCCATGGCTGAAGTTCTCGTCTACGTCGACCACGTGGACGGTGCCGTCCGCAGGCCCACCCTGGAGCTGTTGACGCTCGCCCGCCGCATCGGCGAGCCGGTCGCCGTCGCTCTGGGGTCCAATGCGGAGAAGACCGCGAGCACGTTGGCTGGTCACGGTGCTCTTCGCGTGCTGACCCACGAGGCGTCGGAGTACGCCGACTACCTGGTGGTGCCGAAGGTCGACGCCCTGCAGGCCGCAGTCGAGGCCGTGTCCCCGGCCGCCGTGCTGATCCCGTCCTCCGCGGAGGGCAAGGAGATCGCCGCCCGTCTCGCTTTGCGCATCGGTTCCGGCATCATCACCGACGCCGTCGACGTCGAAGCGGGCGACGAGGGCCCGGTGGCCACCCAGTCGGTGTTCGCCGCCTCCTTCACCACCACCTCCCGTGTCTCCAAGGGCACCCCGGTCATCACGGTCAAGCCCAACAGCGCGGCCGTGGAAGCCGCCCCGGCCGTCGGCGCGGTCGAGGCCCTGAACGTGTCCTTCTCGGACCAGACGACCGGCACCAAGGTCACCAGCCGTACCCCGCGCGAGTCCACCGGGCGTCCGGAGCTGACCGAGGCCGCGATCGTGGTCTCCGGCGGCCGTGGTGTCAACGGCGTGGAGAACTTCGCGATCATCGAGGCGCTGGCCGACAGCCTGGGTGCGGCGGTCGGTGCCTCGCGTGCCGCCGTGGACGCCGGCTGGTACCCGCACACCAACCAGGTCGGCCAGACAGGCAAGAGCGTCTCGCCGCAGCTGTACATCGCCTCCGGCATCTCCGGTGCGATCCAGCACCGGGCCGGCATGCAGACCTCGAAGACCATCGTGGCCATCAACAAGGACGCCGAGGCCCCGATCTTCGAGCTGGCCGACTACGGCGTGGTCGGCGACCTCTTCGACGTCGTCCCCGCCCTGACCGAGGAGGTCAAGACCCGCAAGGGCTGACCGCGCCCGAATCGGGTTCACGATGCACGTCCGGGTGCTGTACCGGGCACCGCCATCTCACGTCCTATGCTGGTCAGTTCTGCGAACGTGACGATGCTGTAGGCCGTGAAGCGTCCACGTGATTAAGGGTGGGTACGGCAACAGAGCCAGACCACGTGCCGTCCGGCATGCCGCCGAGCCCGGCTGTCGAGGCCTCCGGAGACCGCAGTATCGCTGCGGGCGGCGGCATCGACATCGCGGTGACGGGCGGCGGGCGACATCGCCCATCAGTATCTGTTCTTCGGGGGCGGGCGTACGGCGCCCCCGACGGGCGAGTACAGCCGGGATGCACCTCCGACCTGAACGAAGACTGGGCCGATACTGTCCCCCGGCCCGGCTATCCCCTGCCGCAGTTGCGCCTGCTCCTGCATGCGGGGTTCAGTGAGTACAACGGTTCGCACATCTCCAGTCCTTCCTTCGTCCAGATCCTGCGGGCGCACTCCCGGACGACCGCCCTCAACGATGCGTATGCAGGGGACGCTGTCGGTGTCGTGGCGCTGGTGACCGACGAGGCCTACAACGCGGAGATCTATGGCCGTCGCTGCGGGCGCGGCCAGCACTGGATTTCCTTCTCCCAGGAAATGGCGGGGGGCGAGCCCCCTGCGCATTCGGTCCCGTGGTGCGCTGGGCACCGGATCCCCGGCGCGAGGCTGAGACCGTGTGCCGCTGTGCCCGGCCTCCGTCCGCCAAGGTGCCGCCACAGATTTGAGAACGGGCAGGGGTGTTGTGGAGGCCGGCTAGGCCCTGTCCGGCCGATCTTCGCGGGCCCGCGACGCCTGGCACGGCACCTCGCCGCGTTGTCGGAGTCGCCCGAGTACGTCCAGTACACGGGCGATCCTCCGCCTTGCGATGCTCCCCGTAGCCTGAACGGCACGGGAGGGGACCCCCTCCACCAGACGCCGCGGTCTGATCCACGAAGACCGACCGGACAGGACCTAGCTCCGGGCGTGCTGTGGGTGGCGGCGGTAGCATCTGCTCTGAGCTGCGTGGGACTCGCCCTGTTGTTACGGCTGAAAAGATCTCAGCACGACGGGCACCGTGGCAAGCCTGGCTGCGGACACCGTCACGCTCGTCATGACGGTCTTGGCCTGCGCGGATTGCTGCAGGCCGGGCAGCAAGCCACCCATGGGATTACGGCATCAGGAGCGGGGGCTGTTGCCGCCGACGGCAATATCGGCAGGGCCGTGACGGGCAACAGCAACCGGCTGTCGGGGCCGTCTGCCCCCGCTCCGGTGCCCGGGGCAGCCCCCGCCGCACCGGTGGAGGCCTCCGGACCAAATTCGGTGTCCGCGGGCGACTCCATCGGTGAGGCGGTCACGGGGGACGGCAACAGCACGTGAAGGCCCGGTGGAACCGGTTCGGCGTCCGGTGGCACAGCGGCGCATCTCACGCTGCGCAGCAGGCATCGGCCACGCCCGGCACTGTGTCCGCGTCGGACGAAGGGGCCATCACGGTCGGAGGCTCTGCCGGCCTTGTTGTGGCCGGACACCACAACGCTGTTGCCGTGTATCTGTCGGCGCCCGGTGAGCAGGTGTCGCTGGATGACCTGGGTGCCGTCAGCCGGGCCCGCATGGTGCAGCGCTGGCACGCTGCTGGCGTTCCCCTCACCGTGGCTGCCGAATTCGCCGACACACCGCAGGTAGGAGTCCTGCCCGCAGCAGTAACCGCCGTGCCTGAGTGTGGTGTTGTGGTTCTGGAAGGCGACTTCGGAACGGGGAAGTCCCTGGCAACCGAGCGTCAGCACCAGCAGGACATCGCTGCCGCCCGTGCCGGTGTGCAGGCGCCCATTCCGGTCCATCTCACCGCGCAGTACATCCAGGAGCATGTGATCGACGCCGCCACCCGCGCCGCACGCAGGGTCGGAGATCCTTCCCTGCGTGATGTGGCGCTGGTGCTAAACGCGCTGGATGAGCCCGGCCCGATCCGCAGTAAGACGTCGTTTCTTATGGCGTGATCGTCCGTTGGGCTGTGCATGACGGATCTGGTTGAGCGGTTGGTGCCGGATGAGTTGTGGGTGTTGTTCCGGCGGGTGGTGCCGCCCACGGTGGTGAGGCGTCCGCAGGGCGGGGGCCAGCGTCGGGCTGGCGATCGTGAAGTTCTGGCCGCGGTCATCTTCGTGGCCACCTCGGGCTGTACGTGGAGGCAGCTCCCGCCGGTGTTCGGGCCGGCCTGGCAGACGGGTCTACCGGCGGTTCGCCCAGTGGAGCGGACCGGGTCTGGGCCCGGCTCCACCGCGTGGTCCCGGACGAGCGCGGAGCCCGGGGCGAGCTGGACTGGTCGCGGTGTGCGATCGACTCCATCAGCGTCCAGGCGGCAAATGGGGGCTTCTGACAGGACCGAATCCGACCGACCGTGGCAAGTTGGGATCGAAAATCCATCTGGTCACCGACCGGAACGGACTGCCGCTATCGCTGGGTATCTCCGGCGCCAACATGCACGACGGTCAGGGGCTGGAACCGCTCTTCCGTGGAATCCCGCCCATCCGTTCCCGCCGTGGGCCGCGCCTCAGGCGGCCGGCGAAGCTGCATGCGGACAAACGCTACGACTACGACCGCCTGCGGCGATGACTCCGTGGACGCGGCATACGCCACCGCATCGCCCAGAGAGGCGTCGAGTCCTCGCAGCGGCTCGGCCGCCACCGCTGGGTCGTGGAAAGAGCGGTGTCGTAGCTGGCCGACTGCCGACGCCTACACCGCCGCTACGAACGCAAGCCCGAGCACTTCCTCGCGCTCGCAGGCATCGCCGCCACGCTCATCTGCCACCGCCGCCTTGCCAAGAAACAGGCCACTCTCAGTCCCACCAAAACCGCCACTCGCGACGCTGCATAAGCTCCTCGTGATACGTGGACCAGTCCAGGTCGGGGTCCTCATAGAAGACGTCTGGGCAGGCAAGGTAGTGCTCCCCAGTGAGGACACGGGCCTGGTGGGCGTCCGTCGGCGGAGCGGCAACCGAGAGATACAGGCTTCCGTGTCCAAACCCCACGACACGGACACCAAACCGGTGCTCCCAGGAGCGCAGCACTGCCGACAGTTCCTGCGCAGTCATGTGATTCGTCATGCCCAGCCAGCTGAGGGCAGCGGGGGCATCGGCGCCCCGCGCGACCTGGACGAGTGCGAGACACCGGGCTCGGCCGTCGCGGACGACAGCAGTCGCCACTTCTTCCGCGCACACGTCAGCGTCCGTCACCACCGCGGCAGGCATCGCGAGACCGGGCCACTCCTTGAAAGGCGGCCACGAGTCGTCCGTCCACTTGCTCCGGAAGTACGAGCCGGCATCGGCGTTAGCCCCGTAGCCACCGCCCACAGGCTCGCATGAGTCGTCGGGGTACTCAAGCAACAGCGGGTACAGGCCGGTCTCACAACGACGCGCGTACAGCCGCTTCCACCAGTCAGCCGCGTCCGTGAGCGGGCCGTCGCTCATCCATACCACCGGATGCGGATGATGACACGGCCCTATCAGCCTGCCAGGTGGCAAGTCGTCCAGCATCTGTCTGAGATCTTCACTTAAAGGCTCGGGCATAACCGAAATCTACGCGGCACCTCTGACAGCCATCAGAAACGATGTCTAAGGAGCTGCTGGATCAAGCCCTCGGCTGGGCCGCCTCTGCAGCCGGTGGACGCTGGCGCATCCTGGCCACGGCACGCCCCGGCCTGGAAGTGGACGCCAAGCTGCCCAGGATCACGCCCGAGTGCCCAAGGACGAAGCGGCGGCACTGATGGACCTGCTCGGTGGCCACGGCTTTGCGGTGCGCAGCCAATCGAGCATGGTGCGCGGTGTGCTACGTCGGCTGCTGTTCGCCATTATCGGGACCCAGATGCAGCGGGATGACGAGCAACTGCCCAGGCAGACCGGTGGCGTTCATGGGCGCTTTGGTCACCTGGGCCCTGCGTGACGTCGAAAGCGTCAGGGAAGAACGAGCCGAGCGGCTCCTGCAGCAGCTTGCCACGGTCTGTACGAGCGCCGGAGGATGGGCCGCCGCAGCAGACGTGAGCAGCCCCGGCGAGGTGCAGGCGCTCCCGGGCACCCGACTTGTGGTGCGTCGCGGGGATCCGCATCTGGTCTTCGAGCTGCCCGTACTCGAGCAGTACTTCGCCGGCAGGCCCTCCTGGCCAACGGGGATCTGGCCGATGTGGTGCAGAACATGGAGATGCTGGAGCGCCGGCGCTACGGGTTAGCGATGGCCATCGCCTCGGGCGATTGGGAGTCGGTCCGCACTGTGCTCAAGCCGCTGATGCGTGCCCCACGCCCACGCCACCGGCCGCCTGCCCGTTCAAGGCTCAGGCGTCCAGGTGCGCAGGGCGCCACAGCCTCCCGGGCGGTTCGGCAGCGTGCGTGCGGATGTAGGCGGCGAGGAGGGTGCCAAACTGCTGTTCCAGATCTCCACGAAGCGGGAGGAACACAAGGCGACGGCAGTCGCTACGAACTCCCCGTTCAACGAGTGGGACCCGCTCTTCAACCAGATGTTGGTGTCGGCCGAGGAGAACCAACGGGCTCCCAACCACAGATGCACAGGTCATCCTCTCAAGTTATTCGAGTGACGGAGATGGAATCTCGGAACTGGAGGTGAGGCACGTCAAGGTCACGTGGGAACACGACATCGCCGATTATCCCGTGCTGTATCCCAGTGGGCTTGGCAGCGATGGCTACGAGACTCGGATGGTGCAGTTCTATCGGAGACGGCCGGTCCGAGTGGGCCTATGAAAGTCACGAAACTGCGAACGTCTGACTCTCTGCCGGGACTTACCCAAGTGCCGACTCCATCCCAAAACATCCTTGACATTATGACCCCGCCAGCAAACGACACAACAAGACGCATCAGCGGATCAGCGGATCAGGGATCAGGGATCAGGGATCAGCAACACAATTCCCATAAATATCAAAAGTGCACCGATCAGCGAAAAGATGATCCCGAACAGTAGAACATGTTTCGGATTAGGCATATAGGTGGCAATTGACCGATCAGTACGAGCAACCCTGTCACGGCCAGCTTCCGAGATGCGGCGATTCCTCACAATGAAGGAGATCCCGAAGCCCAAGAAGATCAAACCACAGAAACTCGCAAACAATTTGGCCCCAATCGGAGCTTCACTTGCAGTTACCGCCAAGACTTCCACGAAATTCCTCCACAACACACATAAGGCTACACGGCCGCACGGATCGCCAGTCTATCAATTGCCCCATATTTAAGAACCTGACAACAACAAGAGGACGCAACGAGCACAATTGAGTCACTGGATCACTCCGTTGAGCGCATTGCGCAGTGGATTTGCTCCTAATCGCCAGTCGATATCCCACCACTCAACACCCCAGCCTCAGAGGCTCGGCTGCTGCACGCCCTCACCGCGGCCCTGCACGGCACCCAGAACGACCCCGAGTTCCCCTTCGCCGGACGTGCCGCATCCATGGTGGACGGCCTGATCGACTGATCATGATGACAAGAAACAGCCGTGGCGCCGACGGGTCCCGTCGGCGTCACACCCGTTCATTCCACCGTCCAGCCGGGCTTCTGCGCTTCCAGCCAGTAGTTGTCTCCCGATCACACGGTTCTTTGCACGCCAGTTCGGGAACGACTGCATCGACTGCGTGTTCTGATAGTTCGACATGCTGGACCGCTCGCACGGCTCATCGCACGTCGCCACGTGATACCGCGAATCCGGGACGAAACACCATTTGCCATCCCGCCCCCTTCTTCGCGATGGTGTTCACGCACTCGTCACCGGAGCTGACCTGTGAACGGCGTGGGGTGCGGGCGCTTCTGATTCGAGATACTCACATCTCCCTTCCGGAATCAGAAGCTGACCAGGTCGCAACAAAAGCTGGGCGTCGGTATCAGGCGTGCACAACGGCTTTGCCAGGACGGCCCGAGAACACGGGGAGAGCAGATGACGGGGGGAGAGCCTGCTGAGCGCGGGCCGCATAGCGGCGGAAGTGCAGCTGCACCGCGACCTCAACCAAAACATGGGTGACCGGGACCGCCGACTGCGCATGGGCGCCATCGGACCGAACGGCCGCGCCACCTGCGTCATCAAGCATGACCTGCACCTGAAAGGCGCTCCCATCTGGCGCACAACGCACATCAGCACGGCGGCCATCCCGCGCAGCTACACCCACGCCACCTACAACGTCCTCGGCCTCGGGGACGGCGCCGCGTGAACGCCCGTCAGATGCCCAAGGGGCGGCCCGCCCGGGGCCCGGTCGCTGTGGCACGCGGCCTGCTGGAGGCCGAGGCCGCTCAGCGCGGGATCGGCGTTACGGTGCTGGTCGGTCGCCTCGCGCGCCAGGCCCGCCGCCGTGTCCCGGCCGACACGTCCTAGCGGGGGCGGCTCGCTGCGGTGGACCATGTCGCAGGCCGCCGCAGGCGCTCCCGGCAGCGGGGTGGCCTCCGGCGGCACCGGCAGCGGGACGACCAGCCCCGCCGCCCAGGTCCGGGCCGGTCCTCACCGCGGTGGGCGTGTCCTTCGAGGAGACCGTGCGTACCGACCGATCCGGTACCGAATACACCGAGTTCACCGGCACCGGGGCCGCAGGACACCGCGTGAGCACGTGCCGCAGCGGCCCGAGCTGAGCATCCCGCCGGTCGCGAACGGCCTGGACTACCTGGCCGACGTCACCAGCCGCATCAACATCGAGCAGCACGGATTGCCCGCCCTCTACCGAGGGGGCTTGCGCATGCGCCGGCGCTGTGCACCGCACCGGAGCGCCTCGCGCTCGCCGAGTCCTGCAAGAAAGAGCTCGGCGCCCCGCATCCGGAACTCGGCTACGAGCGGGACTGGGCACGCAAGCAGGAGTCGGTGCGCAAGCTGGACGAGGCGGAACGGGACATGGTCCAGGAGTACCTGTCCGCGGAGATCATGGACGTCAATCTCCGCTGGCTCCGGGTAGCAAACCTGGACGCCGCTCGGATTTTCCGGCCCGGCTGCTTCACCGACAGCCTCCTCAATCTTGTCCATCAACGGGTCCGGCCCTGGGGTGCTCGGAGCGGCCTTTCAGGCTCAGCGGATTTTGTGAAGCCGCTCCGGAATCCCTAAGGGTCGTCCAGGGAGCGCCTTCGTAACCTTTTCATTCAATGGAGTTGGTGGTTCTCCGGCGGGAGAGTGCGGAACTGTTCACGGTGTCGGCCGACGGGTCGACGGCAGCGGAAATCCGGATTCCTCTTGACCGTCCATTCCTCGGTATCCGTATCCACGGAGGAGAACAGAAGTGAATGTGAAGTTCCGTATTCGCGTGGCCGCCGCTGTGGGCGCCGCCGCTCTCGGTCTGAGCCTGTTCGTGTCCCCCGCGTCCGCCGACTCGGAGACGCGTCAGATCGTCGGTGTGGGGTCGGCCGCCACGCAGGACGTGCTCAACGGTCTGGGCAACGCCATCCCCGACCCCGACAACATCCCCGACAACCAGCTCATTCAGTCGTACGACGCGACGGGCACCACGCCGGTGACCTGCCGTTCCGGCGGCACGATCGCACGGCCAGGCGGCTCCGCGGCCGGTATCCAGGCGCTGCGCAACGACCTCACCAACCCGAGCATCGATTGTGTCGACTTCGCGCGTTCCTCCCAGCCCCCGGACGGCGTCAACACACCCCCGCTGACGTGGATTGCGTTCGCCAAGGACGCGGTGACCGTCGCGGTCCGTTCGAGCAGCGTGCTCAACGACGGCTTCGGATTCACGACCGCCCAGCTCCGGGACATCTACACCTGCCTCAAAACCACCCACAACGGCATCGCGCTGAAGCCGCTGCTGCCGCAGGCGGGCTCCGACGTCCGCGCCTTCTTCCTCGGCAAGATCGGTGTTGCCGAGTCCCAGGTCGGCGCGTGTGTCAACAGCGCCCTCATCCCGGAGAACGACGGCACCATCCTGGCGGACAACGGCAACGTGGTCCCGTACTCCGTACCCAAGTACATCGCCCAGACCAACGGTGTGGTGATAGACCGTCACGGCCTCGCCGTCCTCACCCGGGTGGACGCCGCTGCGCCGCGCACCGCCAACGGCAAGCTGAACATCGCGTTCCCCTACAACCGTGACGTCTTCAACGTCGTCCCGACCGCCAGACTGGCCGGCGGCGCCACCCCCGACGCCGACCTGATCAGTGCCTTCGTCTCGGCCTCCTCGAAGGTCTGCGCCCAGACGGCCGTCATCGAGGCGTACGGCTTCGGCGTGATCGCCAACTGCGGTGTGACCATCCCTTAGCGAGCGCCTGTCCGGCGGACCGCTGTGGGCCCGGAATGCCCGGTACGGCACCTCGCCACGCTGCCGGAGTTGCCCGCGTACGTGCAGTACGCGGGCAATCCTCCGTCCTGCGATGCTTCCCCGTGGTCTGAAACGGCACGGGAGCCGCCCTCCCCACCGGACGCCCCGGCGCCGACCTCGCGGGCCGGATCGGATGTCTTCCACGGCACTGTCACTGCCGCAGCGATCCCGGCCCGCCCGTCCAGTGTGGGCGCTGATCATGGCGTCACGCAGGCCGAAGGGAGTCACTGGAGAGCGGTGTGCTGGGAAACCAGCCCGCGCCGTTCGCGAAGGAGCCCTCCACCCCGGCCCAAGGCACGCGTTTCCGGACCCATCCGCGGGCCCTCAGCATCGACACGGTCGCCGCTGGTGCTCTGACCGGGAAGCTTCGCCGGTTTGCCGCGCGATGGCTGACGTGCGACGACTTCCGACGTCGGAGACCTGCCCCATAAGATCTTGAGCTCAGGCCACGGATGTCGGAGGGCGAGATGGACCAGCCGCGGATACGCCTCGGCAACGATGACGTGTGGCTGGAGCTGGCTCGGACCGGTGCGGACAGCTGGCAGATCACCGCAGACTGGTGCTCCTGGCTAACCGCTGACTTCACCGCAGATCTCAGCGCTGGAGACTTCGTGGCGCGGATGCTCTCTCACCTGCGCGCGCCGTCGGGTGGGCGCTTTTCGGCGGCGGTGACTCCCGGGCGCAACAATCCGCTGACGTTGAAGGCGGAGCCGGTGGGGGACGGTTTCACCTTTTTCGTCCGCTTGACTCCCAACGGTGACGACGACGTGTGTCACTTGCAGATGGAGATCGATCCGATCGCCACGGTGGAGCTTCATAAGGCATTCAGCGCTCTACATGCCGCGCTGGTGGTCTGACACCGCCCGGAGCGTTTTCAGGCCGCGTTCGTGAACGGGCGTCCGCCCCAGCGGATGCCTTTCTCGCTTCGGACGCGGGCGCGTTCCTTGCGTTCGGCGGCCAGGACGTCGGGGTGGCGGGCGTTGGCGTCGCGCCACCGCAGGCAGGCGTGCAGAGCGCGTCCCGGCGCACGTACCGCCTCACCATCGAGGCAGTCACCTGGCCCGGTGGATACACAACGACACACCCGGCAAGCTACACCGAATGGCGCTGAGTGAGGGGTAGGGGTACTGGACGAACGCAGCGTCTGGGCCTGGCCGCCCCGCCGCCGCATCAAGCTATGAAGCGCGCCACGTCGCTGCTGCGTGACGCCCGGGCCCGTAAATCTGGGCGAGTGCCTCATCGGCTTTTTCAGGGCTGCCGGCACGCAGGAGGGCCCGGAAGCCCTCCCAGTCGGGGACGCGACCGTCCTGTCCCCACTGGTCGTTCGGGATGGTGTAGAGGTGCACCCACGGCCCGTGCACCGGCAGCGGACCGGAACCGAACACCGATCGCACGGCTTCGGCGGACTTGGTCAGCATGGCACGGGTGTCTTCAGGCATGGGGAGAAGTTTCTGAGGCGCAATGACGTCGAGTTGAACCCGGGAATTGGGATCAGCACCGGCGATTGGCCGGTGCATACCAGTTCTCGGGCTCAAACTCATAGAATTGCACCCAAGAGGTCTCCTTGTGGGTCTCGTTGTTGACCAGGTCCTCGACGTCAGCCACGGCCTGAATGAGTTTTGCGGCAAGCTCCTCCTTCTGCACGGCACTCAGATGGCCCTTCATTGCATGTACGCGAACGAAAACCATGGGCGTGGATCCTTCCAGTTGCTGGTCGACGACCAACCCTGAGCCGGGAAAGGCACCCGATCTCAACAGGCACACTGCCGCGTAGCGATCCATCACTTGACCGGGCGAGGCGGTGTCGGTTCAAGCAGGCTTGTCGGCCGGCCGAGCATCAGGACGGCTGCCATACAGGGGCGTCGGCTCAGGATGTGCAGTCGACCACCATTGCGGGACCAGCCGTGCGGGCAGCTCTCGCGGTAGTGCGCCACACCGCACACCGTGACCTCGACATCCACGACTACTCCGCCAGACCGATGTTCAGCGCCGGGCCCAGCGCGTACGACAGGCCGGCCTGGACTGCCGGACCGTAAAGGGCGGTGCTGAACGTATCGAGCCCCCAGACTGCGGAGCCGAGCCTCCCAGCGCCGGGGAATGCTGGCGACGGTTCCGCGGCACGAGGGTGCCGATACGGTCCACAGGGGCCGGCTGTGGAGCCTTCCACTGGAGGACCAGGCACTGGTGGCCGCCGCCTGCCGGCACACGAACCTGGCGATGCGCCATCTGGCTCCGCAGTTCGAGGTGTCCAAGTCGGCGACGGACCGGATCATCGACCGCCTCGGGGCGATGATCGTCCCTCAGCCTCGCGGCGGTCCGCCAAGGACACCGTGCTGATCGTCGACGGCACCCTGCCGCCCACCCGCGATCACACGGTCGCCGACGCGGGCCACTGACCACCAGGGCGCCCGGTGCCACCGGACCCGCCCTGGCTGCCGTGCCGTACGACGCAGTTCGTTCCCAAATACCGGACCGAGTTCGGCTGGGCCGAGGGGGCGGAGTTGCGGAGTGGCGGCTGCGGGTGAACGTCACTCCGGCAGTAACTCGGCCGGCTCCCGAGTAGGGTCGGGTGGCTTTGTTCACGAACTTCCAGCCTGGCTCAACTTCCCTGACCCGGCCGCGCTGAGTAATGAGACCGCTCGGGAGATGGCCCAATCCTGGCGGCGAAAACAGGCTGTCAGTTCTCCTCTGTCGGGCGCTTGTCCAAGAAGGAGACGCCCCAGCTCTCCTCCCAGCCGTCCAGGTTGTGCGCGCAGTGCACAAGTGGTTCCAGCTCTTCGGGATGGCGGAGGTCATAGACGATGTCTGCCCAGATGAGGTGAGTGCCAGTTGCGGGATCCAGGGATCCGGCGACTACGAAAACAGGGGCACGGCACCCCCGGTCGGGATGGACGTACCGGTCTTCCAGCGACCCGCGACCAGGCCGATACGGACAGCAGCCCTGCCAGAGGCGGATGCCAGCAGTGGTCGTACGGGTTCCCGGTGATGTCCGCGTGAATCTTCCGCGTGCCCTCGTTGAGCCACAACCGGACGTTGGGGAAACCCCGCTCTCCGCCACCAACGCAGATCATATGAACGCTCGGCGAACGCTGGGAAGTCCCGGGCAACCAGAGGTGCGGGCCGGCAGTCGGTCGTGGTACCGGATCCGCAACTGGCCCACGGAGGTACCGCAATGCTCTCTCGACTCGCCGGTCACCGGGCGCTCCGCATCGCAGCGGTACTGGCGCTGACGCTCGCGACGGGCTTCGCCGTACGGATCGCGCTGAGCGGGCCCGCGCCTTACAAGGGGCCGGCGGCCACGGCCGTGGTGACCGACGGGGTTATCTACACGGCCGCCCCGCGCCAGGCCAACCACGTGACCGTCACCGAGACATCGGACAGCCGGCAAGCGATTTTCACCTACCTGATCGACGACGTGGTCCCGATCAACGCGTCGGAGCACGGCTGCACCTACCCCGATGCCAAGGACCGCACCAAAGTCGCCTGCACGGTCGCAATCGGAGAGATGGCCACGAGCCCGGAGCGCACACTCCTGCTGAACCTCGGCGACGCCAACGACACCGCCACCGTGCACAACAACATCCCCCTCGACGGGTTTTTCCTTATGGGCTACAACGTCATCAGCCTGGGCGCCGGCAACGACACCTGGGCCGGCACCGGACGCGAGGCCCAGACCGTCACCGGCGACGACGGCGACGACACCCTCACAGTGCGCGAAGGCGCGTATGCCTACGGCGGCAAGGGCAACGACACGATCTACGTTGACGGCGAGACCGGCGGCGGCACGGGCGGTCCCGGCAACGACATACTCCACGGCGGCGCGGGCAGCCAGACACTGCACGGCGGCCAAGGCAACGACTCGATCTACGGCGGTCCCGGCGACGACAAGCTGTACGGCGACCAAGGCGACGACAAACTGGATGGCGGTTCCGGCGACGACAAGCTGTACGGCGGCGTCCACAACGACGTCATCCACGGCAACAGCGGCGACGACCTGCTGGAGGGCGACAACGCCAACGACAACGAGAACGACAAAGGCGACGACAAGCTGTACGGCGGGCCCGGCACGGACAACCTGAACGGCGGATTCGGCAAAGACACCGTCCAGCAGGACTGACCACCGGGCCACAACCGGATGCGAAGCCACACCCGACACCGCCCGCTGACCAACCGCAATCACCCTCACCGTGTACAGCGGCAAGCAGACGAAGTCCGCATGATCCCCCATGGGAACCGGCCAGGGCGTCAGCGCCCTACGGACGGCGACGGCGCGGTATGCGGGAAATACGCGATCCCCGCGCAGGAGGCTCCAACCGAGGCGTCGACCCGTACCGTCGCCACAGAACGGTTCCTGGCCGACCTCAACTCGCATAAAAACGAAGAGGCTTGGAGTAGCACCGCGATCCGCAGCGTACGGTTCATGGATCACCTGCCGGCGCTCTGAGCTTCACGTTCGCAACCGGCCATCGGTCAGGCCGGAACATCCCCGCGGCCTCACGCCCATCGGGTTCTCCCGGATGCCGCCCGATCCCTGGCCCGGCGGCATCCCACCGGGCGCAAAGCGTTTCTTCAGCCGCCAGTCCGGCCTGATCCCGCGGAGATGCGCGCCGCCCTCGCCGGGCCGCGCTCGGCAGAACGCAGATTCACCTACGTAACAGCAAGGGGCAGGGCAAGGCCCCCTGGAACCCACCATCAGCAAGAGGTCTACACATGGGGGCCCACAGCCCGCACCTACACTGCGCCTTTGGCAAGAGCAGTCCCCCGCCGCGATCGGCGTGAAGCCGGCGACCGTGCTTTCGTACAGTCTCGGGGCGGCGAATTCCACACTCATACGGTGTCGCCGTGCCGGCCCGCGTCGGCGTCGACGACGGGATGCCAACAGGCGCTCCGTGAACTCGCCGAGCACGGGCTTGCTCGCCGACCCGTGCTCCGGCGCGTCCATCACGATCAGGGGTGCGCTCCTCGTCCAGCCGCCGGGACGCTGCCTCGCCCTTGACCAGCCGCGGAAATCCGGATGCTGCCGGTCGGCGCTGAACCGCCGGTCGTTCAACACGATTCGCACGTCTTCGTGGCGGCTGACCCACCCAGGCATGCCCGCCGTCAAGCAGACGAACCCGCGAGACCGGCTCTTCTTCGCGGAACTGGCGCAAATGTTCGTACGCTGGCGGCGGCGCGAGCGGGCGCGTACGGGCCATAGGAAGCTCGTACTTCTCGGCGGTAGCCCTGGCCTTCCTTCCACGACGTCACGGACAGGCGATAAAGGCTGGACAGCGAAAAGCCGTGTGTGAAGGGCAGTTGGGCCACCGATGCGACCGGTGCGACCGGGTTCGGCTCTGGGACACGGCGGACCAAGGAGCCGCGATGGACCACCGGGACCGACAACATCGGTGGATTCAGACTCGGCCCGTCCCCGCACGGGCGAAGTTCGGCTCCGCCGCTTCCAATCGCGGTGCCGAGATGCCCAAACGTCGCGCTTCGGCCAGGGTGTCCCGGCAGACCTCACGCGGCTCCTCGGCGTCGGGGTCGGAGTGCGCCGCGAAAAGCACGCGCATGGGCGCGACATGAGCTGTCACCCAGGCGAGCGCGGGCGCCGTCAGCCAGGTGGGCGCCCGGAACAGCAGCACACCGCCCCGGTGACGTCGCAGGTCAAGGCCGCGCGCCTTGAGGAGCGGCAGCAGTTCGCGGCCGGCCAGCAGCCCCTCGCGCAGGTCGCCCGTTGCCCCCGCCAGCTTGGACAGGGAACCTAGCCGCAGGCCCTGCGAGAACAGGCCGGCATCCGACACGAAATGGATCCACAGCCAGCCGCGGAAGTCAGGCTGTTCCTTGAGCCGGAGCCCGGCCTCGCGAAACGCCTGGCGCACGGCCCGCTCCCGGTCGGTCGGGGGCCGGCCGAGGGTGCCGAAGATGACCGACGGCAGCAATGTCCCGCGGAGCACGCCGTCCGTGCCGAAACCGCCACCGGCCTGGGGAAAGCCCCAGGCGATCCGGTCGACAGGGAGTGTGCCGATCGCGGCCGGCGGCTCGGTCCAGATGTTGCCGAAGACCAGCACCGTGGCCCGGCCGACACGCGGGGACAGGAAGGCCGTCGCCTCGGCGAGGCGGTGGTGCGGCACGCTGAGCACGATCAGGTCGAAGTCGTGGTCCGGCTCCAGCGCCTCGCGATAGCGCACCGGCCACTTCTCGACGACGCGCTGCCCCCACACCCGGCGCCGCATATCGAGCAGGTCGAGGTCCACTGCGTCTCCGTACGTTGCCGCGCGGCCCGGCCGGACGTAGAACTCGACGTCGTGTTCCGCCTGTTGCAGGGCCCAGCCGTAGACCGTGGCGATCACGCCTCGGCCGAACATCAGGATCTTCACGCTTCACCTCATGGGGTACGATCGATTTGGAGATCATCTCCACTTTCCAAAATATGGAGGTCACCTCCATTTCTCACACGAGGTAGCGCATGGAGGTAGCGCATGACCGCCGACAAGCCGCTGCGGGCCGACGCCCGGCGCAAGCGCGAGGCCCTGCTCGCCAAGGCCCGGGAGGTCTTCGACGCCGGCGACTTCTTCGACTTGCGTTTCGATGACTTCGCCCGCCTGGCCGGGGTGGGCACCGGCACGCTGTACCGCCACTTCCCGACCCGGGAGGCGCTGGCCGAGGCGGTCTACCACGAGGAAGTCGGCGCGCTGTGCGACCGCGCCCGCCAGCTAGAGGCCACGCTGCCCGCTGCGGAGGCTTTGGCGACCTTCCTCCGCAGCGTGATCGACCACATGGATGCCCACAAAGGCCTGGCCCGGACGCTGGCCACGCTCATGGCCGACCGCTCGGGTGTCCTCGCCGAGGGCAGCCGGGCGCTGGAGCAGGCTGTCACCGACCTGGTGTCCGCCGCCGTGCGGGACGGCGCCGTTCGCGACGACGTGGGTGCCGGTGCCGTGATGATGGCGCTGCACGGCATCGGCGCGGCCCATGACCGCCCCGGTTGGCGGGCCGAGGCCGATGATGTCATCACCCTCGTGCTGGACGGGCTGCGCCGCCTGCTATGACGAGGTGCGACCGAGGCCATATGGCGCGAGTGAAGGATCCTGTTAGGCCAGGGCGGACAGACGGGTGCCCGGCTCAGTGCATAAGAGCCGTACCCACCGGTGCACCCGCCCAACGGCTTCGTCGCTCGCCACAGCGTTGTCCGTAACCGTCATCCCGCGCTCCCTGCCACTGTGATCCGACAGGCGTCAACGTCCCTTGATGGCCCGGCCGATCAGGTACAGGGCTTCTTCAGCCGCAGTGAACAGTGGTTTCAGGAGCGCCTCGTACACCGGATCCGCGATGGGCAGGCCGTGCTCGGCCATCAGGCAACGCGCTGCTTCTTCCTCGGTCCGGAGTAGGCCGCTCCCTGGTCTACGGCAATCTCGGCGACGATCTCGACCGCGTCGTCCACGTCCTCGTGCAGCTTCGCCCACTGCTGGGTCGTACAGTGGCGCTCGAACGGGGCGTTGCCGAGCAGGAACTGGACCACGGGCACGGACAACACCTCGCGAAGCCGCCCAAGGCGCCGCATCCGTCAACTCGCTACGACCAGCCACATGATCAATGATGACTAGTCGCCCATGAACCACAAGTAACTGCCTGGCGTCGCCGCACAGGCTTCAAGAAGCTCAGCGAGGTCGAGCAGAGCTGCCCTATGCTGCTCGTCTTCGCAGCCCTTCGCCAGGGCGGCGGCCTCCTCGCCCGCAACTTGAGCCTCTTGCACGTTGAACAGCGTGTCGCCGTACGGATCTATCCAGGCGAGCTTGCCAGAGCCATGGCGATCAAGCCCGCTCAGCGCCCGCGCCAACGCTTCACCGTGGTGGTAAGACCCCCGCAGCAACGTGGCTCGGTACGACCCCTTTCGCACGGGCCGCCCCGAATGAAGCTCAAGTTCGATCCCCACGGCCCCTCCGTCAGCTTCGGACCCTTCCCAGAGGTCAATTCTCAGGCACGGCCTAGGAGCCGAGGGAAGCGGCGGCGTTGCGTCGGGTCTCCGAGAGGTGGATGTCGACGTACCGCGTGAGGGTCAACGCGTCCTGCGGCTCGTCGGCCTGGAAGGTGACGCGACGCAGCAGGCTGACTCCGTCGAGCGCGACGCCCTCGCGGGCGAGGACGAAGACGAGGGTGAGGAAGGCGCACCGGGCGTTACCGTCGTCGAACGGGTGGAAGAAGCACACGTCGAGATAGGCACGTGCGGCCCGGGCGGTGAGGGGAAGGGGCCGCTCAACAGGGCGGGCGCTCTCGGCCAGGTGGGCGTCGAGACGGGCTCGGGTGTCCGGGCCGATGCCGTAGCGTTCCCGGCCCCCCTTTGCGAAGGCCGGCAGGCTGCGGAACGGCGGTGGTTGCGGCGTTCCCAGGACATGCCGCTGCCAGCGCTGAAGCAGTTCGAAGTCAAGGGAGGCACCGCGAGCCGCGTCGGCCCGCAGCAGGTCCAGGGCAGCAAGCAGGCCCTGTGCGCGGGCGGGGTCCAAGGCGCCGTCAAAGGCGCGTATGTCCTCCACCGCGCCATCGCACGACGGGGTGACCGGGTCGTCCCGGCTGCCTTCCGAAACCGCCTGCCATGGCACGCTCTCGCGAACCTCGAGCCAGCGCTCGACGTCGTCCGGCGCGGGCCTGGCGGTTCCTGGGCCGTCATCCGGCCCCAGCGACAGTGCGAGGCGCTCCGCGACATCCTCGACCAGCGCCGGGTCGGGGCCGGTCCAGCTCGCGAACCGCCCGCCGATCGCCTCGTCGACCAGCTCCCGCGCGAGGTCGGGATCGACCCCCCAGCGGCTGAGGAACCAGGTGAGCACTTGACAGCAATGCCCGTGCCAACCGCTGCCGCAACCGGTGCGATCGGTCACCTGCAGGATCAGGTTCCGGGCGGCGCGTTCCCACAGGATCCGCTGGTCCTCGACCCCGGTCAGGTCCAAGGAGTACCTGTCGAACCACCCGGCGAGACTCTCCAGCCACTCGCGCCACTCGCACAGTGCCGCGACGACACGGGCGAGCGTCTCCTGCGGTGTGGTGATCGAGTCCCGCGGGCAGCACCAGCTCCCGACCGGTCCTCCGTCGAAGTCGCCTTCGTCGTGCGACCAGCGCCAGCCCACGGTCCAGCGGCCGTAGTGCTCGGCGAGGGCGTGCGACATGGCGTCGGCCCAGGGCTGTCCCTCACCCCAACTCCAGGCACGCATCGCCGGGTCATCCGAGGGGATGCCGGTGCGGCTGGGCACCCTCAGGGCGGGCCCGAGCGACCGCACCACCTGCGGCGCCGACGCGCTGTCGAAGAAATGACGGGCGGGATCCACATCGTCCCAGGTCAGAAAACGGGGGGCCAGCTCGACAATCACCACGTAAGCCTGCCACGTCCACCCGTACGCCGTTCAAACGGATTACCGCAGGGCCTGGAGAAATATCCAGAAAGAGGCCCTTTTGACAACCGCAGTGCCCGAAGCACCAGCCCGACGCGCTACGGAAGCCGGGCAGCAATGGGCGGGACCGGCCTGCTGGTTACCGGAGCACAGCTCCTTGTTCCGGGGTGGGGGCCCGCGCCCGGCCGACTGTGGTCCTGGAGCAGTCGCGGACCCGCAGATTGATTCCGGGCCCCCGAAAAGATCTTTGAGCCGGTGTGTCACGTTCGCCGGCTTCCCTTGCACACACGCCTCATACACCAAGCGGTCCGCTCCTCACCACCTCGCACGCTGACGAGGCGGTGGTCGCAGGGCATGCTGTACCGATGCCCCGCCCATGTCCGATCCGCTCTGGAGGCGTTGCCCCATGGCCGCCCGCCTGTACCTCCGCTCCGGCCTCGATCCCGACGCGCCGGACACGGTGTTCGCCGTCCTCGTCGTCGATCCCGACGGCACGCCCGCAGAGCGTGCCGTCGCCGGACTCGGCGCACACTGCTACGAGGGTGACGGGGCGCTCCATCTCGTCCGCACGGACGGCTGGGCCGAACAGTCGCTCGACGCAGGGCTGCTGACCGTGGGCATCGCCGTCCACCCCGTCCCGTTGCGGCAGGCGGGCGTGGACCCCGCCGGCTTCCCCGACCGGTCGGCCGTCGACCCGCAGGCCGTGGTGGTCCTGTCCGCCCGGACGGCGGCCGAGCCCGCGCTGTCCGCGCGCCTCGCCGAACCGACCGCCGTCTTCACCGCCGGCCCCGACGTCTCACTCGACGACCTGCTCAAATCCGGGGAGGAGTGGCCCATGGTGCTCGCGCCTCCGCCCGCGCGTACCTGACCCGCCCCGCCGGGACGAGCCGTCACGTCCCGGCCGCATGCGGGGCCGACGCGGCGACCGCCTCACCTGTGCAAACCAGAAGGCCAACCAAGGCGACGGCACCGAGCACGGGCCCACCGTCAGCGTCCGCTGGCGGCATGTCCCCGGCCGCTGCCCCCCCATTACCTTTTGGTGCCTCCGCAAGGGGATCCCGGCCTCCCGGCCCTCGCTACGACAGGGAAATCGCTCAGGGCAAGCACCACACCCAGGCTCTGCTCTGCTCCGCCTTGCCCGACGACGGGCCGACGCCCTCTTCGCGATACTCCGAGACGGAACCTTCTACGAAGCCCAACCCGCCAAATCAGTCTGAATCGCCAAGAGCCCGCCGTGCTTCAGCCCACAGCCGCTCGAACTCCTCCGCAGTGATCTCGGGCCGCCTGCGGCTGGTCCTGCCAGCCATCAATGGGACCTTCAGCGAGAACGCCATACCGGCGTTCAAAGGGGAACATCGCCGCAAGATCCGCATGATCACGCAAGTGCAGCACCTCTACCAAGGAGGCCGCCGTCACCGGACGCAAGTCCCGCCCCGGACCTCAACCTGCCGTGCTGCCCAGCCTCCGTCATCAGCCTCGAAATACAGCCACAGATCTTCGTCCTCGTAGTAGGTGCGGAACCAGGTCGTCATACCGCCATCCTCACCCACAACCTTGACCGCAGAGATAGGGGCCCAAAAACACCAGCGGCCGTCTGCGCACGGCTCTTGCCGCAGAGCCGGACTACCCTCCGCCCAGCAGAACAGGCCGCATCTGCTGTCGCTCAGCGCCACCACGGTTCTGGGTCACGTCCGCGGGAGTGGTGTATCGACGACCACTCGGTGATCTCTTCTTTGAGGCTATGCGGTGAGTTCGGTGGGCAGGACGATCTCGTCGGTTTCTGACTCGGTCGGGTGGAGGCGGGCCTTGGCGAGTAGGTCGAGTCCCATGTAGCGGCGGGCTTCTGTCCACTCGTCGTTCTGTTCGGCCAGGACCGCGCCGACGAGCCGGATCAGGGCGGTGCGGTCAGGGAAGATGCCGACCACATCGGTGCGGCGGCGGATCTCCTTGTTGAGCCGTTCCTGCGGATTGTTCGACCAGATCTGCCGCCAGATCTCGCGTGGGAAGGCGGTGAACGCCAGCAATTCATGCTGGGCGGAGTCCAAGTGGGCTGCCGCCTTGGGGAACTTGGCCTCCAGCGCGTCCAGTACGTGTCGCATCTGGGCCTGGACGGCGTCGGTGTCGGGCTGTTCGAAGACGGTCCGCAGCAGCGTGGCCACCCACGGCTGGGCGGACTTCGGAACCTGGCTCAGCAGGTTACGGGCGTAATGCGTGCGGCATCGCTGCCAGGAGGCACCGGGCAGGGTCGCGCCGATCGCGTTCACCAGGCCGGTGTGAGCGTCGGAGATGACCAGCTGGACGCCGGACAGGCCGCGGGCGATCAGCGAGCGCAGGAAGGCCAGCCAGCCGGCCCCGTCCTCGGCGGTGGCCACGTCGAGGCCGAGGATCTCGCGGTGGCCGTCGGCGTTGACGCCGACCGCGATCAGCGCGTGGACGTTGATGATCCGGCCGCCCTCCCGGACCTTCTGGGTCAGCGCGTCGACCCAGACAAACGCATACGGGCCCGCGTCCAGGGGCCGGTTGCGGAAGGCTGCGACCTGCTCGTCCAGGTGCTTGGCCATCGCGCTGACCTGGGACTTCGACAGCTGGGTGACGCCGAGAGACTCGGCGAGCTTCTCCACTCTGCGGGTGGAGACGCCGAGCAGGTAGGCGGTCGCGACCACCGAGATGAGGGCCTGCTCGGCCCGGCGGCGTCGCTCGAGCAGCCAGTGCGGGAAGTAACTGCCCTGGCGCAGCCTGGGAATGGCCAGCTCGACGGTGCCTGCGCGGGTGTCCCACTCGCGTGAGCGGTAGCCGTTGCGGTGGTTGACGCGTTCGTCGCTGACCTGCCCGTATTCGGCATTGCAGAGAGCATCGGCCTCCGCGGACATGAGTGCGTCGGCGAACGTCTTGACCATCGCGCGCAGCAGGTCGGGACTCGCCGCGCCGAGGTTGTCTTCCGCGAGGACGTGCCGGGGCAGACTGTCAGGTGCGGTCATCGTGCTGATCTCCTTCGAGGCTTCGACACTTCGAAGATCAGCCGGTGGCCGTTCATCTATGCGGGCACCATCCCGATGCCGGGGCAAACCCCCGGATCAGGTCGAACCCGTACACCATTCCCCTGGACGCAACCCGGTTCGTACTCTGACGGCGACTTTCACAGCTACCTCGTCGACCGCGACCATCCGGACGGGCCCCGAACCCCCACAGGGATTCTCCAGGCAATGTGACGCTGCTGGGCAACTGGGTGGTCTAGCCCGGTAGCGACGGCGAGATCTTGGACCAACCCGCCGCCGGCGGCGCGGCCCGCACTCTGCTGAAATCCGGCCACCAGCTCATGAGAGGCGCAGACGGCGCCATCTACGTCACGGGCGGCTCGAGCCCGGACGACTGGGCGGTCCAGCGCATTACGCTCGGCGCCGACGGGATCCCGGCCGTCGGCGTGCACGTACCGCTGCCCCAGTAGACGGTGTACGGCGTCGGCGGCATCGCGGTCGACCAGGGACACCTGCTCGTTGGCACACTCCACGTACCGCTCGGCGTCTCCCGCGCGACCACGTACCTTTCCGGCTTCACCCTGTCGCTGACCGCAAAGGGCGAGCTGAACGTCACGCCCCCGCGGAATGCCGGCGACCTCTGGTGGCAACCGGCGAACGGAGACCCGGTGGAGGACATCCAGTGCACCTGGGAAGGCGACGTCTTCCGGTTTCCCAACGGCTACTGGAAACCCACTCTGTCAGCCAGGAGCGGCACTGTCTCCGCAGCATCCCTGCCGTCCAGGAAGCCAGCCGGCCCCCTGGTGTCCGTCCGTGGGTGCCCCGTGCATACCCGCGCAGATCCAGGTGGTGGACCGCTGGGTCTACTGGTCCCGCGGCCCCACCAGGAAAGCCGGTGCCAAGGCCGGTGTCTACAACCGGACCACGAAACACGCGATCAGCGTGCCGTCCTGCTACGCGGAACTCGCCGACGGTTACCGCGTCAGCCACAACGAGACAGCGGCCACGCTGGAGATCACCTACTTCCCCGGCGCGGTTCCGCCCGACCGCGTGGGCACCAGCACACTGGGCCCGCTGAAGGACCAAGTGGGCGCCCTCGCCGACCGGCGCGGGCGGTTCTGGGCCGTGGACCGGTCCGGCCGCCCCGTCGCCTACCTCACCGACACGGGAGATGTGACCGTCACATGGCCACAGAGGTGGTCGCCGCCTCCCCCCTGCCAACTCCCCACCGACAGCCCCGCCGACATGGATCCGCGTACGGATGGCAGTCAGCACACGCGGTTGCGCCACCTGCCGACAGCGACGGCAAGCAGGAAACCGGTGCAAAACAGGAGGCCGACGGCAAACAGGAAGCTGACAATCACCGCTGGCAGTGGAAGGAAGATCTTCTGGGAACTCCCTTCCAGGAACGGCACGTTGAACCGATGCTCACGACCCCGTAGTCGCCTCACAGCTGCCGCGGGCCAGCCGCACCAACACGAAAGGAATCACCACATGGACGACATCTTCGGGGAAATCATCGAGGAGATCGCAGAAGAGACAGCCGAAGAGATCGGCGGCGAGGCCGCCGAAGAGGTCGTCGAAGGACTCTTCGACTGACCAGGCGTCCATGGGATGCGGCAACGGTCCACCCCCGCACCGCATCCCATGGATGAAGCAGAAGCCGGTCCGGCGCGCGCTTTTCCACTTCACAGGAAGCAGGCAGCGGCCAGCCCAGAGAGCACGGTGTGAGCCAGCCCTCCCAGATCAGATCCCGTCGGCGCGGCAGGCATCCAGCGCCACCCACAGGCACTCCGCGAAGAGCCGCTACCGCTGGACCACGTCAACACCCTGAAGCCGGCCAGGCCCGGGGGGCTCCCTGTGCGGCACCGGCCAACCCCACGAGATCGTCCACAACCCAAAGGGGCGCAGCCCGGCACCGCTCGTATCCCGGTCAACGCCCGCCAGGCAGTCGGCATCGACAGGCAGATCCCCCCGGACCAAAAGATCACCCCGCCCATCGGAACGGGACAGGCCCGGGAAGGCCATCACCTGGTCCGTCGTACTCATCGGCGCGGTCGCCTTCATCGCCGCGATGATCCGCGCCGAACTCCTGATCCCCTCCCCCGCCCGGCGAACCAATAGCGATACCTCAGAGACCTGACCCAACTGTCCCGCCAGACGTGCCGCTCGACACGAGCGGCACCGAGCGAGGCCGACCCACCAGCCGTGCCCACGCGGCGGATCGGAGCGTGGCGAGCGCCTGATGGAAGCGGCGCGAGGGCCATCTCGGCTGCTTCTCGCGGGGCCGTCCGTCCCGCCGCACTGCCGCGTGTACGAGCACACGAGCTTCGCTTCATGGGCAAGGCTGTAGCAGGAGGCGGGGACCTGCGAGCGGTTTGCGAGAGGGCTGGCCTTGGCGGTGGCCTGCTACCCCGGCCAGGCCCACGAGGCACTGGGCCGCACCCCGACAGAGGTCTGGACAGAATGAGTCGCCGCACCGCTCAGAGACTCGTGATGACCTTCACCTTGGAACTGCACCAAGCTGAAGTCGTCGCCCAGAACTGGCGCCACTCATTTCTGAACCTCGCAGACGACGAGAAGTAGCTATGGCGACGATCGGATTGGCCGCTGCCATGGAGGAGTTGGGGCAGGAGCTCTACCAAGCCCGGGCTCGGGGCCCAGCAGCAGTTCGCTTCAAATCGAGGAAGCCGAACTGGAACTGTTGCTGGAACTGCGCGATGACGTCAAAGGCGATGGGAAGCTGCAGTGCGGGGGGGGGTGCCCCTATGGGTTTCGTCAACCCGTGGGGCTTGGTTGTGGGTCGTAGAAGGTGCCGTCGCGGAGCATCGCGAAGAGCACGTCGGCTCGTCGTCTCGCGAGGCAGAGGAGGGCTTGGGTGTGGTGCTTTCCCTGAGCGGTCTTCTTGTCGTAGCAGGCCCGCGAGACCGGGTCGGCCAGGGCCGCGAACGCGGACAGGAAGAAGGCCCGCTTGAGCTGCTTGTTTCCTCGTCGGGAGGGCTGTTCACCGCGGATCGGGGAACCCGAGCTGCGGGTCGCCGGCGCCAGCCCGGCATAGGCGGCCAGATGGGCGGCGGACGGGAAAGCGGTGCCGTCGCCGACGTCGATGAGGATCCTCGCTCCGGTCCTGACGCCGATCCCCGGCATGGACGTCAGGACCTTGGAAAGAGGGTGGTTTTCCAGCAGTTCCTCGATCCTGACCGCGAGGAGTTTGCGCTGGTCGAGCACCGCCTGAAGCGAGTTGGCGAGGCTGGGAACGATCAGCGCGGCGGCGTCCGTGCCGGGAACGACGACGCTCTGCCCGTCGAGCACGGTGAAGATGTCGTCGATCAGCCGCTCGGCCATCCGCGGGGCCTTGGGCCGTATCAAGTCGATCAACCGGCGGCGTCCTGCCTTGCGGATCCGGGCCGGGGAGCCGAACCGGTCGAGCAGTTTGAGTACGGCCGGGTGCTGGATGCGTGGGCCGACGACTCGCTCCAGGTGCGGGTGGATCTGCGTGAGCAGGCCGCGCAGCCGGTTGGAAATCCTGGTGGCCTCGCCGGCCAGGTCGTCGTCGAACCCGACGATCATCTCCAGCTCAGCGATGGTCTCCTCCTCCAGCTCGATCGAGCGCAGGGTGTGCGGCACCGACCGGGCGGCGTCCGCGATGACGAAGGCGTCGCGGGCATCGGTCTTGGCCTCGCCGGGATAGAGATCAGCGATCCGCCGCATCGTCAGACCCGGCAGATAGGCCACCGAGCAGCCCATGTCCCTCGCGACCGCGATCGGCAGAGCGCCGATCGAGGCGGGCTGGTCGACGACCACGAGGACGGTGCCGTGCTTGGCCTTCAACTTGCCGAAGACTTCGCGGAGTTTGGGTTCGCTGTTGGGCAGCCGCTTGTCGAAAGCCTTCTTCCCGGTCGGAGTGACGGCGGTGGCATGGTGTTCGCCCTTGCCGACGTCCAGGCCGAGGAAGGCGCCGATGTCGCTGGTGTCGATCACGTGCAGTCTCGGGTCGTACTCGCCCGGCCCTGGCACGGCACCGATCGCCACATCCACATTACGAAGAGCCTCCCTGCCTCGGAAGAAGCCGGTGGTCATGCCCCTAATCAGCGGTCTGTCGATGCCTCCGGAGCCGGTGACACCACCCCCCAGGCCATGCGATCGACAGGGGGAGAAAGTCATGCCAGCTCCAGAGGCCGGGAGCCCCATTGCGGGGCCACGAAGAAGATAACGGGGGGCGGAACGTGCGGCGGCCCGTCGGCGAACAGGGCCTGCCGCCCACCCCGCGCAGACGCCATTGCCCTGGTTCTGTTTATCTCAGCGACGACTCGCCGTTGTAACGTGCCGGGCAAGGCTCAGGACCATGGAATCTCCTCGTTTCCAGAGGACGGTGTTCTGCTTTGCGAGGCGTACCGGGGGAGCGGCCTCCGCCGACATCTCTGCACGGCGGAGGCTGCTCCCCGCCCCCCGTTTCCCCCTTGAGCGAGCACACCGTCCTCTGGCCGCGACGGAGCTTCTCGGGGCCCGCGACATCTAGTTCAGCGGTCGGCGCATTGTTCGGCAG